>PHBQ01000010.1 GCA_002841975.1 Candidatus Cloacimonetes bacterium HGW-Cloacimonetes-1
TATGTTTGAGGCTGTTGACCCCGGAATTTTTCCTGATTTCGTCCAAAGAGTATTTATTGGCTACGAGTTCTTGATTATTAGGTGTGTCAATGCCATAAAAGCAAGAGTACTTTACCTGGGGAGATCCAATCCGTAGATGCACTTCTTTTGCCCCCGCATTGATGATCATCTTAACAATTTTCTTGATAGTTGTACCACGTACTATAGAATCATCAATCAAGAGAACACGTTTATCCTTGAAGAAATTGGGAAGGAGGTTAAACTTTTGTTTCACGCTTTCGTCACGGATAGTTTGTTCCGGCTTGATAAAGGTTCTGCCTACATAGTGGTTACGGATCAAACCCATAGATAGCGGAACGTTCTTTGCCTTGGCATAGCCGGAAGCAATAAAATTGGAGGAATCAGGCACCGGGACAATACAGTCAATTCCTAAGTCTTGATCTGTTTCGGCTAATAAAGCACCAATGTTTTCTCGTACCACGTAGATATCTTCGTCAAAGTGATGACTATCAGGTCTAGAAAAATAGATATGTTCAAAAACGCAGTGTTTGCAGGACGATCCTACTCTGTACATATTCGGGTCATTTTCGATAATGGTAATTCCATTCTCATTAACCCGAATGATACCGGCAGCAGGTACTTCTCCACGGTCGATTACATCGAGTGTATCGAGGGCACAACTTTCGGAAGCAACTATCACTACACCTTCGCTTGTCTTCCCCCAGACCATTGGTCGAATAGAATATGGATCCCTGAACATGTACATTTCATCTCGAGTAGAAAGAACAGTGGAAAACGCACCCCGGACATGTTTCATGAGTAGTCTGATGGCATCTAAAACATTGAGCTGTTTGATTTCAATTTGGTAAGCAATGTATTTTACCAATAGCTCACCATCATTATCGCTATTAAAATAGACCTTTTCCGTTTCCAGCATCCGGCGGATCGAATTGTAGTTTACGATATCTCCATTGCTAGCCAAAGCATATGTAGGCCCCGATAACGTCTCTACCAGATGCGGCTGAGAATTAAACTCTGTAGCAGTGCCTTTCGTAGGATACCGTACATGTCCTATGGCTATGTTTCCGGGTAACTGACTCAACATCTCGGGAGTAAATACTTCTTTGACTAATCCCATTCGTTTCCGGAGCCGTATTACTTTGCCATCACTCACTGCCATGCCACAGCTTTCCTGGCCTCGATGTTGTTCGGAAAACATTCCCAAAGCAGCAATATGAGCAGCTTTATCTGAACCAAAAACACCTAAGATTCCGCACATCAAATCTATCCTTATTTTTTCTTAAAAGAGATTTTGTTCTCGTTTCCAGCAATCAGTTTTGACAGATTGCTCTGATGTTTTAGTACGATTAGTAAGACAATAAGTGATGTAAACAACACCAGATATACATCACTGGAGTTCTGTAGAATACTCTGTATTATTGTAAAGATTTGCAGGCTAATTGCACCCAAAATGGATCCCACAGAGACATAACGAGTGAGTGAAGTCATTAATATAAATACCATTAACGCCAGTAATAGCGGTAACCAGGACAAAGCTACAAATACTCCGGCTGCTGTTGCAACCCCTTTGCCACCCCGAAACCGGAGAAACAACGAGAATACATGGCCGATCACTACCATAGCCCCTGTCAGGATAATAATAGGAGTGACGTCCGGGAATAGAGTCTTTGCTATGTAAACAGCTAAAAATCCTTTAGCTGCATCAAGTAACAACACAATGACACCGGCAACTACGCCAAAGCTACGTAAAGCATTGGTAGCTCCTATGTTGCCACTTCCTGAAGTCCTGATATCGGATTTGAAAAACAACTTACCCATGAGAAATCCCATCGGAATGCTACCTATCAGATAGGCCGCGATAAGGGGGAGCAGGTACGCTATATTACTTAAGTTCATCCAACTCATCGGTTTTCCTACCTTTAAATATCATCTTGATGCTAACCCCTTCAAAGGCAAACATTTCTCTGATTTGGTTATGTAAATATCTGCGGTAATTCTCGATTATCAAGGAGGGCTTATTGCAGAAAAAGATGAAGGTAGGAGGCTTAACCGCCGCTTGAGTGATGTAATAGATTCGCACATGTTTTCCGGATGGATGTGTAGGAGGACGATGCTCCACAACCTTTTCCATGAACTGGTTCAGTTCCGAAGTCGATATCCGTTTTGTGCTTTCTTCTTCGATTTGGACTATCTGTTCGATAACTCGATTGATACGCTGTCCGGTTTTTGCGGACATAAACTGAACCGGAGCAAACTGCAGAAACGGCATTTGATAATGCAGGTCTTCTATAAATTTCTTGGTAGTATGTGTGTCTTTCTCTACCAAATCCCATTTGTTGAAGACAACCATAATTTCCTTGTTATTACGCTTGGCATAAGAGGCGATTTTGATGTCTTGCATAGAGATTGGTTCGTCCGCAGTCAGCACCAAAACCACGGTATTACAACGATCTACAGAATCGATTGTCCGCATCGAGCTAAAATACTCGACTCCATAATGAATTTTGGTCTTGCGTCGTAATCCTGCAGTATCGATCAAGATATAGTCTTTTCCGTTGAACCTAAACATAGTGTCGATCGAATCTCTAGTCGTTCCGGGGATATTGTCCACGATCAATTTCTCGCTACCCAGCATCCTGTTTACAATGGATGATTTCCCAACGTTTGGTTTTCCTACAACGGCAATTTTTGTGATTTCTTGGACTTCTGCTTCAGGATCGATATCGGAAGTATTGGGGATAAATTTCAGCAATTCATCAAGGAAGTTTCCTGTATTGCGACCTTGACTGGCAGATATTGGGAAAGGGTCACCAAATCCTAACTGTAAGAAATCATAAAGCTCCCATTCGTGCTTATCGTTATCGACTTTGTTGGCTACTATCATTACTGAATCTCTATGAGGATAGAGCATTCTGGCAATTTCAACGTCTATATCGGTAGCACCGGTCTGGGCATCAACTAAAAACAGGATAAGATCAGATTCTTCAATAGCAAGGACAGCTTGATGCTTGATCATTTTATCGATGGCTTCATTAGAGTCAAAAACGATACCGCCGGTATCAACCATTTTGAACACTTTGCCGTTCCATT
Organism: Candidatus Cloacimonetes bacterium HGW-Cloacimonetes-1; assembly: GCA_002841975.1. Classification (GTDB taxonomy): domain Bacteria; phylum Cloacimonadota; class Cloacimonadia; order Cloacimonadales; family Cloacimonadaceae; genus PHBQ01. The sequence continues at coordinate 3,112 of PHBQ01000010.1, forward strand.
CTACATCTTCGTATTTTCTATCTCGTGTGACTCCGGCTTCAAAATCCACAATCGCAATACGTTTTTTGCATAATCGATTGAAGAGGGTTGATTTGCCAACATTTGGCCGACCAACTATGGATACTATGTATTTTCTCATTTTTTACCTAATTTACCGTATATCTATTTGTTGCAATAGAATTGAAAGCCCTGTTTTTGTCAATAGCTGCATTTGAATTCAGAACCATACCAACAGTCAAACAATGATTTGATTACTCTGCTCCTGCTTGAAGCAGCTGCGAGACTAAATGAGTAATTGGGAACAGCTTGGGCAAAGTCCGAATTGTTTTCAATAATTTGGCATCATCTATGTCATAAGTGACAGGGGATGAACATAATGCCAAACTCCAAAGTCAGTTCAGCCCGTGCTCAGTTCAGCGCAAGGTGTTTCTTGAAACAATAGAATGTGGAGTGTTTAGGGTCGAGCTAACAGAATGCAGATATTGCTTAATCCTTTATTACCAAAGGCATAACGTATTGATGCTCGGAGAAGCTAATTTTTTCGCTGAATTTGAAAATAAATGTTTATCTTGACTGAAAACTGATTATTTTATATGTAGATTATAAGGCATTTGATTTGCATTATAAAGTGCAAAGGAACGACGGGCATACATAAATCTGGAGGCTAACCATGAAACAAAAAGTATTCGTACTATTTTTACTGGTATTCGTTTGTGTAGGACTTTTCTCACAAAACGCCGGAGATTACCGGAGTAAACAATCTGGAAACTGGGGTTCACGATTAAACTGGCAAAGGTATTATACTACTGATCCTGCCGGCTGGAAAAACTACGATGCCGTGTTGTATCCCTTTAACTTCCCGACTAATCTTAATGGGGTGATCACTATTCAAGAGGGCCATAGAATAACTTTAGCTACTTCAAGAACTGCGGATCAAGTGATTATTCGGGGAACCCTATACATAGAAGATGGCAAAATCCTAACAATCAATGATGGACCGGGAACTGATATCAGTGTTTTAGGAGTATTGGAACTCAAAGGATACATTATAAATAATGGATCTATAATCGTAACAGGGGCTATGCTCGACAGGGGAGGCAATATTAATGGCTCCGGCAATTATGAGCTATCATCCGGTGCCAGCATAGAAATCCAAAATTCTGACGGTCTGTCCTTAGTTGAATATGATGAAGCCGAAGATACTAACTATTATTATGGTCTGATCCAATGTGAAGGCGGTATCGTATTTAGTGAAACTGCAAACTATATGTTCTATGGTTATGGTCCTCAAAATCAGGTGGCAAATGGTCTGCCAGCAGTTGTCAATTCTATTGTAATAAATCATACAGGTGGAGCAGATGTACTGCTTTCCAGCGATTTGACTGTAACAACCAGATTTACCTACATGAATGGTGAATTTAAAGATAATACGTTTGTTCTCAGTTACGCACCGGGGGCAACTCTGGAATACGCAGCTAATGTACCGGGGCAAGATACAGACGATGATTGCTTTCCAGCTACCTATGGACCTACCAATGTGATCATCGACAATTCTTATGGTGTTTCTCTACATGCCAATAGATCAATATCCGGGAATTTATTTCTTACCAATGGTGCTTTCGCTCTGTCCGGCTATGTGTTCACGGTTAACGGAACTACTACAAAGACGGGTGGAAGTGTATCCGGAAGTACATTAGTTACAGATGGTTATATCGATGTAGCTCAGTATATTAGTGTCGCTGAAAACAATGTAACGGTCACAAATCTATCAGTTAACACAATAGCAGATTCAGGTACTATGGGACGTGCATGGATAATTTCCGGTACCACTGTATCCGACAAAATTATTACGTTTTATTGGACTGATATCGATGATGGAGGGTTTCCTTGGACAGTTAGTAACCAGCCATCTATTTTCCTCAATGGAACAAAGTACTTTGGCACATATGATGTATCCGGAGCTTTAAACTCACTTCGGATATCAAACATACCGGTATTATCATCAGCCCAAACGTATTCCAGTACTTCGGGAGAAGGTGTCACTCTTCCCGTCGAATTGTCCTCATTCACTGCAGTTTTCAATACTGAGATGTATGTTCAGATCGATTGGCTTGTGGAATCCGAAACCAACCACTCCGGTTACAATGTCCTGCGTAGCGAAATTCGTGACCTGGACACTGCCCTGAGAGTCAATTCCGAATTGATCGCAGGTGGCACCGAGCTTGGTACTCAGATCAGCTATAGCTTCAAAGATAATGAAGTAGATAACAATACGAACTACTACTATTGGCTGGAAAGTGTCGCTTTAGATGGCTCTACCGAGTATGCTGGTCCGTTGTTGGTATCAGTTATTGCCAGTGGAGAAACCCCTGGTGTTCCTCAGATCCCTGTATCTACTGTCTTGATGAGTGCATATCCGAACCCCTTCAATCCTCAAACCAGTCTGCGTTATAGCTTGAAGGAAGCCGGAAATGTCACCATCGATGTATACAACGTAAAAGGTCAGATCATCCGTAGCTTCACCAAAAACCACGCTACTCCAGGTTACTTCAGTGTTACTTGGGATGGTAAGGACAATAGTGGCAGCTCGGTAAGTAGCGGCGTTTACTTCTACCGTATGATAAGTGGTAAATACTCTGCAATTCGCAAAATGATGCTGATGAAATAGTATTATTGATTAAATCCTGATCAGGCCGTTCTCTGAGCGGCCTATTTTTATGCACCAAACTTAGTTATTGACAAAATCAAGAAAATCCGGACTTTGGTTTGAAGTCCATAAGTTACTATAACAAAAATATGTGGAGGATAAATGACTGCTACAAAAAGAGTTTATTTCTTCGGAAATGGAATAGCCGAAGGAAAAGCAAACATGAAGAATCTTCTGGGTGGTAAAGGTGCGAACCTGGCCGAGATGAATTTGATCGGGCTTCCGGTTCCCCCCGGATTTACAATTACAACTGATGTGTGTACTGAATATATTCAGCAGGGACAGGCTAAAGTTCGTGAGTTATTGATCGAAGAAGTGAAGCTTGCGGTCAAGAAAGTTGAAGACATCATGGGAATGCAATTTGGTTCAAATGAAAACCCACTGCTGATGTCTGTCCGTTCCGGTGCCAGAGCATCGATGCCAGGTATGATGGATACTATCCTCAATCTTGGTATGAACGACGATGCCGTAGAAGGTATCATCAAAAAGACCAATAATGAACGCTTTGCCTGGGATTCCTATCGTCGCTTTGTACAGATGTATGGCGATGTCGTACTGGGTCTGAAACCCACCAGCAAAGAAGAAGAAGATCCATTTGAAGTGATCATTCACCACGTGAAAGCCAGTAAAGGTATCACCAACGACCTCGATCTGACTACAGAAGATCTTAAGGAACTGGTAAGACTCTTCAAAAAAGCGGTCAAGGACAATACCGGACACGACTTCCCGAGCGATCCTTGGGAACAGCTTTGGGGCTCTGTGTTTGCAGTATTTGATAGCTGGCAAAACGACCGTGCCAAACTGTATCGTGCCCTCAACAATATCCCCGAAGAATGGGGAACCGCCGTCAATGTCCAGGCTATGGTCTTTGGTAATATGGGTGAATCCAGTGCCACAGGCGTTGCCTTCTCTCGTGATGCAGGTACCGGTGAAGACCTCTTTAACGGTGAATATCTCATCAATGCACAGGGTGAAGACGTGGTCGCAGGTATTCGTACACCTCAACAAATTACTTTGATCGGTTCTCAGCGCTGGGCAGAATTAGCCGGCGTAACCGAAGCAGACCGTGCAAAGGATTTCCCATCTTTGGAAGAAACCATGCCAACAGTTTACCTGGAGCTCTTTGCAGCTCAGCAAAAGCTGGAAGATCATGCCAACGACATGCAGGACATAGAGTTTACTATTCAAGAAGGTAAGCTCTGGATGCTTCAAACCCGTAATGGCAAGCGTACCGGTTTTGCAATGGTCAAAATCGCTATGGACTTGTTCCGTGAGGGCAAATTGGACGAAAAAGGCGTTTTAGCCAGAATCGAAGCCAATAAATTAGATGAACTTTTACACCCTGTATTCACAGGTGCCGGCCTTGATAAAGCCGAGATATTGGCAAAAGGCTTACCCGCATCACCCGGTGCTGCTACTGGCCAGATAGTCTTCTTCGCTGATGAAGCTGAAGAATGGGTAACTGCCGGCAAAAAAGTCGTACTCGTGCGTATCGAGACTTCTCCGGAAGATCTTCGTGGTATGAACGTTGCCAAAGGTATCTTGACTGCCCGTGGCGGTATGACCTCTCACGCAGCGGTTGTGGCTCGTGGTATGGGTAAGTGCTGTGTCTCCGGTGCCGGAGCTATACAGATAGACTATCGTGCCCGCACCATGACTATCGGTGACAAAGTCTTCAAAGAAGGAGATTGGATCTCCCTCAATGGTTCTACCGGAAACGTGTATGAAGGCAAGATTGAGACTCAAGACCCTGAAATGAGTGGTGACTTTGGTTCCATCATGGATCTGGCAGAAAAATTCACCCAAATGGCAGTTCGCACCAATGCCGATTCTCCCAAAGATGCTCGCGTAGCCCGTAATTTTGGTGCAAAAGGGATCGGCCTTTGCCGTACTGAACACATGTTCTTTGAAGGTATCAGAATTCAAGCCATGCGTGAAATGATCCTTGCCGATGATGAAGCCGGACGTCGTGCTGCCCTTGCAAAGTTGCTTCCTATGCAACGTGAAGACTTTGAAGGTATCTTTGAAGCAATGACCGGATTCCCCGTAACCATCCGCCTGCTGGATCCACCTCTTCATGAGTTTGTGCCAAACGAAGCCAAAAACCAGGAAGAAATGGCTATCGAGATGGGTATCGATGTGAAGAAAGTAAGAGCCCGTGTGGAATCACTGCACGAGTTTAACCCTATGCTGGGTCATCGTGGTTGCCGTTTGGGTAATACCTATCCCGAAATCACAGAAATGCAAGCCAGAGCTATCATTGAAGCTGCTCTCGATGCAAAGAAAAAGGGATTTGATCCTTACCCGGAAATCATGGTTCCGCTGATCGGTACAGTTGCCGAATTCAAGATGCAGGAAGATATTATCCGCACTACAGCAGAGCAAGTCTTTGCTGAAAGAAACGATAGAATTGATTACATGGTCGGAACTATGATCGAGATACCCAGAGCCGCTTTAACAGCTGATAAAGTAGCTGAATTCGCTGAGTTCTTCTCCTTTGGTACCAACGATCTTACCCAGATGACCTTTGGTTATTCCCGTGACGATGCCGGAAGCTTCTTGCCCATATATATGGCAAAAGGTTTGCTGAAAAACGATCCTTTCCAGATCCTGGATCAGGAAGGCGTCGGTCAATTGGTAAAGATGGCTACCGAACGCGGCCGCAGCACCAGACCCAACCTCAAGGTCGGTATTTGCGGAGAACATGGTGGAGAACCTACTTCCGTAATATTCTGCCATGAAGTTGGCATGAACTATGTGAGTTGCTCACCTTACCGTGTACCGATTGCTCGCGTCGCTGCAGCAATTGCCGCAATCAATAACCCAAGATAACAAAGTATACAGTCTATATAAGAATGACCGCTGTCAATTCGATTGGCAGCGGTCTTTTACATGAACTCCAGATCAAGCTTTCAAACACGAAAAAACAATAACAACCTCACTTTACCAGTACCAGTTTCTGACGGTAGCATTCCTTGCCATCTGCCAACAAGCGGAGGAAATAGACCCCTGATGATACAGGCTGGGCATTGTCGTCACATCCTTCCCATGCTAAAACATGCTCCCCGGCTGTTTTGGTGTCCGCTTCGAGAGTCCGCACCTTTTGGCCACGTAGGTTATAGACTATGAGCTGTACTTTGGTGGACTTTAGTATGTAATAGCGGATTACGGTGAGGGAGGTGAATGGATTGGGGCCGATGGAGAGCGTGGGGATGGATGGTGCCAGATCATCAGTTACAGACACGGAGGAGGTGATCACCACCACGCTGTCACTGAGTGCAGATTCCACATTGCCATACAGCGCTGAAACGAAACAGGTTTTGGACTATCTATGAAACGGTTACCATTTATGCTTGTCTGAATAATGGAGCCATAAGACCCACCCCAGAGCTGGCAACCGCAAATAAGCGTGATCACCAGTAACAATATCGATCTTTGCGCAATAGAAGCGTATCTACTTCTATGTGCAAATGGGCTTAAAACAACTGACAGTTGTTTTAGCATGATTCCTCCAGATGAGTTTTCTCCTCTACGGAGACTATTCTATATAAATATCAGACAGTTTTACGATGCATGTTTTAATCAGTACAAACAAAAGGTGCATCGCATATTCACACAATTATTGTAAGTATAAATCTGGTCAATAGATATATTTGATGCACAGACAATCAAAAATACAGCATACCGGAGTAATTGTGCATCTTTGAAATGGGAATGTATGCTACATGAAACTGATCGCTACAAACAACGATGATTTACCATGAAAAGAAACAACCTCAAGTGGTTCAGTGGGGTGGATGAAGGCTAATGCAAGTCGCTCTAACTTCAATCCGAGGTGATCCCCTCGTGCTTCCCTCGTGAAGGCCTTGTCACGACCTCGGAATTGCGCCGGAAGTTCCACGCTGCCACCTGAGTTAGCAGCAGTAGAGCAGGATGCCGTTACTGGGCACAGAATCCTCCAGATGGCAGATCTTTGCGTAGCCGGAGGATGCCGATCCTCCGCAACCCGCAATTGCACACGCCTCGTGTGCTCACAGTAGGTGCCAAAAACTCTGGTGAAAAATACAGCTATCAAACACGGTTACATGGTGTCGCCCCTCCAGGGATCATGCTGTTTGGGGCGGATATTTCCTGAGGTTCCGCTGCGCTCCACCTTAGCTATAAGAGTATCACATCTCCGAGGTTTAAAGGCATGCGAATCAGATAGGTTCCGCTGCGCTTCACCTTAGGCTATTAGAATATCATCTCTCCGAGGTTTAAAGGCATGCGAATTAGATAGTTATCCTATCAGAGGACCTGCAGTATCTTTGACTATATCAGTTTAAACCCGTTTAACGGGTTTCGGATTATAGGCGTGGGATTTATCCCGCGTATAAAAACATCCCCAAACAAACAATATCCCGGTTTTTTAGCGGGGTCGGACTTTGAAGGGGATTTCAATCCCCTTCCTTACCCCAAACCGATCAATACACGCAGCATAAATATGATAATCATTGAAGAAAATACCATTATCATCTGAGCTTAACGGGGATTGAAATCCCCTCCAAAGTCCAATACTCGAAGTATAATTAAATAGTTGAATTACATCTTTTACGCAGGATAAATCCCACGCCTATAATCCGATACCGGAAAACCGGTATGTTGAATTGTGATACTGGATTATACGGGGCAAGCAACTGTCTATTATGGTATGTTGAATTGTGATCCGAGGATTAAACGGGGGAAACTACAGTCAATAACCCCATACCTATAATCCGATACTGGCCGATTTTTGTATCTCTGAGCCGCGATTATATATGGGAAGGAAGGAATGCCGGAAGGGATGATGATCCGTCCTGCCGATGATGAACGATGCAATTCACCTCTACGGAATGTGAAAATTACGTAGCTTACTGCGGACTTAACTGATCCAAACTTCAGGTGACTTCTATGAAAAGACACGAATATAGCAGATTCAAAAATAGTGTTATCGGAATTGGATGATGCAGAGATATGTGTGCAATACAGAGGATTTAAAGCGATGTAGCTATATAGAGTTCTGCTTTGCCACGGATGGATATGGGCAGATCTGTTGCAGGCACAAATATGGATTGTCCGCGTTCTATAGTCATTTGCGTGTCGCAGCAGTGGATTGCGGCAGAGCCATCTGCACAGAATACTATGCAATCGTGTCGCACAGAATCAAGAATTGACTCCGAGCCATCAGAACCAGAGTAATACATCAAGTAAAACTCCTGAGCAGGTGTAGGGTAACTGTATAAACTAGGACTTTGCTCAAAAGGCTCCAAGATCTCCACCGTCCACGGTTCGAAAGAGATGGTATCCAGCAGTTCATCAATATCAATATGCTTGGGAGTCAGCCCCCCACGGAGCACATTATCCGAATTTGCCATGATCTCCATTCCGGCACCTTGTAAGTAGGCATGCAGGATTCCGGCATCCAGATACAAGGCCTGGTGGGGTTTTAAATCAATCAAGTTCAGATACAATGGTGCCAGGATTCCTATGTCTTGCGAAAATTCCTCTTTGATGCGGCTGCAACACCTGGTAATGCTATCCATGGAAGACGGGAGTAAGTGAGGAGTGCTCAGCATTGAATCGAGATCTTTCATTAGATTTGTGACAAAATACTCGGGTAGAGTCATGAGTTCATGAAAGAAGGCACGGAAAGTTTGTGCTGAGGGAGCCGAACGAAACACCGGAAAAGTACTAAAAAAGCGATCAAATTTAAGTGCAGTAAAGTGATCTATGATTTCCTGATATTGGCGAAATCCGCACATAGCACTAAAGGGTGTAAGTGCGCAAATCAATTCCGGTTTATGGTTGTCATCTTTATAGTTACGAACGGGGGAATCTAATGGGATTCCAAGATCATTCTCGCGTGAAAATCCGATTTGAGCTTGCGCTTTGGAGGGATGTGCTTGAATGGAGAGCGGAAGATCAGCAGCCAGTACTTTGAGCAAATAGGGGAGAGTTGCATCAGTTATGGGAGTATCGGAAAGATATGTTGAAAGCCGTGTCCACATGCCGTTGATCAATATCTGTGATGAAGCTTTGGGGTGTGATCCCATCCACAATTCCGCCATGGGAGTATCCACTTGTAGACTCAGGAGATTTTGAATATAGGATTTTGATCCCCAGGCATACTCTTGAATTTTATTCTGCATCAAATACACAAATCAATCCTCACATATTCGCTTATTGATCTTGACGACTACTCTCTGTGATGCGGTCGTTCAGCATCTTGAGTACCGGCGTCAGTTGCGATAAAGCCTTCCGGGCATTATTAATGGTGAACCTGGCTCGGGGCAGATCATCAATTTGAATATAAATGCGGGTCAATTCTTCATATAGAGGATAGGAATGAGGATTTATAGAAATCGCCGTATTGAGTAATTCTATGGATTTGCTGAATTTCCCGATATTACGAGCACAGATAGCAAAGGCCTGTAAATGGTCTTCATTGGTTATATTTGTGAGCTGTTCGTATTCGGTAAATGCCACAAATGCTTTGAGCCAATACTGCTGATGTGAATAGACTGTGGCTTTTAGCAATAGTAAGTGTTTGTGCTTGCCCAGCTTTGCTTCAGCCTTCAGTAAATAGCCAAGGGCTTCGTCGTATTTATTGATCCGGATCAGTTGCTCCACCAACAAGAAGTAGATGAATGGGTTGTCGTTGACTAATTTGATTAAGCGAGTAATCAGATTTATACTTTCTTTGTGTTCTCCGATGTAAGCCAAGACGAGGGCTTTGTTGTATATCACTTCCGGGTTCTGATCAGTTATCTGTTTGTAATATGCCAGGGCCATACGATATTCATTTACAGCAAAATAACAGTTACCGATCACATACATCAGGTGGTCATCATTGGGCTTCACAGTTAGTGCTTTTTGGTAACAAGCTATTGCTTTATCGTATCGCCTTTTTTGGGAGAAAATGTCTCCCATACTGATCAAGGATCTGGGATCTTCCGGGAACTCCTCTGCAGCATGTTCCAAAATATTCACGGCGTGAATCCAGTTGGATTTTGCAATAGACTCTGCCCGGATCAGGATATTGTTCAAAGTGTTTGTCATTGATCTATTTCACGGAGGAGTTCATCGATTGCAGTTCGCAATTGGGGATCGTTGCCGGCTATCACATCGTTGGGAGTCAGTTCCACCAGGATATCCGGTTTGGCTCCGCTTCCTTCCATATTTGTACCATCAATTTTATACCAGCCACTGCCGGGTAAACGCATTTCAGAACCATCAAGGAGTTCATGTTGCCAGGTTCCTATTACAGATCCGCTGGATGGCATTCCTACGACCTTGCCCAGTTTCAAGTCCTGATACAGGATAGGGAAGATCTCACCATCCGAAAAAGAATTCTCATCGACAAGAACGATTGAGGCTTTGTTCCAAGACCGCGAAGGCTGGGGCCTTTTATTGGCTCCATAATACCTGCTCGTTGAATAGGCATATTGTTTCTTTGTCAGGAAGGTAATTAATTGATCATGAATTCTGCCGCCACTATTACCTCTCACATCGATCACTAACGCCTCTTTGTCGGCATTATCTCTAAACACATCACGGATGAAAACTGTATAATCAGACGAACCCATCGCCGGGATATGCACGTAACCCAAACGTCCGTCGGAAAGATCATTCACCAGTAGGCGATTGGCCTCGACTTTATCCTGGTACCATAGACTACGCTGGCTAGATCTCGATATTCCCGTTACCTGTGCTTTGATTACGGCATCCTTTCTTTTGAATTGAAGATTTATCTTTTTATCGATCTTGTCAGCAAGTAAGGAGTCGACGGGAGTAAACGGGGTTATTTGGATGCCATCTATGTGGGTCAGGATATCATCTTTTTGGATCTGATAGAACGTATTTAATCTGGATCTGGTAAAGACTTGCGAAACTTGCAAACCCTTTGCTGTGGGTTTTGAATAGTCAAATTCTATACCGAGATAAGCTTTGGATTTGTATGAGTAGGAATTATCCTCTCGGGGATAAAAACCTGTGTGAGAGGCATTGACTTCGCCTATCATTTCATCTATAATCACGGATACATCACGGATCGATGTGGCCTCAGTCAAATACGGTTTGTACAGATTGTAAAGATCTTTCCAGTTTTTGCCATGCATATTGGGATCATAAAAGTTCAAGCCAAACATACCCCAAGCTTCTTCGAAAACACGTTGGTTCAAGACGTTCAGATCATAACTGTAAGGAAATGTGGCAGATATTTCTTTTTTGGAGCTTCCACCGATACGTGCAGTCTTGAGTACTCCATTTTCCAGATAGTATAGAGTTTTATCGATTAGCTGATATTGACCGGTGTTTTTACCCAATTTTAGCTCGTCTTTGCTGTTATTTCCATAAATGTTCGTTTTAATGAGCTTGGCTTCGCCGTTGAAAGAATATCCCCCCTGAATGTAGTAAAAAGTGCTATCATCGATAGCTTTAAAAGCGTATGAATAACCATCTATATCCATCACAACGGGATAGATCCTCTTCGCCATATCTTGGAGATTATATACAAAGCCATTTACTGAGGCGTCGTCAACACTGAGCGGAGCCTTATCAGTTTTTCCCTGGATGGAAGTGCTGTCTGAAACAGATATCCGAGGTGAGTTGGTAAGTATTTCAGTCCAATTGTCCTTGTCAAACTCAAATTCATCTCTTGCTACAAAATCCATGCGATAGATATCTCCGGAGCGTGAAAAAAGGACAGACTTTTGATCCGGTGTCCAGATAATAGAGCTGATCCAGGCTTCATCGTTACAAAGCTTTATGTGCGTGTCTTTCCTGAAATCATACAAATAGATCTCACGTATCAATATGTCTTCCCGAACAGTAGTATAGATGGCGTAATCTCCGTCAGGACTGATGGAGAAATTGCTGATTGCAGATGGAATATCTATGGGATATATGTTTGAAAAGCTGGAATCGGCAATGGCTAACTTGCCACCCATAGTATCATTTGTGAAAAAGATCACCCATTTGTTGGCTTCTGATTTGTTGATTGAATTGATATGATACTTGTCTTTGCCAAACCACTCAATAGGGGAAAGCGTAATGGTTGAGTCAATAACAACTTTGAAGAGGGAATTTCTTCCGGCAGACATTCTGCTGACGATAGCGGTTTTATTGTCCGGTAGAAACGCTATATCATTCACTCCGGCATGATCAAAAGTGAGTTGTTTTACTTCTCCGCCTTTTCGGGGCATAGCAAACAAATCATATTTGTACTGAAAGACGTTGATCAACTCATTGTTTGAGATTGAAAAAGTAGAGAAGTCGTCTTTCATTATGTCTTTCTTGATGGGGTCTTTCCACAAATCTTCCGGGATGTTGATAGCGAGCTTTGAGGCTCGATCCAAACCTATCTTAGTCGGATCATACTTCCAGATCTCATCAAATCTCTCAAACACTATTCGGTCGTTAGTCCTGGCAATTGAGATGTCACGTGCAGACCATTGAGTAAAAGAAGTGAGCTTGAACGGTTTACTAAAATCGTAGTTTTCTACTCTGTAAAGCTGGAATACGTTTCCGTCAGAACCGGCGTAGAAAATCGATTTACTGGCATGCGAATACCTGGGATAGCGTTCTGTATAGGGAGTATTTGTCAGATTCGTATATGATTTTGATTTCAGATTTATTTCCCACAGTTCTCCATTTGCCGATCCTGTATATGCTTCTCTATAGGGATAACCTTTGCGATTGAACAGTATTTTATCGTTATTGGGTGACAGAGAACAATAACCGTCTCCAATTTCGGCGATAATCTGGGGACGTGAGCCATTCAGAGGCAGCTTATAAAGCGTGGAACCATACTGAAACGTACTTTGAGTTACCAACAGGTTTGCTCCATCGGTGAACCAATCACAGAGGTTAAATGATTCTCTGAATACTACCTTTGCTTCACCACCTTGGGACGGGATGATATAAACATAGTTTTGACCTTCCCGATTGGAATTGAAGGCGATGAATTGGCCATTCGGTGACCACATAGGACCCCACTCGGATGCGTCTGTAGATGTGAGTCGCTTGGCATCTCCACCTTTGAAGGGCACTGACCACAGGTCGTTTTGGTATACAAAGCATACTTGTTCGCCATCGGGCGAAATTGCAGGATCGTATGCAAAAAAAGGTTCAACGGCACCAAGGACTATGACGATCGACGTCATGATTATCGTAAATACTATATTTCTAAACATAAATTCTCCAATCTGTGATAGTGCAACAAATCAACCAAACTCACGGTAAATAGTTAAACCTGAGATAAATTATTCCTAACTCCCTCAATCCTTTTCATATAGCTGAATGCCTTTTTGATGATTCTTAACTGTATAGGAGTGCTTCAAAACCCTTAATGAAGAAAAAGGGTAGATGTCGTGCTGTGCGATGATGTGGAATTTATCTGTGCGTGGACGTTGTAAAAACCCACTTAACTCTGTGTCCAACATGTTTTCCAAATCGGTTATCGTGTCTTTCAGAATACTGATTTCTTCAGGATCGACGTCATCTTGCTGTTTAAGATTGATCAGTTCTTTGGTCTTGATCATTAGTAGTGTCTTATAATATGGGCTAATAGTAATTTCAAGCTCTGTCTCTGTCTTCTCTGAGGAACCTATAGTGCCAAATTCAATGTTACCACAGCTCTGAGCATTACCGCTGATAAACTCACTGTTGTCACTGCCTAGTATCCCTTTATCAGCAACAAGATGGGAAAACCTGACTGTACCCCGAATATGCAGATGCGCTTTGGTGATGACTCTGGAATCTGTGATATTGTTGCAACTAAGGCTTCCCTTGACATGAAGTCCGGGCTTGTTACAATTTATAATATCTCCATTTACTGCAAGATCGCCCTCACACACTATACGAGCATCTGCCACGCTACCATTTATTGTCACATTGCCATTACACACAAGCTCTATATTGGTGATATTCGAATTGACTACTATTGAAATAGGACATCTAAATGGTTCATCGTTGAACTCTAAAGCATGGTCGATTACGATCGAATCAAGAATACAAATTCTATGCTCAGAATCAAGGTAGGGGAATCCGGTGGTCTTTGCGATATACCTGTTTGTCTTATCATCATAAATCACGTTTGAACCGGCTAGAGCATTATTCGAAGCCTGATCAAAAGTGTCATATTGTAACATCGTGCCGTATATGTTGTAAACTGATCCTTCGTTTTCAAACAGATTAATACTACTGTCTGCAATAATGGTGCCGGATTCGACACAAGTCAATGTATTCAAATATTCAGGTGTAAAATCATGATTGGGATCGATGGAACTATCAATGTCGAAATGGTATTTGAGTTGATGATCCAGAGGCTTGTATTCACATATGGCAATAGGGAACGCCTGGTCAAATTCCTTTTGAAGACCATCTTGCCTTACTTTGTGAATTGCTTGCTCAAAGCCATATTGGATACCGGACTCATCGATCAAATCCAGTATCTCATTTTCATTGATGAGTTTCGTGGATCTGTGAATCGTCATCCAAGCAGACATTCCGTCATCACTGACTTCCAATGTCACTCTTCCGGATTTGCTGGTTAGTATTTTACTCATGTGTTATCCCGATGATGTTGATTTGTCTATTTTTGGTCCCATCTCGTCTGAAAGAAAAGTAGTCTTCAGACTCAAATGTACATTTGTGAACATATTCGATATTGTCAATAGGAACCCCACATTTCACTATCTGCCGCAAGATAGTTCCCTGGATATCGAGGTGCCTGAAAGTAGTATTTGGCATTACAATCCCCTTCTTTGAAACGGAGTCTTGAAACTCTTCATAAATCTGTTGGCTCACTTCATAGTGTTCGGAACATATACCGGGTCCGATGCTGGCATGAATATGTTCCGTGGAACTCTGAAAGTGCATTACCATGAGTCTGATGGCATTGCCGACAATATCTTTGCGGGTACTTTCTCTACCACTATGTACGGCTGCAATCACATTCAAGGTTTCATCCCACAAAAGTACCGGAGTACAGTCTGCGGTTCGAATCAAGAGATATAGATTGGGTATGTTTGTTACAAAGCCATCAGCAATGGGGATTTGAGGATGGGAGCCGATCCCTGCTCCGGCATCAAGTTCACTGCATAAATGCACCAGTTCAGAATGAGTCTGTTCACAGATCACAAGTCTATCGATAGGAACAATCAGGCCAGACAGATTTATATCTGTTTGGTCGCGCATGATGCTTCGGTAGTCGTGTTTGGTGTCGCCGATGTACTTGGCTATCTTCATTTTATGATCCCGATGTTAATTGGAGAGGAAATAGGACGATAACTCTCTTGATTGTTGTTTTCGATCAGCATTCTTTGGATACCTCTGGTGAGGTTCTTGTGTTGACGGAGTCCATTTAATGCCCACAGCATACATATCACGGCAGTACATAACAGTGTAGCCTTTACTCCAAATCGACTGGAGAGAGAGCCCACCATCAAACTGCCAAAGGGTGCTATGGACATATAAGCCATAGTGTACATGCTGAGGACTCTTCCTCGCATCCTGTCATTTATCATGCTTTGCAGCATCGTATTCGTTGATGCCATTTGCAACATCATCCCCAAACCGATAATCAGTAAGAGAAACATGCTAAGGTAAAGGTAGGACGAAAACGAAAAGACAACCAGAGAAATACTTACTACAAAACCTGCGATGACCATACGATAACTGAGTCCTTTGATGTTCTGTCTCGAGGCTAGGTAAAGTGCACCTGTTAATGCCCCAACTCCAGCCGTGGACATTAAGAGCCCCAGGGTTCGAGAGTCTCCATGCAAGACATCTCTGGCAAAGACAGGTAACAGAGTCGCATATGACATCCCAAACAAGGTAAAGATGATGATATTGGATATCAGAAAACGGATTGGGAAATACGAATATGCATACTTCCAACCCTCCATTACATTGTGTAACGTAGAGTGCTTTGATGGTGGTGATTTGACGTACTTTATCTTTATGAACAGCAACATGATAATAACAGGAATGTAAGAAATAGCATTAAATGTAAAACACACTCCTTCACTAAAGCTGATGATCAGGATTCCTGCTATTGATGGGCCAATCAGTCTGGCTGCATTGAATGCTGCTGAATTCATGGCTATGGCATTGGATAACATACTCTTCTTTTCTATGAGATCGATAACAAATGATTGACGGATGGGTGCATCAACGGCTTCAATGATTCCTTGCATCAGGCTAAGTACGATCAATGGCCAGATTACGGTTTTACTAATAAACCCACTCAGAACAAGAGCTGCCAAAACAGATGTCTGGATCAATGCGGAAATCTGAGTAATCAATATTATCTTATGGCGATTGGTTCGATCCGCGAGATCACCCGCAAAGGGGCTGATAAACACCGACGGTATCATGCTGAGAAAACTGATGAGACCCAAGAGAAACACAGAATTGGTAAGCCTGTAAACAAACCATCCCATCGTAGTCCTTTGGATCCAAGTACCGATCAATGATATACCTTGACCGATAAAGAAAAGGCGGTAGTTTTTTACTTGTAATGCTACAAAGATATTCTTCAAGGGAATCTTCTACAAAATGAATCGGGAGAGGTCTTCGCTTTCGATAACAGGAGTAAGGCACTGGATCACTTGCTTCGAAGAAATTGTGACCTTTTTGACCTGTTCATTGGGCATTTCAAACAAGTATTCATCCAATAGAGTATTCATAATGGTGTGAAGTCTACGAGCCCCAATGTCTTCCATCTTCTCGTTAGCCAAAGCTGCAAAACGTGCTATTTCTTTGATGGCTGCTGCCTGAAACTTCAGATCAACTGCTTCAGATTTGAAAAGAGCTGTGTATTGTTTGGTAAGAGCATTCTCCGGCTCCACCAATATCTTTTCAAAATCGTCTTGAGACAAGCTGTTTAACTCAACTCGAATCGGAAAACGTCCCTGTAATTCAGGAATCATGTCGGATGGTTTTGCCGTATGAAAAGCTCCTGCAGCTATAAACAGTATGTGTGATGTATCGATAGTACCATATTTGGTAGGGACATTGGAGCCTTCGACGATTGGCAACAAATCTCTTTGCACACCGGATCGGGATACATCGATTCCACCATGTTTGTCGGAAGTCGCTATTTTATCTATCTCATCTATAAATATAATTCCATGATTCTCCACGGCATAAGCAGCGTGTTCGATCACCTTATCCTTGTTTACCAAGCGATCGGCTTCAGATTCGGTAAAATACTCAAGTGCTTCCCCGACTTTCATCTTCTTGATTTTGTCTTTGATGCCGGGCAACAGATTTGAGAGCATATCATTCATGTTAAAGTCGAGCATTTCAAGGTTCAGGTTTGACATTATCTCTATTTGAGGTGAAGGTTCATGGTCGCTTTTAAATTCTATTTCTCTTTCATCAAGATCACCTTTCAAGAGTTTTGTCTTCATCTTAGCACGGGTTCTTTGATAGCGTTCATTTTGTGCCGAACTATCTTCTTCAGTGCTCTTCGATTTACTTTTGGATGATCTGGGAACCAGGATGTCCACAATCCTTTCAATGGCAGTGAGACGTGCTTGTTCCGATACTTCATCCATCATCTGAGTTTTGACTTGGTTTACGGAGATACTCATCAGTTCCCGCACCATGGACTCTACGTCACGTCCCACATATCCCACTTCGGTAAATTTGGAAGCTTCCACTTTGATAAATGGAGCGTTGGCGAGGCGAGAAAGTCTTCTGGCAATTTCTGTTTTTCCCACTCCGGTAGGACCGATCAGGATGATATTGTTGGGCAAGATCTCGCCTTGCATTTGTCCGCTGATTTGTTGTCTTCTCCACCGGTTGCGGAGAGCAATCGCCACGGCCCGTTTGGCTTGATGTTGGCCGATGATATACTTGTCTAATTCTTCTACTATTTTTTGAGGTGTCAATGAGTCCAGGGTTAGCATCAAACTTCCTCTACTATGAAATTGTGATTTGTATAAATACAGATATCAGCCGCTACATGAATAGCCTCTTGCACAATTTCACGATTACTGAGCTTGCTATGTTTGACCAAAGAGCGAGCAGCAGCCAGGGCATAGTTTCCACCGGATCCGATGGCAGCAATACCATCATCTGGCTCCAATACATCACCTACACCACTGATCAGGATAATACCGGTTTTATCTCCGGCAATGAGCATGGCTTCCAGTCTGCGTAGGAATTTATCTGATCTCCAGTCTTTTGCCAGTTCTACAGCGGCCTTTTTCAAATTCCCTTTGTTTGCCTTGAGGCGCTCTTCAAACTTTTCAAAGAGTGAGATTGCGTCAGAGGTTGCGCCGGCAAAACCGATAACGACTTTATCTTCGTACAGTCTACGTATTTTGATGGCTGTTGCCTTGATGACCGCATCACCGAGGGTTACTTGACCATCTCCGCAGATAGCGGTATGACCGTTACGGTGAATTCCGATAATTGTAGTCCCGTGAAATGTCATCATACATCACTTCCGTCTTCAGGTTTGGTCGCTGTGACATCATCAGCTTCGCTGGCAGCGTCACTTTCGTCATCGGCTACGATCTCTTTAGCATTGATGTTCTCTGAACTTTCAGCACCAAATTCAATACGGAGTTCCTGAGCTTTGTTGTACTTTTCCTGGACGATGCTCAATTTGTCACCGCCCACTTGCGAAAGGATGATATCGAATATTTCTATGGCACCCAGAGTTTCCTTCTCGAAGAGTTCCTGAGCCAGTATGTCTAGTAATGCTCGGTGTTCTTTGAGGATATCGATAGCCGTTTGATGCGCTTCCATAATGATACTGCGTATCTCTGTATCGATCAACTGGGATGTCTCGTTACTATGAATATCTTTGGTTCCAATATCCTTACCAAGGAATACCTCGCCCTGTTCTTTTCCCAGAGTCATAGGTCCGATCTTTTCACTCATACCCCAGTTACATACCATTTTCTGGGCAATATCGGAGCAACGTTCGATGTCATTACCTGCACCGGTAGTCAGTTCGTCAAATACAATCTCTTCTGCTGCACGACCACCCATTAAGGAAACTAATACTTGCTTCAGGTAGGTACGGGAATATCCCATTTTATCGGTCAGTAAATAGTGAGTAGCTCCACCTGTAAAGCCACGCGGTATAATAGACACTTTATGTACAGGCTCGGTCTTGTCTTGGAAAACAGAGGTCAAAACATGCCCGATTTCATGATAAGCTGTAAGGCGTTTGTCTTCTTCAGGAATGACTCTGCTTTTCTTTTCTTTTCCCAAAATCAGCTTGTCTTTAGCTTCTTCAAAATCTCTCATCTCGATGTGTTTTTTATTTTTGCTGGCTGCAATCAATGCTGCCTCATTCACTATATTCGCAAGATCGGCACCACTAAATCCGGGAGTCCCGCGAGCGATGATTTCAAAGCTGATGTCCGGTCCAAGTGGAACTCTGGAAGCATGAACTCTCAAGATCTCGGTACGACCTTTGATATCCGGAAGATCAACAGTTACTTGCCGATCAAATCTTCCCGGGCGCAGCAATGCAGGGTCCAAGATATCCGGTCTGTTTGTCGCCGCAATTATTATCACAGCTTCATTTGGTTCAAATCCATCCATTTCTACCAATAACTGGTTCAGGGTTTGTTCACGCTCGTCATGACCACCCCCCAATCCGGTGCCACGATGCCGTCCCACAGCATCAATTTCATCGATAAAGGTAATACAGGGTGAGCTTTTTTTTGCTTGAGCAAACAAATCACGTACCCTGGCAGCACCCACACCCACAAACATTTCCACAAAGTCGGAGCCACTAATGGAAAAGAATGGTACTCCGGCTTCACCGGAAACTGCTTTTGCAAGTAAGGTTTTACCGGTTCCGGGACGACCAACTAAGAGTACGCCACGGGGAATCCTGCCACCTAATCTTTGGAATTTACCCGGGTCCTTGAGGAATTCCACGATTTCTTGCAGTTCCTCTTTGGCTTCATCCACACCCGCAACATCTTTAAATGTAATCTTTGTTTTACTGCCTTCATGCAGCTTGGCGCGACTTTTCCCAAAACTGAATGCCTTGGAATTCTGAGAATTCATCCCACGCATAAAGAACATCCAAAAACCGATCAATAAGATAAATGGAAATACATACGAAAGTATGCTTAACCATTTTGAAGGCTTGATAGAGCTGACTTTGATTCCGCTACTGACCAGTCGCTCTACTAAACGGGGATCATCAAAAGGCACTATCGTTACATAGTCTTTCCCCGTGGAGTCGGTATAATAGATATCACGCTGGGCAAAATCAACGCTTTTTATCTGATTTGCAGATACCCTGGCGATGAAATTGGTATAACTCTCTTTAATCACTTGTTGACGTGATGAGTTCCAAGAATGATACATCACAAATAAGAGCATTAGCAGAATAAACAGATAAGTCATGGAATAATTGCTCTTCACTTTGATCGCACCACTGGCATCAGTCTTGACGGTTTTGCCAAAGTTAGGTTGCGTTCCCTGCTTTTTCTTTACCAAGTAAACCCGAATCATACTAATCGTAGTGATGAGGATAATGGCAATGATAAACCAACCCAAGTACGTTTTTACTGTCGTTAATACACCAGCATCAACGACTTTGTCAAGGGCTACCGGCTGAGTTGCTTTGACTGCAACAACGCTATCACTCATCGTACCTAGAGTCTTGCTGCTGTCAATATCGACTGGCAATGATAGTAACATGCTAATGCCGATTAGCATGGCTATAATACTGATTATCTTTGATTTATTCATGAATACATTTCTTCCTTTAGGATCCCGATATATGGTAGGTTTCGATAAAACTCGTTGAAATCCAAGCCATAGCCCACTACAAATTCATTTCCTATATTGAACCCAACATAATCGATCTCCACCTCAATTTTATGAGCTTGAGGTTTGTCCAACAACACACATATTTTTACAGAATTGGGTTGGTGCTTTGTGATGTAGTCTTTGATATATTGTAAAGACAGGCCGGAATCCACTATGTCTTCCACGATGATCACATCTCTGCCGCAGATATCGACGTCGATATCCTTGCGGATCTTTACTACTCCGCTACTGGTAGTACCGCTTCCATAGCTGGAGATAGCCATAAAATCTACTTCCACGGGGATAGTAATGCTCCGCAAAAGATCTGCCATAAACACAAATCCTCCCTTTAAAATCCCGATGAGTACCGGCTTTCTGGTGCCATATTCATTGGTAATGGCGAGGCCGAGTTCACGGATTCGTGCCTGTATCTTATATTCGTCGTATAAAACTGCTGAAATATCACAATTCATGGTATTCATTCTTTCCTCCAAGGGCTCTATTTTCTGCTTGCTGCACGGTTTCTGCCCAAATGAACAGGTTCTGCTGTTATCTGTAAATAGTGACAAGTTTCCTCATCACATTTGACGCGTTCGTCCAGACGATGTCCCACTATCCAGATGATCTGGGAACTGTCTTCAAGTATAGGTATCTTATCCCTTTCGAATTTAGGAACTTTTTCGTCAATAAAAAACTCTTTCAGTTTCTTATCGTGCCCCAGTCCCAAGGGTGAAAAACGGTCTCCAGCTTGTCTCGAACGTATTGTTAGAGGCATAGATAGCTTGTCGTAATCGATAATCACGCTGAACTTGCCACCTTCAGTCATTGCTGACTTTGTTACTACTTTCAGATGTTTGAAAGTAAATCTGAATCCCATGTGCACTGCTCTGGAGCGATCATCTTCGATTACAACGACTTCGCTATTTTCAGAAGCCTCATCGGCACGTTCTTTGGAAAAGCTCAATTCATTGTATTGCTTTTTCACAAAGACTCCGTGCTGAAGCATAGAGTACTTTGATCCACTGCTTCCACAGAGTGATATCAGTTCGTGGTATGAATGCATATAAAAATCACTGTCCAGTTTTGAGATAGTGCTATAGATCTGTTTAAAGCAATAGAAGCGCTCTATCTCACATAACTTCATTAGTCCCGTTATTGAGATAGTGATCATTTCTGGGCTATGCTCCAGAGTGATCTTCTTCAGCTTTTTGCTGCAACTAGATTTCAATAGAGTCTCTGCGTGGCGAAAAATCTCTGCCTGAGTAGATAACTTCTCTACCAGAAGCGGATTGTAGTTTTCTTCCAAAGACGGGATCAATTCGTTGCGGATTTTATTGCGTTTGAAATTGTTCAGTTTGTTACTGCTATCCTCTTGCCAAGAAATATGCTGTGTTCTCAAAATCTCCAGGAGTTCACTTTTGTCAAAGCACAACAGGGGATGGATGATGCTCCCGGATTGAGGCTTGATTCCTGCCATGCCATTGATCCCGGTTCCCCGGAATAAATTCATCAAAACAGTTTCTGCTTGGTCGTTCTTATGATGAGCCATGGCAACTTTGTCAAATCTATACATTTTCAAGATTTGGCTAAAGACCTCTTGTCTTTTCAGTCTCGCTTGATTTTCCAGATCACGGTGATCTTTGAATTCTGCTCTACGGACGATGAGTGGGATATTGTTTTGGAGGCAAATCTGTTTGCAATAGTTTTCATCATCCAGGGATTCTGTGCCTCGCAATTGATGATTGATATGTACGGCTAAGATGGATATTGTAAACTTAGATCTTAGTCTGGAAAGTAGATACAATAATGCCGTGGAATCAGCACCACCCGAAAATCCCACCAATATCTTATCGCCACGCGAGATCAAATCTTCTTTGGATACATAGGTCTCAAATCTTTTGAAATATCCAGCAATTTCTGCCATAGTCACTCCTGTCCAAATTAACAGATAGAAAAACGTACACTTATCGATATGCCTCAGTTTGTCAATCTCAAAATGCCGGAGTGATTGTGAATAGTCAAAATCCGTAGGGGCAGACCTATGTGTCTGCCCTTCCAAAACGTATTTACGCTACTACGCAGACTTTGAGTTCATGAGATTAACGTGGTTAATGGATAAGTGCTTAGAGCTCCATAAGGCATCTGTGCTACCGTAGCCGGAGGATGCCGATCCTCCGCAAAAGGAGATAAATACGAGCTTCAGCAAGCTCCGCAACCACGCAGCTGACATCTGCATCTAAATATATTGAACAACACGAGCGGGATCCACAAAGACGGATGGGGCAAAGTCCGAACTGTCCCTGATAATCTCTGCACTTGGATGGCAGATCTTCGTATCTGCCTGATCCAGCATTTCCCTCTCCCATAAAGGACGAGGGGAGTTTGCTCGCGTACTCCGAACTCAGATGAGTGGACTCCCGTTCCTTGAATCCGAGGTGATCCCCTCGTGATTCCCTTGTGAAGGCCTTGTGAATACGAGAGAATTTTAAGGAAAGCATCACGCCAACATGACAGGAGAAAATATGATGGATCTCAGTCCTAATAGTGATATGATCATAAATGTTACTCTTTCTAACGGAATAGTTCTCTTAGTCGCTACTGTTATCAATTGTCAGAACGGCCTTATCAGTTATCTTGTATATCAGTTAACCTATAGACTTGATATACAAATAATCGAAAATTATTGACATATCCGGCCGATGGGGAATTTGGAACCATAATAGTTTCGCTGGAGGAACAAAATGCTCAGACAGATTCTTCTGTCCAAGTTACATCGGGCCACTGTGACAGAATGTGACATCAACTACAATGGTAGTATCAGTATAGATGAAGATCTCCTTGACCTTTGCGGTATTAAGGAATTTGAACGGGTCGATGTTTTTAACATAAATAACGGTGCTCGCTTTTCCACTTATGTGATACTGGGAAAAAGAGGTAGCGGAGAAATCGGTATCAATGGTGCCGCAGCTCGTTTAGCTCAACCCGGAGACAAAGTCATAATCGTCAATTTTGGTATGTTTGGAGACAATGAAATAGCAAACCACAAACCCAATATTGTCGTTCTGGACGATCAAAACAAAGTATTGAAATAATGCAGATAATTCGCACTGCAGCAGAGATGCAGGAGATATCAGCCCACTGGCAACCAACTATTAAGGTAGGATTCATCCCCACCATGGGTTATTTGCACGCAGGTCATTTGTCTTTGATCTCCAGGGCAAAAGAAGAATGTGACGTTGTTATTGTTTCAATCTTTGTAAATCCTGCCCAATTTGGTGCCAATGAAGATCTGGGTAACTATCCCAGAGACCTGGATCGAGATTTATCTTTGATGGGGCCTTTGAACGTCGATTACGTCTTCTTCCCGACGGGGGAAATGATGTATCCTGCGGGATATAAAACATGGATCGAAGTTAAAGGCATTTCCGATATTCTATGCGGTGCCAGTCGTCCCGGGCATTTCATCGGAGTTGCTACAGTCGTGCTCAAATTGGTCAATATCGTCCGTCCCACACTTATGTATATGGGGGAGAAGGATTACCAACAAGTTGCAGTCCTGGAAACCATGCTGCGAGATTTGAACGTTCCGACCACCATAGTTCGCTGCCCGATAGTACGTGAAGAAGATGGTTTGGCAATGAGTTCCAGAAACAAATATCTGGATAGCGACCAAAGAGTCCAAGCTCTGTGCTTGGCAAATGCTATCCGCTTGGCGCAAAAACAGTTTCTGGCCGGGAATCACGATCCCCAAAGCCTGATCGAACTAATGTCAGATCTGATCATAGGGGAAAATGGTAGCATAGACTACATCCGTTTTGTAGATCCGATAGACTTGGCGGATGTCCAATCTATCAAGTCAGATACGCGGATCATTTTAGCAGTGTATATCGGCAAAACCAGATTAATAGACAACTCGGCAGTATTGGCTTGACAAACTGCTATTCTCAAATAAATTGGCTTAAATTTATACGCGAAAGTGGCGGAATTGGCAGACGCGCTGGACTTAGGATCCAGTAGGTTACACCTGTAGGGGTTCGAGTCCCCTCTTTCGCACCACATTTTATATTATCTATATCACAAGGAGTTATCGTGCAAGTCGAGATCAAACAAATAAATGCAGTCAAAAAAGAAGTTACACTCGTAGTAGAAGCTGAAAGAACTGAAAAGTTCTATCTGAAGTATTTGAAAAAAGTCGCATTGGAGGCAGCAGTTCCCGGTTTTCGCAAAGGGAAAGCTCCACTATCAATGGTAGAAAGAATGTATAGCGACAAGGTTGAAGATTATTTTTACAAAGAAATGGTCGATGATTCCTTTGATGAAGCTTCTCGTGAACACGATATTCATTATTTACTGTATCCTGAAGTGAAAGACATTCAATGGAATCGGGGCGAAGCCATGACGATAGTTATCGAAATCGAGACCGAACCTGAAATTGAATTCAAACAAATTGAAGGTCTCAGCGTTCCTTACAAACCGCTGGTATTGGAAGCCGAAGTCGATAAGTACATAGAAGAACTTCGCAAAGAAAATTCGTATGCCATCGATGTCGAAGATAGCATCATCGAAGCTGACGAAGTCGAATTTGAGATTACCTCTGAGGCAACAAATTCAGAAGCTGTGAATGGTAGTATCAAAGCCGATCCCAAGGTTTATGCCGTCTGTGCTCCTGCTCTGATTGGTAAGACAATTGGTGACAAGATCGAGATTTCGGTACCCGGCTACGAGCTCAAAGTTATGCTCAAGGACTTGGCAGTTTCCGAAGATGATGATTTTGCCTGCACTATCATGATCAATGCCATACGCAGAATGCAAGTCCCTGAATTGGATGAAGCCTTTGCCAAAGATCTGGAATTTGATTCAATAGATCAGATGAAAGCTAAGATTTCCGAGGATATGCAGCTCAAGATAGAGCATCAAAACATCAACATCATGAATTTCGCTGTCATCGGCAAACTCTATATTGACAATCGTTTTGATTTACCGGAGAAGACTCTGGCTCACATAGCTTCCAAGGAAACTGAGCATATCACCGATGAAAACTGGAAACGCTTCTATGAATATCAAGTCAAAATGCAGATAGCTCAAGAAATGGTGAGTGTTTATACATTGAACAATCTCAAAAAAGCTTATGATGTAGAAGTTAGCGAAGCTGACGTTGCGAATTACATCGAACACAATGCCATCTTGGAAGATAAAACTGTCGAAGCCTGGAAAGAAACCAACAAGAAAGAATTGGAAGATGAGAGCTTCAACGGATCCGTACGGAATTTCGTAATTTTACGCAAGATAGCAAATACTTGCGACTTCTATGTAGAAGAACCATCAGCAGAACCGGAAGCAGCAGAGATAATGGATGCAATAACCGATATCGATGCTTCTGACGACGTTCAGCAAGCTG
Organism: Candidatus Cloacimonetes bacterium HGW-Cloacimonetes-1; assembly: GCA_002841975.1. Lineage (GTDB taxonomy): Bacteria > Cloacimonadota > Cloacimonadia > Cloacimonadales > Cloacimonadaceae > PHBQ01. The sequence goes on from PHBQ01000010.1 coordinate 29,034, forward strand.
AGATAGAAATCTAGTTCTGCGGAGGAATGTATGAGCTTTATCCCTATTGTAATCGAACAAGTAGGGCGTGGTGAGCGCGCTTATGATATCTATTCCAGATTACTGAATGACCGCATCATATTTTTGGGTGGCGTCATTGAAGATAATCTTGCAAATTCTATAGTAGCGCAATTGTTACATCTGGAAGGTGAAGACCCCAGCCGGGATATATTTATGTATATCAACAGTCCCGGAGGCGTGATCTCATCTGGTTTGGCAATTTATGACACCATGCAATATATCAAGCCACAGGTCAGTACCATTTGTATTGGTCAAGCCGCCAGTATGGCAGCAGTGCTCTTGGCTGCAGGTGCACCAGGTAAAAGAACAGCCCTGCCCAATAGTAGGGTGATGATTCATCAACCGTTGGGTGGAGCTCAGGGTCAAGCCTCTGACATCGAAATTCAGGCAAAGGAAATCCTTTACCTGCGCGCCAGAATGAATGAAATCCTGCATCATCACACAGCCCAATCAATAGAGAAAATCCAGTTTGATACAGATCGAAACTATTTCATGAGTGCCGTCGAGGCCAAAGATTATGGCATTATCGACGAGGTCATTGAAAATCGTAAATAAATACAAGCTGTCTGACGGCATTTGTATAAATGATTTCCAAACAAATCTGTGGAGGCTTTTTTGGAAAAATATAAAAATTTGAGCTGTTCATTTTGCGGACGTGCCGAATCTGAAGTGAAGACTTTGATTCGTGGTATCGCCGGTAATATCTGTGATGAATGTATAGTAATGTGTCACACCATCATAGATTCCGATAAACCGGAAGTGGATTCAGCAGAATTTGATCTACCTGTTCCCAGTAAGATAAAAACATTTCTTGATCAATATGTAATCGGTCAAGACAACGCTAAAGAGCTTATCTCTGTAGCAGTTTACAATCATTATAAGCGCATATTCCGCCAAGTGAAAGGTGAAGAAGTGGAGCTCGAAAAGAGCAATATTTTGATGTTGGGTCCCACGGGATCCGGCAAGACTCTCATTGCTCAAACCTTAGCACGAGTACTGAAAGTACCGTTTGCGATTTCGGATGCTACGACCCTAACGGAAGCAGGATATGTCGGCGAAGATGTAGAAAATATACTGGTACGTTTACTGCAGAATGCGAATTATGATGTCGCTAAAGCTGAACGTGGAATTGTTTATATTGATGAAATAGATAAAATCTCCCGCAAATCGGAAACTCCGTCCATCACTCGTGATGTATCAGGTGAAGGTGTGCAGCAAGCTTTGCTTAAAATACTGGAAGGGACCAAAGTCAATGTTCCCCCCAAAGGGGGCAGAAAACATCCCCAACAGGACTTTATCGAAATGGATACCACCAATATTCTCTTTATTGCCGGAGGAGCTTTCTTTGGCTTGGAAAAAATCATCAAAGAGAGAATGGACAAGAAAGCCATAGGCTTTGACGTAGATTTGGGTACAAAACAGAATGAGATCAATATCTTTGATCAGGTTGGACCACACGATTTACTGAGATACGGCTTGATCCCGGAACTGATTGGCCGTTTACCCATTATCTGTTCCCTGCATGAGCTTTCTGTAGAAGCCTTGATGGACATCCTGGTCAAACCACGGAATGCAATATGCAAGCAATACCACAAGAATTTTGAGCTGGACGGTGTAGATCTGACTTTTGATGATGATGCTCTGCAAGAAGTTGCACGCATAGCCGTAACCCAAAAAACTGGTGCCCGCGGCTTAAGATCCATCATGGAGAAATTTATGCTCCGCATCATGTATGTGATTCCGGATCGCAAAGATATCCAAGCATGTAAGATTACCAAATCCGTGATCACAGATAAGGCTGAACCGGAATATACGCACTACAGCCACATAGAACATGAAAAAGTAGTCAGTTAACAAGGAGACAAAATGAGACGTTTACTATCAATCCTCGTTATTTCGGTAATGGTGTTAGTACTAACATCATGTGTAGAAGATGGCACTCTGAGAGTAAAAAACAACACTTCTGCCATGATATGGTTTGATGTGGACTCCGGTGTTACAAACTATTTAAATGCATATTCCAGTTGGAACAGAAATTACAGTTCAGACCGTTGGGTAGATATCGAATACAGCGGTGATCATGTATTTAGCTCTTCAGCAGAAGTCTTGGTAGAGAATGGAAGGACCACGAGTTTGGAAATATCTGCTACCGGTGGAGCGATCTCTCTATTGAACAATTCTGGCATCACGATTTATAGTGTATATTTATCACCATCGTCGTCCAGTTCATGGGGATCTGACCAACTCACCGGTGTATTGAATCCAAATCAAACAACGCTTTGGACAGTTAGTGCAGGAAGTTGGGATATCAGGATCAAAGATATAGCCGGCAATAACTATTACATCTATGACAGATATATCAACTTGGATCACACTCTCAGTGTTTCATTTACCTACTCGCAAAAAACAGAGCAGAAAGTCAAACATGAGGGCATTGATCCCAATCTGTCTGACGCTTGTCGCATAGAAAAGAAAAATTAGATATAAATAGCGCCATGGTAATTCTGTGGCGCTTTTAACTACCCCATATCTTGAGATTTAATGGAGATGGATTATGACGGCTCAAATATCTACTACGCGTAGAAGCCAGCTAGCAGAGATTATGAAAGATGGTGAGAGTGTGGTTCTCTTTGCAAATCCTGCAGCTAATTTGGAAAAGTTTTCACAAGACTGTAATTTTCTTTATCTTACCGGGCTCAATTATCCCGACTTGATTTATATTGCCGAGAAGAAAAATGGGAGCTTTAGTGATATCCTGTTCATCGAGCGCAGTAATCCTGAAAGGGAAGTGTGGGATGGGAAAAAGTTGCAATCCATCGAAGCCAGAGATTTGTCCGGCATTGAACGCATTAGCTATTTAGATGACTTTTATACGACTTTGACTGGTGTATGTTCAACCACGAAGCATCTCTATTCTAATCTGGGTAATGTCGCCATCAATAAACCACTATCTTATGCCATGTTCATGCTCGAACCCGTACGTCAGCGTTACCCTCATATCGTGATAGATCAGATCAACAATTTGATTACTCCCTTGCGGAAAGTGAAAAGCGAGTGGGAGATTATGCAGCTTCAGAAAGCGATAGATATCACCGGTAAAGGCATTATGGATATCTGGGAATCTGCAACGGTTGGGATGATGGAATATGAGCTGGAAGCAATGTTGTTTTATCGAATGCAGAAAAGTGGAGTCCAACGTTGGGGTTTTGCACCGATAGTTGCAGCGGGTATCAATGCGGCCACGTTACATTATGGACAGAATGAGTGCAGAATTGAACAGGGTGAACTGGTTCTTCTGGACGTCGGAGCGTCATACAACGGCTATAGTGCCGATATTACACGATGCTTCCCGATTAGTGGAACTTTCAGTGATAGACAAAAACAGATTTATGCAATAGTATTAAAGGTACAAAAAAGCATTATTGAAATGATCAAGCCTGGGGTACTGCTCAGTGAGTTGAACAGAGCCACCAGACAGATGTTGATAGAAGAATTGATGGGCATAGACTTAATCAGTGCACCTGAAGAAATTGGCAAGTATTATATGCATTACGTAGGTCATTTCTTAGGAATGGACACTCATGATGTGGGTGGGAGAGAAGCCGTACTCGAAATCGGGAATGTGATAACAATAGAACCCGGAGTATATATTTCCGAAGAAAGGCTGGGAGTGAGAATTGAAGATGATGTGCTGATCACCCGAGACGGATATTGCGTGTTATCCCAGAATATTCCCAAAGAGATAGATGATATTGAGGCAATCCGCAAAGTAGCGTTGAACCAATGATCAGACGCGCCGTTTATCCCGGAACTTTTGATCCCATTACATTTGGTCATCTCAACATTCTGGAAAAAGCTGCCAAGATGTTTGACGAAGTAATACTGGCAGTAGCTGATTTTACTGGGAAAAATACATTGTTTGACCTAGCAGAACGTACTTCAATGTGTAGAATTGCTACAAGCCACCTCAGCAATGTCGTGGTCGATAGCTTTGATGGATTGATCGTGGACTATACCCGGAAAAAGGAAAGTGCCGTCATGATTCGCGGTATGCGTGCGGTATCAGACTTTGAATATGAGCTTGCTTTGGCTTTGACAAACAAAAAGTTAGCCCCTGACATAGAGACCATCTTTTTGGTGCCTAACCTACGCTACATGTATCAATCATCATCATTGATCAAACAGCTGGCATTACTCAGCAGCGCACTGGATGACTATGTCCCCGCCTGTGTAATCAAAGCATTTGAAACTAAGAAGAAGTAAGTATGGCACGTAAAACAGACACCAAAGAAATCCTCAAGATATCAGAACGTACTCTTCCCAACGATATAAATGCTGAAGCCGCTATTCTTTCAGCAATGATTATTGATTCCGATGTAGTAAGTAAAGGGATCGAGAAGATCAAGGAAGAGTATTTCTATCGTAATGCCCACAAGCTGATTTTCCGGACAATGCAAGAATTGTTCAATGAAAACATGGAAATAGATACGCTGATATTGATCAATAGACTGGATCGGAACAATCTCTTGGAAAAAGTAGGCGGAGTCCAGTATATTAGTGATCTTTCGGATATCGTCGTATCGAGTGCTAATTTTGACTTTCATCTGAATATAGTAGTAGATCAAGCCCTACTTCGCCATCTCATCATAGCATGTAATGGGATCATAGAGTCTTGCTACAATTCTCCCAAACCGGTGAAGACTATTGTCGATGAAGCAGAACAGGCAATATTTGAGATCGCAGAAATGCCACAACATCAAGGTTTCCAGAGAGTGGACGAGATCTCAGCAGAGGTGATCAAGACTATAGACCTGGTCGCATCGACCAAGGTACCGGTTTTGGGTGTTTCCAGTGGTTTCCCCGATCTGGACCGCTTATCAGGTGGTTTCCGTCCCGGTCAGCTGATAATATTAGCTGCCAGGCCTGCGATGGGGAAGACCTCTCTGGCACTCAATGTAGCGTCTCATGCCGCTGTAAATCAGGGGAAAAAGGTTGCCGTTTTCACTATGGAAATGTCATCCGATGAATTAGTAATGCGTTTGTTCAGCTCTGCTTCCGAAGTAAACATGGATGCTATGCTCAAAGGCTTTGGGATGAATGAAGAAAAGCTCATTCGTATCATGCAAGCATCTGAAGTCTTATCTGCCAAGCAGATTTATATTGATGATCAAGGTACGAACTCGCCACTGGATATTCGTGCTAAAACCAGACGATTATCTGCGGAGATTGGCGGCGTTGATCTGATAATCATAGACTATTTACAATTGATGACACTTGCAAAAGATCGTGATAACAGGCAGCAGGAAATTGCGGAAATCTCCAGAGCACTCAAGATCATGGCAAAAGACATGAAAATACCCGTGATTGCTCTATCACAGCTCAACCGTGGATTAGAATCCCGTGACGACAAACGACCGCGCTTATCAGACTTACGTGAATCAGGTGCCATAGAACAGGATGCCGATCTTGTGATGTTCATTTACCGTGACGATTATTACTATCCAGATACCTCTACTAAGCCAGGATTGGCTGAGATTATTATAGGTAAAAACCGTCATGGTGCTACCGGTAATATCGAGCTTGGTTTTGTTAAAGAATTTACCCTGTTCCGTCCTCTCGATACAATTCATGAACAGTAGTTTTTTGGCTGGGATTGGCGACTACGTCCTCTTTCTCGGCTCAGTATTCAGAAAATTTCCCAAGCTCTTACGGAGGCGTTCAGAAGTCATGATCCAGTTGCATCGCTTGGGTTATGATTCATTGGGATTAATAACACTTACTGCGGCTTTCACCGGGCTAGTGACAGCTTTGCAAGCAGTTTATCAGACTCGCGGCTACATTCCCGTAAATTACATGGGTGTATTGGTGGGGAAGTCCACCATGATCGAATTGGCACCTGTGTTGACTGCATTGGTATTGACCGGAAAAGTAGGTGCATCCATTGCTGCAGAGATTGGATCGATGAAAGTAAGTGAACAACTTGATGCCTTGGTTAGTATGAATATCGATCCTGTAGACTTTTTGTATCTCCCGCGGATAGCTGCAGGGATCATTATATTCCCTTTTCTTAATGTCTTTGCAGCAATAATCGGAATCATCACCGCATGGTATTTTTCTTGGCTGCGTTACGGAGTTCACTACTACACCTTCTTTAACAATATGAAAAGCTACTTTTTGCCCTCTGATCTCTGGGGTGGTATTGTCAAATCAATCGTATTTGGCTTTATCATCACATCCATGGGATGCTATCATGGCAGTAAGACTTGGGGGGGGGCAGAAGGTGTAGGTAAATCAACTACTCAGACTGTAGTACAATCCTCCATAATGATCCTGATAATGGATTTTGCGGTGGCATGGCTACTCTTCGGGATTTAGCTTGTATCTTGTTTCTGTGTTGCATTCTATTATTCGCAGTAGCTTGTAACCCAGACAAAGCCCCTAAGATGGCCAAACAAGCCGATGCCGATGATAGCTTGATAGTTTTGTGTATGAACAGGTTTGTAGAATCAGGGCTCAAATCTGCCGTTTTAAATGATTTTGAAGCTGCGAACAAATGCAAGATCAAACTTATCAATGTTGAGAACTCTACTGAGTTATTGAAGAGGATTAAAGAAGATAAAGACGAACATAAGTATGATGTTGTTATTGGTCTTGATAATGCCTTTTTCACGGATGCAGATGTTCAAGACTATTTTAAAGCAGTTCAGGTTGAAACAGATCAGCTCAACGATGAAGCTCTGTTTGATCCTGCAAATAAAATGATCCCCTATGGCTATGGGTACCTATCCATAGTCTACAATTCCAATATCATCCCCGTACCTCCGGAATCATTTGGAGAATTGCAGGATTCCAAGTTTTACAATCAGATGGCAATTTGCGATCCCCAAAGCTCCGGGATTGGCAGATCGATCCTCTTGTGGTCAGTCGCTTTGTTTGGTACAGAGGGATATCAACACTTGTGGAAGAGTCTGCGTAAGAATATTGTAGATACATACCCCAGTTGGCTAGATTCGTTTAAAGCTCTTGCGGATGGTAAATGTGGCATGATATTTGGTTTTAGCAGCACCGCTTCATGGTATCTGGAGAACACGGAAATGCCGCTTCCTCTTCAAGTATCGATGCTCAAAGAGGGAAGCTATCTCTATGTCGAAGCCATCGGCATAGCTCAAAGTACAAAGCGTGGCTTGCTAGCCGAAAAACTGGTGAATTATTTGATCAGCCCTACGGCTCAGCAGTATGTGATTTTTAAACTGGGGCTCTTTCCCGTAAACAACAAAACACTCCTACCTGTGCACTTTACAAATATACCATTTAGCACATATACTGTGAATAAAAAGTTGAGTCCGGAAAGCATAGTTTCCGGTATCAATGAGTGGCTGAACTTTTGGCAGCAGCTCTTTTCTTATCGGTATTAGTACAAACTCAAGGAGAGGTCTTCTAAATTATGATAGAAATTCAACAATTCCAATTTCATATAGTTTTGTATCAACCGGAAATCCCAGCTAACACTGGTAACATCGGACGTTTGTGCGTAGGGACGAACAGCGTTCTGCATTTGGTAAAACCGTTTCGTTTTTTCATTGATGACAAGTCTTTGAAAAGAGCCGGTCTGGATTATTGGCACTTATTGGACGTTAGGATTCATGAAACTCTGGAGGATGCGCTCAAGCAAGTGGATCCTCAAAGAGTGTTTTATTGCACTACAAAAACTAAGAATGAATACACCAAAATCAATTACCAGTCCGGAGATTGTTTTGTGTTTGGCCCGGAATCCAGAGGATTGCCGGAGACTATGCTGCAAGATCATTCAGAACAAACGATCACCATTCCAATGTCAAACAACATTCGGTCTATCAATCTCTCAAATTCTGTAGCTATCATTCTCTACGAAGCTGTTCGCCAGCTGAATCATTGATATACTGCAAACAAAATTAACACCAATCCCCAATTCTACAGCATGAATCGTGCTGTCGGTATTCTACTATAGCTTCTAACCAGATACAGACCTCGAACTTCCCTTGTATTTCACAGGTTCCACAAGGGCTTCACGAGGGGATCACGAGGTGATCACAAGAGATTGCAGTAAGAGGAATTAACATTTGAAGCAGAGATTATACAACAGGGTAGAGATTGGCAGTCGATTATTCCATAATGAGTAGAGAGTATTTTCGAAGCACGCCTCCAGAACCTATTGTGTATGGGTACACTCCCAATAACTGATAGTCCATCCTCTACATATGATATCTCAACAAAGACGTCCATACAAAAATAGAGCCCGGTATAACCGGGCTCTACAGATTAAGACTATATTAGTTTGGGGTTTACATTACTTCTGTGATGATCTTAGCAAACATGGCCTTCATGGATTCTATTTCCATATAAGAGAGTGGGAATCCAAACAAGTAATTTGTATTGTTTGTATTGACTTTCTTGATGGCTACAGGCTTACCATTGAATTGATCGTACTGCGCTTGTGTAGGAGCGTAAGACGGGTAACTAACAGGTTTGCATCCCAGTCTATAGATGACATCACCGCTATAAGCATTAAAATAGGTGATAGCACTAAGTCCCTTGCGACTATTAACTATAGAATTGAATCCGGCAGTAGGATAATGAGCCAAGTCATTATTGTCCTGGAATTGAACATAAACATCACCATATCCGGCTTGGCCTGTCGCCTTCTGGAAGAAGGTATTGTTTTGGATACCGGAAGGAGTGAGGCTGGAAGTATTTGACAGCGAATATCCGAGTCCCATAGAAGTGACGAATGTTCTCTGAGTAGCAGCGACCATCGCATCATATATTGTGGTATGTAGATGTGTACCGGAAATCAACAAGTTTCCTCCGGTATGCAAATACAATGCTAATCCATCATGGTCTTTATTCAGTGTTGTTGAACTGGCAACATTATCACTATGGTGAATAACCAAGCGATAATTTTGGAGATCACTTAAAGCCAGATGGCGTTTTCTAATATCTTCAAAGGTTTGACCTGGGTTTTGAGCTGTTGATCTGGTAATGAATGTCTTTGTTCCAGAGTATGATGCCAGTGCATCAGTATATTTCTGTAATACTATTTCATCAGGTGAAGTGGAAAGACTATTAGTATCATCATCAATGATCAAGATACCTTGTCTTTGTGCTTTTGGAACAGGAGCTACTAAGTCAAATGTAAACTCTGCCGGAGTAGGATCAACAACACCTTGTAAATCTACGGCTCTGACCTCAAAGGAGTGAGTACCGATCGCTAAAGTTGTTAGAACAACTGTTTGACCGAGAGGTGAACTAAAGGGAATACGAAGCCATCTTTTACCATCTAAATCAGTAACCACTTGATCTGCAAGAGGAGGGAAGTTATATGGTTGTCCATCAAGCCTCAAATCAAAATGAGTGATTTCTGCATAATAGTTTCTATTTGTTGTTTCATCCAAAACCGCATCGACTTTCTTCTCGTAAGGGTCAAGAGTAGGTATGTTATCACCGTTGCTTTGAACGCGTGCATATTCTCCCCACCATCCCCAACGTATCCATACTTTGGCATTGTCGCTATGAACGGCTGTGTTCTTTTGAGTGAGATCAACAAAGAAAGGAGTAGCAAAACGCTGACCACCGTTAACTAAAGTGAAAGGTAATACCTCCGGGATAGCGTCATCACTGTAATCTACAAAGTGATTATCGCCCAAGGCATAAGTCTTTTGACCATAAATAACGGTTTGAGGATTAAATCCTTCGTAGACGGCAAAGCGGACAGATGTTTTACCAATTATAGCCCCATTTGCATTATACTTCAAAGTATCCGACACAATACCAGCTGTATCATAGGCTCTGGCAACTACTTCAGTGTGTGTTACCTGAACACCATTCACGTAGTCTGAGGTTATGGAAGGATCTGTGTGTTGAGTGAGTAAGAACTGACTGATATTTGCCAAGTTTGTAGTGACATACCATTGAGTGGAACTAATAACAGGATATTGGTTATCGTTGTACACTGCACCAGTATCCGGTGCGGTATAAATACCCTGGCGTTTGTTTATCTTAAACTTGAAATACCAAGGAGCTGATGTAATAAAAGGATCATAATCAATCATAGTAAAACTGAGGCGGATGGCTGTACCAACTTGCTTACCTTGGGGGTCACCTTTTGTGGTTTGAACACTACATGTAGGCTTTTCAGATTCGGTTTTGAAGAGACGGAAAGCTGCATGTTCAGTTACTTGATTCCGATTATCAATAGCAATGACTTCAAATCTGCTCATCCGAATCGCGGGATTTCCATTTGCATCTGAGGCAGGGAAATTGATGAGAGCATACTTATTGGAGGTCCAAATAGTCTTCCGTGCTTGAGGGCTACTCAAAGGTACACTCTGGTCTGCACCGGCTTTATAATGGACTACCCAGCCAGAGCCTAAGCCAGGCATATTGAGTACTTCACTAGGTGTGACAGAACCATCAGTGTCTATATATCTGTTACCGGGTGTAGAAATGGGATTTCCATTTTCATCTAAAACACGATATGCATAACCAGTAATAACACCATCTGTATCATCAGCATGCCAATAGATCCTCTGTTGATATGAAAGGGTATCGGGTGAATTGTATACAGTGGATGTGGTGTCAATACCTTCATACGATGTGATCTTAATAGTTGGTGCATGATTGTCAAAACGGTTACCTGATTTACCGCAACCGGTAGTAAGGAACATCGTTCCTACCATAATAGCGGCGACAAATAAGAGTATTATACTCTTTCTTAGCATCATTCCTCCCAAAATCGGAATAGTCTTTTTTATCTACATATCATGAAAAATGACTGTAGCAAAATCGTCAACTGATTTATTCTGTTCTTGCACCAAAGCAGTGCGTAACAGATTCTCAAATAAAACCGAAGTAGTGATCGTTCCGATGCCTCCTGGCACAGGAGTTATTGCCAAAGCTTTATCAAAGCAAGATTTATAGTCAATATCACCTACATATTGGTCGGTAGAATCCGGATTTGTAATCAGATTAATACCCACGTCGATTAAAACAGTATTATCGCCGATCATATCCTCTGTGATAAAATTTGGTTTACCAATTGCAGCGACAATAATGTCCGCCGTCCTCGTTATCAAATGAAGTTTATGGGTTTTACTGTGGCAAATGGTTACCGTTGCATCTCCGGGATAAGTCTTACGAATCAATAAAGCTGCCAACGGTTTTCCCACAACAGTGCTGCGACCAATGATCACAACATGCTTTCCGGCGGTTGGAATGCCATAGAACTCGATGGTTTTCAATACAGCAGAAGGAGTGCATGGTAATAGGTATTCATCTTCCACCATTATTCTTCCGAGGTTCATGGGATGAATACCATCAATATCCTTCTCAGGACTGATGGTACTGTTGATTATCTTTTCATCAATGGTTTTTGGCAGAGGCTTCTGGATCATAATGCCATGTATAGTCGGATCTATGTTTCCCTCTTGAATGATCTCAATCAGCGTGTTTTGATCTATACTGATATCTAGGATACGATATATCACACTGCATCCCAGTTTGTTCCCTGTTTTGATGATGTTTTGTACATAATAGTCAGAAGCAGGGTCTGCACCGACTTGAATAAGCAGCATGCCGGGCTGAATTCCGGAACTTTGTACGGTGCTTTGGATTTGCTCTCTCAATTGTTTTGCAATAGGTTTTCCGGATAGAATCTTGTTAATCAATTTACAGCCTCACAATGTTGTTTCACTCGTGTGATTGATAGTGCTTTTCCTGTCAGTACATCGATCTTGATTATCGCACCATTAAGCTGTAAACCGGTATCGGGTACTTCATAGCGAATTGGAACTGCTGTAAGCATTTTCTCCAAAATGATGTTCTTTCTAATACCGATTACAGAGTCATGTGGTCCGGTCATTCCGGCATCTGTCAGATAAGCCATGCCCCGCGGTAGGATTTCTTCATCAGCTGTTTGGATATGAGTGTGAGTTCCGATCAAAGCCGATACTCTACCATCCAGAAACCATCCCATGGCACGCTTTTCTGCGGTGGATTCAGCATGGAAATCGACTAAAATAATGTTTGAATTTGCACGGATATCATCGTAATATTTATCGATTGCCAAAAAGGGAGAATCTGTGGGTGGCATATAGATCTGACCAGCAAGGCTTACTACTGTGAGAGCCACGTTCTTTTTCTCTAGTGTAAACCATCTGCTGCCGGGTGTCCTAAACGGATAATTGAGGGGTTTTACAATCTGGGGTGTTTTATGGATAAAATCCAAAGATTCATTGCGGTCCCACAAGTGGTTACCACCAGTCACAATGTCCACCCCTGCATGAAATAGTGGTTTACACGTGCGTTCGGTAAGTCCCCTGCCATCAGCAAGGTTTTCACCATTTACCACGCAAAAGTCTATTTTATGTGTTTCAAGAAATTGAGGAAGTCTTTCGATAACTAGGTTTCTACCCGGCTTTCCAAAGACATCCCCCAAAAACAGAATATTCATTACTTCGCCATTGCCACTTGACGCGTTTCGCGGATTACAGTGACTTTTATCTGGCCCGGATACTGAACTTGCTTCTCGATCTGAGCGGCGATTTCGGTTGCAATGATTGGTGTTTGAGCGTCTTCAATCTGAGATGGCTCGACAATGATTCTCAGTTCTCTTCCGGCTTGGATGGCATATGATTTGTTTACACCTTCGACCGAATTGGCAATTTCTTCCAATTTAGCAAGTCTTTGCATATAGGTTTCTAACATTTCGCGACGGGCACCGGGACGGGCTCCTGAGATTGCATCTGATGCTTGAACCAAGGCTCCGTACACTGAAGTAGCTTCGACTTCTTCATGATGCGCTTCGATAGCGTTGATTATGACTTTGTTCTCACCATTCTTTCTGGCCAGATTGGCACCTAAGACGGCGTGTGAACCATCAAATTCGTGATCAATTGCTTTTCCAAGGTCATGCAACAAACCGGCGCGTCTGGCAATCTCTTGATCCAGACCCAGTTCAGTTGCCAGGATTCCACAAATCCAAGCTGCTTCGATGGAGTGATTCAGCACATTCTGTCCGTAACTGGTACGATAATGAAGCCTTCCCAGTACTTTGATCAGGTTTGGTGAGATGTTGTGGATATTTGTCTCGAGGACTGCTTTTTCACCGATTTTGATCAGGTTCTCATCCATCTCTTTACCGGTTTTAGCAACGACTTCTTCGATTCTACCCGGATGGATTCTACCATCAGAGATCAATTTTTCCAAAGAGAGCCTGGCAATTTCGCGACGTACGGGGTCAAAGCATGAAAGCACAACAGCCTCTGGAGTATCGTCAATAATCAGATCTACGCCTGAAGCCTTTTCAAAGGTGCGAATATTTCTTCCTTCACGACCGATAATCCTACCCTTCATTTCGTCGTTAGGTAGAGACACCACAGAAACAGTGGTTTCGGATACATGATCAACAGCCATACGTTGAATAGCTGTTGCTAAAATCTCAGAAGCCTTTTTATTGGCATCAAGTTTAAGTTGCTCAAGTGCTATGCGAACGTCATTAGCAGCTACGTGACGGGCTTGATTGATGATCTCATCACGCAGTTTTTGAATCGCTTCTTCTCTGGAGAGTCCGGCGATCTCTTCAAGCTTCTTTTTCTGCTCGGCTACTACTAGATCGTATTCACCAATACTCTTTGCCAATTCGTCTTCTTTGACTTTGAGTTTGCGTTCTTGTTCAGTTAAATTGTTCTCTTTCTTGTCCAGGGAATCCAGTCTTTTGTCCAAAGACCCCAGTCTTTCATTATATTTCTTTTCTTGAATGCGTAGTTCTTTCTGGCGTTCTTTGATTTCTTCTTCATGAATACGCTTCTGTTTGAACCATTCTTCTCTTGCTTCCAACAGGGCAGCTTTTTTGGAATTCTCAGCCTCTTTATGAGCCTCTTTCTTGATGTCTTCTGCGATTTGTTTGGCTTGAGATATAAGTTTGAAACTGGAATTACGCTGGACCCAATAAAAAATGAAAGCTACAATAAACCCAATTGCCAAGCCGATTACGGCTGGTATTAATCTATCCATATACGTTTCCTTGTTCTTATACGAGCCTTGTCTTGAACAACGGCCCGCATTGTTATAGCCATTAAATCATGGTTAATATAAATCCCCGCAGTGACCGTGTATGCTTGACAAGTAAAGCCGAATATTAAGGTGGGTATCTACCTTATAAGCTTTATGGATCCGAAACGAGTTCGGCATGCACGCCACAAATGGCTTGACTCCCGATATTTTGATAGCTTTATAACAATACATATCACAAATCCTGCAGGGATATAAAATCTATATGTCACCAATGATTTTTGATATCATCTGATTCATCCTTTCCAGGTCTGAACTCAGATCTCTATTTTTAATTATTAGTTCGTGAGTTTCCTCTTGCTGTTGAAGTGTAACTAAAAGCAGCAGTCTCGTAAAATCTAGATTGTCATATTGTTCACGAAATTGCGCCAATTTACGATTGAGTTCATCGACAATTTCGATCGTAGCATCTGGATTATCGCTACGCAGTTTGAACTTGCGGCCGTAAATTTCCACTTCTACTGATTGCATGATGCCTCTCTTAGGCTGGGGATACAGGGTTTACCAAACTATCGATTTTCAAGATGGCATCGTTTGCTAAGTCTTCAAAGCTCATCATTGTACCTTCAAGGTCCTGATGGAGTTGTTGCAGATCTTGATGCTGTTTCTGAAGCTCATGGTGCTGGGATTGTAAAGTTCTCAATTGAGCGTCTAACTCTAACACTTTCGCATCTGAAATACTCTTGAGCTTGTTGATTTCATCTATTTGTTGAATCAGTTGTAGGTTTTCTTCGGTTAGAGCGTTGTTATAGTCTTCGGCATCAGCCAATTTCTTTTTATCTTTAGTGTATTGATCTATCAGAATTTGAATTTTGTCTTGTAAGTTAACTGCACGATTTTCCATTTGATTACCTCATCTTTATTTGCCACTTCTCCAGCAGCATATTTATTATTGTGTCTATGACCTTATCAACACGTTCAATTGTCAATGTTTTTCCGCTGTCATTGAGTACAATATGCAATGAAAGGCTTCTAAATCCTTCTGGAATCTGTTTTCCTTTGTATTCATCAAAGACATTGACCGAACAAATGAGCTGATGGTCAATTTTCATTATGTGTTCTCTGAGAATGGAATATGGCACTTCATTTGAAATCACAAATGAAATATCCCGTTCTACAGTTGGGAATTTGGGAATGGGAATAAATTTACGTTCAAAGTTTCGACCCAGCTCGATTACGGAGTTCAGATCTATATCAATGACCCAGATATCTTGCTTCAAATCGATTAAGTCAATACCAAATTTTGATGCAACTTCAGGTTTCAACTTCCCAAAGCGAAGAACTTCCGATGCTCCGCTCAAGTATTTTACGCTGAATGAGTCTATCAAGTAAGGTGTAGTATTATTTTGAACATCGGATATTTTCAAATTCAAAGTGTTTAGCAGGCCATCTACTATACCCTTGATGTGATAAAAACCCGTATTTGAATTCTTTTCTAACCAATGTTCTTCTGTGTTTTTACCCATTACGAGCGCAGAGAATCTCATGTTCTCGGAATGCGCCCCATCATTGCCACGAAGATACACTTTGTTTGCTTCATAGATCCGGACATTGCTTTCTCCATGATTGATATTGTATTGCATCGTTTTTAGCAATTGAGGAATTAGTGTGGTTCTCATCACAGATTGATTACTGCTTTGAGGGTTGATCAGCGAGATCATGTTTGCTTCCTGAAATGTCTCATCCAAGCCCAAAAGCGCAATATTCTCCGGATCATCAAAACTAAAATTGATCACTTCAAAGAATCCACAACCAGAAAAATAAGATTTTGCTCGGCGCTTCACTTCATAGGCATGTCTGTCCATGATCAAAGAGATAGTGGTTTTCTGGGGAACTTTGTCGTAACCATCCAGTCTTGCCAGTTCCTCGATAATGTCTATCTCTCGTTCCAAATCGACCCGATAGTGTGGTATCCGAAAATACATAGTATGCTGACATCCGATTTTCTCCTCGAACACAGCATTACCCAGGTTGATTTGTTCAGCATGATAGCAATAGACTGAAGCCAGATCGGTAATGTTTCCCGCTTTCCAATCACCATACTGGACAAATTCTAAGCCTAAACCGGACAGATACTTCAAGATTGTCTCATCGGAGAGTTTATATCCGATAATGCTCTCATAGCGTGTCGGTCGTAAACCTAAGATAGATTCTGCCAATGGTATCGGATAGGAGTCACATATCCCTTTGCACAAAGATCCACCTGCAAGTTCCAGGATGATCTGTACTGCTCTACCTGTAGAGTAGTCTGTAGATGGGGCAGAGATGTGCCGCTCAAAGCGATAGGATGAATCTGTGGTCAGTTTATACTTGTATGCTGTTCTGCGTACAGATCCGGGATCGAAGACAGCGGATTCGAGAACTATGTTCTTTGTGCTTTCCGTGATATGTGAATTCATGCCACCGATCACACCGGCAATAGCAATAGGCTTGACCCCATCTGCAATCACCAGATCATTAATGTCAAGCTTGTAGTTTTTACCATCCAAAGCGGTAATGATTTCACCATCATTCGCATTACGAATCTTGATTTCTTTGATTTCTCCTGTTGATTCCAAAAGATCAAAATCAAAAGCGTGTAGCGGATGACCGCTCTCAAACATAACAAGATTGGTGATATCCACTACATTGTTAATAGATTTGAGGCCGATCTTAGTCAGCTTGGTTTTCAGCCAAAGCGGGGATTCTGTAACTGTCACATTCCGGATCACTCTTGCGGTATAGCGGGAGCACAGGTTTTCATCTGCGATATCCACAGACAGCAGGCTTGATACCGGTAAATCGGATTCTGTAAAATGGGGAGTTGGTGTATTAACGGGGATACCTGTACTGGCAGATAAATCTCTGGCAATGCCGAGCAACCCCAACAAATCGGATCTATTGGGAGTGATCTCAAACTCAAACATGGTATCGGGTAATCCGAATAAATCATTTACATTGTGCCCCAGTGCAATATCGGAACCCAATTCTATGATGCCTTCATGATTTTCGGAGATGCCCAATTCACGTTCAGAGCAGAGCATGCCATTGGATGCTACACCCCGCAACTTTGCGGCTTTGATGGTGATATCTCCCAACCGGGTCCCGGGCAAAGCTAAAACACAAGTAATACCGGCTCTGCAATTTGCAGCTCCACAAACTACTTGGTGTACTTGATCACCGGTATCGACCTGGCAGACATGTAAATGATCCGATCCCTCGACTTTATCTGCCGAGAGGATTTTAGCAGTTACAATCGTATCCTGTAAAGCTGGCATTTCTTCCACGGCTTCTACTTCAATGCCGGAAAAAGTAAGAATATTCTTGATCTCTTCCGTCGAATATTGAAGAGGAATGTAGTCTTTGAGCCAATTATAAGAAATTCTCATCTATTCCTACCTGAACTGTCGTAACATTCTGAGGTCGTTTTCAAAGAGAATTCGCATATCCGGAATGTTATATTTGAGCATAGTGATTCTCTCAATACCCAAACCGAATGCGAATCCGGAATATATCTCCGGATCTATGCCTACGATATTGAATACATTGGGATCCACCATACCGGCGCCACCCATCTCTAACCAACCGGAGTTTTTGCAAACTCTGCATCCAGTGCCACCGCAATTGACACAACTGATATCAATTTCTGCGCTGGGTTCTGTGAACGGGAAGAAATGAGGACGAATCCTGGACTTGACATTTGGTCCAAACATCAAGATGGCAAAGTTTTGTAAGGTGTCTCTTAGATCTGCTAATGAAACACCTTTATCTACTACTAATGCTTCTACTTGGCTAAACACTGGAGAATGTGAAGGATCAGGTTTGTCATTTCGATAACAACGTCCCGGAGATATAATCCGGATCGGTGGCTTGAAATTTTCCATTACTCTGATCTGGACCGGCGAAGTTTGAGTTCGCAGCAATTTTCCGTTATCCAAATAGAATGTATCTGCCAAATTTCGGGATGGATGGTCTTTGGGTGTGTTCAGTGCATCAAAATTGTGGAATTCATCCTCGATATCAAAGCCCTCTGCGATCTCAAACCCCATGCTGAGAAATGTGTCTTCAATCTCATGCATGATAATGGTGAGAGGGTGCAATCCGCCACGTTCCGGCATAATCCCAGGCATGCTAAAGTCGGTTTTGACTCCAGCATTCTGCTTATCCCAGTTTTGTGTCTTCAGAGCTTTTTCTTTGAAATTCAACAATTCTTCAATTTTCGTCCTGGCATCATTGATTTTTTGTCCAAATGCGGGACGTTCCTCAGCGCTCAGCTCTCGTAACTGGGAAAACAAAGTGTTTAAATAGCTTTTTTTTCCCAAGTAAAGTGCTTTGGCGTTCAAGATATCGTTAGGGCTACTGCATTGAGCGATATCTATTTGAGCTTTGTCTATCAGGTCTAACAATTGTTGGTGCACAGAAACATCCTTTGATTAATTACCTTTTGCGATTTCTATGAGTTTGGCAAATGCAGGAGCATCTTTCCATGCCAAATGGGCAAGCGTCTTACGATTGATATCTATATTGGCTTTGTGAAGGCCATTGATAAAGCGACTGTAGGACATATCATTCAAACGGCATGCTGCATTGATACGAACGATCCAGAGGCGACGGAACTGTCTCTTCTTCTGCTTACGACCTTCGAAAGCGAAAGCCATACCACGTTCGACAGACATTCTGGCTACACGATATGTTTTGCTGCGGGCACCGAAGTAACCACGGGCGGCGAGCATGAATTTCTTTCTTCTACGATGGGCAGCGACGTTATTTGTTGATCTTGGCATGATTTACTCCTTTACATTCCCAACATACGGTAGATTCTACCCTCGTCACATTTTCTGACGATGGCGCTTTGGCGCAAATTACGTTTGAGTTTCGGTGATTTTTTGGTCTTGATGTGAGCTGATTTAGCGTGGTGACGGACGATCTTTCCGGATCCCGTAACCTTAAAACGCTTGGCAGCAGATCTGTTAGTCTTGATCTTTGGCATTTTTATCTCCTTATTACGTACTAAATATTGAAACTAATTTAGTTATATTGAATCGAGTGATCTCAAATTCAGTTCAGTGGATATTTTATTCTCCCGCTTCTTCGGTTTCGTCTATATCCAGTTCGTCGTCGAGGCTTTCAACAGGGGGTGTATCATCTACGACTATGTTCATCTTTGCAAAGATCTTATCGATATCTTTCTTGGGTGATACAATCATAGACAGTAAGTTGCGATCTGGTACTGGCTCGGAATCGACATCTGCAATCGGTGCAAGATCGACCTTGAGCTTGGCCAAAACGGCATATCCCAGTTCTTTGTGAGCCATCTGTCTTCCGCGGAAGCGTATGGTAAACTTGACCTTGTTGTGTTGTTTCAGAAACTTGATAGCGTTGTTCTTCTTGAAGTTGTAGTCGTGTTCTTCGGTATTAGGCCCAAATTTCACTTCTTTAATCTCAACTTCGTGTTGTTTCTTACGAGCTTCACGCACCTTCTTTTCTTTCTGATAATAGTACTTGCTGAAATCTAGGATGCGGCATACCGGAGGCTCGGCGGTGGGGGATATCTCCACCAGGTCGAGACCCATTTCTTCGGCTCTGCGCAACGCTTCTTTCGTGGCAACAACACCAATCATCTTACCTTCAGGATCGATCAGACGAACTGACGAAGCCGTTATCTGGTTGTTAGTTCTTTCT
>PHBQ01000107.1 GCA_002841975.1 Candidatus Cloacimonetes bacterium HGW-Cloacimonetes-1
CGCCAGGGAGTAACCTAGGTTGAGCCAGGGGAACCTTAACTCTCCAAAGTTCTGCAGATATTCAAAGGACAAAAAGACACACAGAAACCCCAGGTAACGCCAGCGCGGGAGATATTGCCAGATGATATAGAGTACATAAAAAGCTATAAAATAATAGAGCGTAAAGAGCAGGATTACTCCCCCAAAGCCACCGGGAGTGACCAGAGTGATCCAATACAGCACAACGGGGACATAAACTGCCGCATAGATAAATGCCGACCACAGCAAGTGTTTCGGCTTCAGATCGGGAAGCTCAAAAAACTTTAGGAGTGGCACAAAGCCCAGAAACACCATCCATCCCAAATGCAAAGGCAATCTGGATAATGCGATCATCACCGCCGAGACAAAGACGTAGATAAAGTACTTTGGCTTCATCGTTCTGCCCGCAAATAGTTGATCCGGATGATGCGGATCTCATTGTCCAGAACTGCGCAAATGTTATCCCGCTCAAGCGAGATCAGGGCTTTACCGGGTAACACCAAGAGTTCCGAATTGGAGCCGGATCTCAGCAGTCCCCCCTCATATACCAGATGATTGCCATATACATCGATATATACTTGCCCGGGCGAGGTGCGGATAAACTGTCCCAAGATTGAATAAATTGCACTGAGCCCCTTTGCCGATTTATAACTGATGACATAGTCCCGACTGCAAGATAGGCTTTGCGGTTTGGTGATTTGAAACTTCCCAAAGCGGTATTGTTCAGAATAATCCAGAGCCGAATAACAGACGATCTCTCCGGCTAAGGCGTCGTAAATAAAGAGGGTCTGGTCCGCTGCCATAGCCACCAATTCCGGTTGGAGCATGGCTTTGAGATCTATCTCTTGCAGCCACTTACCTTCGGAACTAAACACTTTGAGCTTTTTGCCCACACTATCCAGGGCCAGGAGATTGCCATTGGTATCCAGTGCAATATCTGCTAAGCGTTGAAACCGATCTTTTTCGGATCCAATCCCGCCGATGGTATTGATGCGCTTGCCATTGCGATACAAATTTATAGTTTGCCAATCCTGAACCCGGGCATAGGTCGTACCACTGCGACTATCGTACACGGCTTTGGAGATGGTCTCCTCCGTCCGGAATACCGCCACAGTTTCAAACCCTTGGATGTCCAGAGGCACTCGTAACTGCACGTCTGCACAACCAAAGATCAACATGCCAAAAACAGCAACAAAGACTATAAATACACGTTCCATCCGCATCCAAATCACTACCTGATAATGTGCAAGTCCCTCAATTTGCCTTGGATTGTAGATTTGTTTCCAAAGCGGTTATACTCCAAAGTATAGGCTATATCCACGATGCTGTTTTTCTTTAGCAACGGGAGATAATCACCCAGATTGTATCCAATCAGATCCAGCGAAATGCCATCTTTGATGACTTTTAGCTTGAGGTGATTGCGTCCCACGTTGTATGGATAGCTGGCAACGGAAACCTGTCTGGAAAAGAAAATCGGTCTTTGATTTTCCGGTCCAAAAGGTGCAAAACGCTCCATCCAATCCAGGAGAAATTCGTTGATATCATACAGGTTGAGCTCGTGTTCGATGATCAAAGGCGGCTTGATCTGCTCTGTTTTCAGATGGTCGGACACATATCTGGACAGCTCCAATTCAAAGCGATCTATATATTCCTGATAGATGGTCAAACCCACCGCATATTTATGACCTCCAAAGCTGTGGAGGTTGTGGTCTGTATGTTTTAAAGCTTCAAACAAGTCAAAATCTGCCACGCTACGTCCCGAACCGCTGCCAAATCCATCTTTGAACGAAATCATGATCACCGGACGATAGTACTTTTCTACGAGTTTGGAGGCCACGATCCCGATCACGCCTTGATGCCAGTCATCGGATGAGATCACCATACAGGAGGTGTTACCCAGATCCTTGTATTTCTTGTCGATGATGTCACAGGCTTCGTGAAAAGTCTTTTGGTCCTCTTGCTGGCGTAGGGAGTTTTGACGCTCGATGATCTCTGCCAGCTCCATGCTTTTCTCTTCTTCGGTGGAAATCAGGAGTTCGACTGCCAAAGCAGCACTGCCCATTCTCCCTGCCGCATTGATGCGGGGAGCGATCCCAAATACGATATCTGTGGTATCCAGAGTCTTTTGATTCATGTTCGAAATCGAGATCAATGCGTTCATGCCAAAGTTCTTCTTTTCGATCAAGTGTTGCAGTCCGATCGAGGCATATATCCTGTTTTCATCGACCAGGGGAACTATATCCGCAATAGTGCCCACCGCTACCAAGTCCATATATTTCAGGATGTTTTCCGGGGTGGCAATATCTAGCTTTTGGTAAACTGCGATCAGCAATTTGTAGGCTACGCCCACTCCTGCCAGGTGCTGAAACGGATACCGGGTACCCTTCAGCTTCGGATTGATGATCGCATAGGCATTTGGCAGTTCATCCTTGGGATTGTGATGATCTGTGATAATGATCTCCATTCCCATGTCATTGATGGCCTGTATCTCTTCGATGGCATTGACGCCACAATCTACACTGATTACCAGGGTGGTGCCATTCTCTTTGATCTGATCCAAGCTCCCCCGGGACAGACCATAGCCATCGATCATGCGGTGTGGAATGTAAAACTCAATATCCGCTCCGATCCTCTTCAAACCCAGGTACAATACCGCCGTGGCAGTAGTGCCATCGACATCGTAGTCACCATAGATTGTAATCTTTTCCTTGTTTTCTATCGCAGCCAGAACTCTCAAAACGGCCTTCTCCATATCCTCAAAAAGAAATGGATCATGTAATCCGTCCAAGCTGGGATTGAAATACTTGTGAATTGCATCGCGAGTTTTGAGCCCCCCACGATACAAGAGTTCAGCGATCAGATCAGGACATTTTACTTCGCTGCTGATTTCTCGCAGCATCGATTGCTCCTGTTCAGTTAGGGCAATTGGCAATTCCCATTGCTTCTCCATGCTAACACCTTATTTTTATTTATATATTATATATCATACACTTAGGCTCCCCTCAGGATCAGCTTCAGATTCCGGAATTAGATTCCTCAATTTCACACACACAAATCGAAGGGAACTCTCTACCTAAATATATGAACAGCGAAATCTTGTAAAGCATTATTTGAAGTAACTCATGATGCCGGCAGTAACCGGATCAGACACATTCCTGCGTCGATCAAAACCGGCATGTGAGGGGTTTTGGGTGTGCTTAAGCATGGGAGAAATGGGCGAGCGGAGTGTGGTTGCCCCGATAAGGTAGGATTCCAATCCTACCAAAAGAGAAAAGAACGGAGCTTCGGAAAGCTCCGGTACTCTACATTGACACCGGTTGCATGATGTCGCCCACGAGGGGCTAATCTTGCATAAGACTACTGTTTCGGCCACATATATCAACAGCCACCCGAAAGTGGCTGCTGATATTCTCTTATGTGGTTTCTGTATGGAGTGTTATTTGATGAGTAGCATTTTGCGGAGGGAGTGATATTCTGTAGCATCCAGTTTATAATAATAGATACCGCTACTGACAGCATTGCCGCTGTTGTCCCGTCCATCCCAGGTGATGCTGTATTGATTTCTGTCGTTATTTGCATCAAAGAGGGTTTTGACCAGCTGTCCCTTGGTATTGAAGATATTCAGCTTTACGGCTTGATTGAGGCTCTTGAGTTGGAAGCTGATGGTGGTGCTGGGGTTGAAGGGATTGGGATAGTTTTGATCGAGCAGATTGATCAAAACAGGATTCAAATTGTCTTCATTGGGCACGGATGAGCCGGTAGTGAACTTGCGAATCAGGGAGAAATTTCCGATTCCGGCAGCATTCATACCCCGTACTCGCCAGTAATAGGAAGTATTGGGGCTGAGGTCGTTCATGCGGAATTGTGTGGCTGTGATACCCTGGAAGACCATCAAACCTTCCGTAAAGAAATAGTCTGATGCCACTTCTAAGTGGTAACTGGCTGCCAATACGGTGGGATACCACCGGATCAGGACGTTCAACGGCTGATTGACTGCTCCATTGGCAGGATCCAGCAAAGTTGGGTTGATGGGTAACACCGTGATTTCGCCGGTTGTAAAAGACTGAGTCGGGCAAAAATCGCTATATCCCAGTTCGCTGACCGATTCCACTCTCCAATAGTACGTGGTAAAGGCAGCTAAGGTCGAAATACTGTACACATTGTCAGCGTGTTCCAGGTCATTTACTATAAAGCTATTAAATGTGGAACTGGTAGAAAGCTGGAAGTGATAGGATGCCGCTCCAATGGCCGGTGCCCAGGAAATATCCGGATTTGTGATCACGTTCACCGCTCCATTTGTAGGGTAAACAGGTGCAGGAGAGGCAACAGAATTTAAGATGGCAAAAGGTTCTAAACAAATGCCGGTATGGCTGTTTGAAAGCAGGGTCACGCGGACTAAGCCCTGGGTGGTCGTGGCATTGGGGATATTGTCCCAAATCCAGCTCCCATCGTTGGGAGTCGATTCTACCAGCGTAATCCAGTTTTGTCCGTTGTTGATCGAGTATTCCAATTTCACGTTTCCGGTGGTGGTTTTAGCTTTCCATTTGATCTCTTTGGAACCGCCTGCAAACCAATATTCTCTGCCGACGGGATTGGTAAGCTGAATGTCCGAAATCATGATACTAAAGCTGATGGTATCTCCGGCAAAACCGACATTATAGAGGTTGAGTCCACCCGTATTATTGGAGCCGGTAAAGCCATTGGGGATGGTGGATTCGTTGAGCTTGGTTCTGCCACTTTGTAAAGAGAAATTAGCCATGTTGATGGCACCATTGGTGGTGGTATTGGAACTCATGGGACGATAGATATAGAGTTCATCGGGAGGGCCACTGGCATTACCGTTCAACCGTGTATCGAGGCGATAAACTAATAATCCGTTGTTTGGCAGGTTGTAATCGTAGGTTCCGCTTCCTTTGCGATATTCCAGCACGTAATACTCGTTGGCACGCCAGGAAGGTATTCTGTAAAAATTGTTGGTAGCAGAGCCTGCAACAGGAGAAAGCGTATAGGTTCCGGATTCCGTGATCTGGGGTATCGTGGGCAGCCACTGTCCGTATTTATATTTCATCCAGGCACTCATGTGCTGAGGTGGATTTGCATTTCCTGCCATCAAGTCCCAATCACCTATGGGAGTGATTGTGGTGTCGTTATAGCGATAAAGATCCGGGGCTCCCAGAGAGTGAAACATCTCGTGACACAAGACACTGGCTCCTGAAGAGAACATAAAAGTCTCGAGTTGAAAGTTAAAATCCCAGACTTGGGCACCATGAATCGTGGCATTGGCATAATACAAGACCCAACGGTGAGGCCAGAGCAGCTCTGCCCAGGCATCGGAGGAGCCTTGAATGATAAAGCAAACGTTGTCCACTTTGCCGTCATCATCGCCATCGACATCAATGGTAGTGGGGATTTGAGGACCAACTGCAGCGATGCAATTGGCTAGCATGCCTTGTTCACGCATTGTACGTTCGTTATCATCATTGGGATTATAACCGATGGGATTGCCTTGTGAAACGGGGCGGTAGTAGTTACGGGGTTGACTGTCTATATAGGTAACGATGACGCCATTATTGTCGGCGGGGAAGAAAAAGGAATCGACGTTTAACTGATTGTAAGATGC
Source organism: Candidatus Cloacimonetes bacterium HGW-Cloacimonetes-1 (assembly GCA_002841975.1). Classification (GTDB taxonomy): domain Bacteria; phylum Cloacimonadota; class Cloacimonadia; order Cloacimonadales; family Cloacimonadaceae; genus PHBQ01. The sequence continues at coordinate 5,639 of PHBQ01000107.1, forward strand.
TTCTGTGAAATAAGTCTTCATGGAATTTACATGATCGCCCGTGGCATTGAACATCTCGTCGTAATAGTTCAGGTCGTTACTAAAGGGAGGATCGTCTGCAAAACGGATGAATACTACGATATTGTTAAACTGACCGGTGTGAGGGCTTTTGCCGTTACTATAGTCCCGCATGCTGTTTTCATATTTACGGTATTTCTGGTCTATCAGGCGTTTACTGAGATTGATATTGGGGCTCAAGCCTTTGGCGGCAGGATTGTCTTTACCCACCAGGAACGAAGAGGACTTTACGCTCTCTCCATCTTGAGTGGCATAGGTGTACCAGCCGTTGCTATCGTTTTTGATGATGGAGTAGCCATCTGCATCGTGAAGCCAATTGTGGAATTCGTCTCCACTGGCAAAAACATTGATGGTGCTGCCGTCGGGCTGAGTGAAAGTGAGAGGTGCGTTCCGGAGTGGTGCGGCTGTCAATATTGACAGTCCCAATACCAGGATGCACAGAATCAAGAGTTTTGATGACATTCATTACCTCGTTTTGCGTCGCAATTACATTCTTTAATATCGTTTAGCGGTTCAATCAGCACCTTGGTCACAAAAAAGAACTGTTCTGTATCAATGCTGAAGCCACCATATTTACTTATCAGATCGCTATTGACAATCACCTCTATACCCTGGTCGGTAAGCTGTAGGTCATTGGCATCCGGGAAGTCGTGCCAAAGGCGAAATATCGCTCCGCGGCAGCTCTGTGAACTCAAAACTATACGCGGCAAGCGATTCTTCCCATTGTAAAAAGCCGCTTTCTTCTGTAGATATCGAGCGGCAGAGTCTGTTATATTGATATGCATTTTTTATTCCTTAAGCCTCGATATGGAGACAATTTATATATGATTCGGTTTTATGCAATCACAAAAACAGGCGTGCGTGGCAGTATTATAGCGATAATGATCCCAATATTACCATTTAATTGACGGCAGAATATCTTTGCCGCACGTATTAGTTTGTTTGCAGATAGGCATCCGCACGGGATTTGAGGTAGTGACTCGAAGCGGGGTTTAATAGTGGAAAATTAGAAACATATTGACACATAGCCCCTCTCAGATAGTTTGACCTAACTATGAGTATGAATTATATGTGTAATCGACCCGAAAGGTTAATGAGTCTTGATTTTAAAATGATAGAACGAAAGCATTTGCGCCTGCAAGTGCTTTTTTTTTGTTTTAGGAGCTTGTATGCAAATTGATGAAATTATCCGCTTGAGTTTAGATGAGGATATCCGTACCGGTGATATCACTACCACCTATCTGGATTTGGATCCCATTCCTGCCACCGCATTTATGATTGCCAAGGCTATTGGCGTCGTGGCGGGGGTAGAAATTGCCAAGTCCGTGTTCAAGATGGTGGATTCAGATCTCAAGATCACGATTTATCGCAAAGATGGAGATCCTGTGAGAGAGGGAGACGAAATCAT
>PHBQ01000108.1 GCA_002841975.1 Candidatus Cloacimonetes bacterium HGW-Cloacimonetes-1
AAATCCTGGGCTGGAGTGCCAACCCTGCAGGAACAGTTCCGGATAGCTACAATGTATATTTTGGGACCTCGAACCCTCCTGCTTTGATCGGCAATCAAGGAACAACTACTTTCTCTCCAGGAATCCTTCAATATAACACGACATATTATTGGCAGATAGATCCGCACAGCGCCAGAGGATACTGTTCCCAGAGTAATACCATACCGGTCTGGAGCTTTACCACCGAACTCGCGCCCGTGCCCAGTATCGCTGTTAATCCGGTGCCCGCAAATCTCTCAACCTCCATCCCGATCAGTCAATTACTGGGCTGGAGTGCCAACCCTGCAGGAACAGTTCCGGACAGCTATAATGTGTATTTTGGGACCTCGAACCCTCCTACTATGATCGGCAATCAAGAAACAACTACTTTCTCTCCCGGAACTCTGGAATATAACACCACCTATTATTGGCAGATAGACCCGCACAGCCCCGGAGGATACTGTTCCCAGAGTAATACCATACCGGTCTGGAGTTTTACAACCGAATATTCACTCTTTCCTTCCCAGGCCGTTCTGGTCTCTCCCGGCAATGGTTCTTCGATCTCTGATACCGGGCTCAGTCTCAACTGGTCCGCCGGTACAGGAACACTCCCCATCGGGTATCGGATTTATCTGGGTACAAACAATCCACCTTCCAACCTCCTGAATGGTCTGGATCTGGGTGTTGTGACCTCATGCAATCCCGCCGGGCTGCTGTCCTCCACTACTTACTATTGGAAAGTAGTTCCCTACAACAGTTTGGGAGACGCTTCCCCTACTCCGATCTGGAATTTCCACATAGCCCCCCAAGATGTCAGCATCGGTACCGGAACAGGCACCAATCGTTCGCCGTTTGGCACTGCCTATGGCTATGAGCGGGATGCCACGCTATATACGGCGGCAGAAATAGGCAATCTGCCCCAGCCGATCCGGTCTCTGGCATGGTATGCCACCGCAAATGTATCGACTGTTACACCTGTCAAGATATACCTGAAAGCCACCACTTCTTCGATTTTACCTAATGTCAACTGGGCCGGCACAATCAGCGGGGCAACCTTGGTTTACAATGGATCCATCAGCAGTATTTCTGCCAATGCCTGGATGAACATTGTCCTCACCTCGGCTTTCAGCTTACCCTCCGGCAACAACTTGATGGTAATGATAGAAACCAATTGGGGTGGATCGGGTAACGGCGGATCTGGAGGGGCATTCCGCAATACAAATTACTCGCCCGTGAATACTCTGCATAAGTATTGGTTTAGCAATACTGCTCCACCCACTTCCGTAGGCAATTACGATATTTTACGAGCCAACATCCGGCTCTCAAGTAGCAACTCGGTAACCGCATTACCCAATCCCGCTGTTTGCACAGCTCCGCTCTCCGGAGCAAACGCCGTGCCTCTCAACAGTACTCTATCTTGGACCAGCGGAGGCGGAACAGTGACAGGCTACAAATTGTACCTGGGTACTGATGGCAGTGGACTCACAACCCCCTCGAACTTGGTCTATGGCCTGGATTTGGGTACCATCACAAGCTACACGCTCCCAGTTTCCTTCGACTATAGCACTACCTATTACTGGAGAGTGATACCTTACAACAATGCCGGCGCTGCTCTCGGTGGCAATATCTGGATCTTTACTACGGTATCGGAACCTATTCTATCCCTCAACTCTCCGACAAATCCAGTGCTAACTGCGTTTGGAGAGTTATTGGAATTGAGCTGGGATGCAGTGCCGCAGGCAACTTCCTATGCTATTTATGCAGCGAATGAGCCCGATCCGTCTGCATGGGGAGAGGCGATCGCTATCGTATTCATCAACCACTATATAGTTCTACCCACGGATCGACGTTTCTATCGAATAGTAGCCCGAAACTAAGGTCCTATAGAATGTTATCAAATCCGGGCATGAGGTTTAGCTTCCTGCCCGGTTTTGTTTCATGAAAGACTGGTCAGTGAAGTGCATCTCAAATATTTTCGCAGCTGCTGCAGTCATTGTATCCACTTGATCAAGCAGCTAAAACGCAATTCCTCTTGACATTATCTGTATCCTCAAAATTCTGGCAATCTACCGAAAAATCTAAAAAGGAGAATCGATGAAGACCATAACTCCAAGTCCAAGCGACATTACGAGAGCTTGGTATGTTGTAGACGCAACGGACATGACCCTCGGTCGGTTGTCCACTAAGATCGCATCCATTTTGCGTGGTAAAAACAAGCCTTATTTTGTACCGAACATCGACACCGGCGACTATGTCGTCGTGATCAATGCCGAAAAGGTACGTGTAAGTGGTTTGAAAGCCTTGCAAAAGGAATATCAAGATTATAGTGGCCATCCCGGCGGTTTGCGCAAAACTCCGTATGCCAAAGTATTGGAAGAGCATCCTGCCCGTATCCTGGAGCATGCCATCAAAGGTATGTTACCCAAGAACTCCTTAGGACGCGAAATGTTTAAGAAACTCAAAGTTTATGCCGGAACAGAGCACCCACACAGTGCCCAGTGCCCGGTTGAACTGGATCTCAAAGGGAGATAATGAATGCAGAATTTTGATGCAGTAGGAAGAAGAAAGAATGCGGTTGCGCGTGTACGTTTGACCCCCGGAACCGGGAAACGCATCATCAATTCCGTCCAGATGAAGAAGTATTTGCAGCGCGAAACGCTGGAAATGGTTGTCGAACAACCTCTTCAGACAGTCGGAATGAGCGAAAGCTTTGATGTTCATGTAAACGTACGTGGCGGCGGTCTCAGTGGCCAAGCCGGCGCGATTCGTCATGGTATTGCCCGTGCTTTGTTGGAATATGATCTGAGCCTGCGCGGCGCACTCAAAATCCGTGGATTCCTTACTCGTGACCCTCGTATGGTCGAGCGTAAGAAATCTGGTCGTCCAAAAGCGAGAAAGAGATTCCAATTCTCTAAACGTTAAACCGGGTTTTGGGGAAACAGGTTACCTGTTCCCCTGCTGGAAACGTGAAATTTTGGACTATGTCACGGCCGATCTGCGGATTGCCTGAACAAAAGTCCGGAATCACTCATAGAGAAACAAAAAACCTGTCCGGTGGAGTTGCAAGGCGGTGTTTCGATCTCGAAACTGAATTGCTTAGATCCTCGGATAGAAGTCAAACCGTAGAATAAGGAGAATATAATGTCTGTCGTTTCTATGAAACAACTATTGGAAGCCGGTGTCCACTTCGGACATCAGACCTTCAAATGGAATCCCAAGATGAAGAAATACATCTTTATCAAACGTAATGGGATCCATATTATCGACCTCAAACAAACCGTTGATGCCATCAATGAAGCATACCAGTTTGTCAAAGAAGTCGCCAGCCGTTCTGAATACATCCTTTTTGTCGGAACCAAAAAGCAGGCTCAGTCTGCCGTCAAGGAAGCCGCCGAAAAAGGTAATGTCTTTTACGTAAACAATCGCTGGTACGGCGGTATGCTGACAAACATGACGACCATTCGTCAGAGCATCGAAAAGATGAAATACTACGAAGAAATCGTTCTCGATGGCACTATCACCAGCTACACCAAGCTCGAACAACAAAAGATGAAACGCATGCACGACAAGATCGAAGAATCCCTGGGCGGTATCCGTGATATGGATGCAGTACCCGGCGCAGTCTTTGTCGTAGATAGCGACCATGAAAAGATTGCTGTGCACGAAGCCCGCATCCTCAATATCCCGATCATTGCGATGGTTGACACAAACTGCGACCCCGATCTTGTAGATTATGTCATTCCTTCCAACGATGATGCCACCCGTGCCATCAACCTGATTGCCGACATTATGGCAAACGCCGTAATCGAAGGCCGTGGACTTGCCAGCGAAGGCAAAAAAGTCGGTGACATTGCTACTGAAGCACCAGCTGTGGCTGAAGCTCCCGTAGTGGAAACACCTGTTATCGAAGAACCCGTAGCTGTAACTGAAATCGAAATTCCTGCCGTTGTAGAAGAAAACTAAATCAACGGCTGATCCCATAACCCATAAATTTAAGGAGTATTACAATGGCTGATATTACCGCTGGAATGGTAAAAGAGCTTCGCGAAAGAACAGGCGTCGGCATGATGGATTGTCGCAAAGCCCTGATCGAATCCAAAGGCGACGTTGACGGCGCTATCAAATATCTTCGCGAAAGAGGAATCTCCAAAGCCGAGTCCAAATCCGTTCGTGAAACTCGTGAAGGAATTATTCACTCTTACATACACTTCAACAACAAGATTGGCGTGCTGGTCGAGCTGAATTGCGAGACCGACTTTGTAGCCAGAACCGAAGGCTTCAAAGCTTTAGCGGACGAGATTGCTCTCCAGATCGCAGCTTCTGCACCACTTGCCGTGAGTTCAGAACAGATCGACCCTGCATTGATCGAACGTGAAAGAGAAATTGCACACAACAAAGCCGTAAACGATGGCAAGAAAGCTGAATTGCTCGACCGCATCGTTGATGGTCATATCAAAAAATTCTGCAGCGAGAACGCTCTGCTCGAACAAGAACTAATGAGCGATTCGACTCGTACAGTCAAATCCTTACTCACGGATGCCGTTGGCTCCATGGGTGAGAATATTCAGATTGCCAGATTCGTTCGCTTTTGCATAGGTGAAGGTTAAGGAGTAGTCAGATGGTGGCGTACCAACCCGAAAAGATCCATCGCATAATGCTCAAACTCAGTGGCGAATACCTCGCCGGTGAGAAAGGTTATGGCTTTGATGATGATATCATCGATGTGCTGACCGATGAGATTATCGAACTCAAGAAGCTGGGCTTTAGTATTGCTATAGTACTGGGCGGGGGAAACATCTTCCGTGGCGGTACCTGGAAAAACAAAAAGCTCGATCGTGTAGTTCTGGACAATATCGGGATGATGGCAACCATTCAAAATGCTCTTTATCTGGCCGAGATTCTCAACAAGAAGAACTTTCCTGCGGAAGTATATTCTGCTCTCAGTATGGACAAAGTGACGGATTTCTACACTCCTCAACGCGCTCAAAAGGCTCTGCAAGAAGGCAAGATCTGCTTTCTCTGCGGAGGTACCGGCAATCCCTATTTTACTACGGACACTGCCGCAATCCTGAGAGCCGTGGAGCTCGAACTCGATGTCGTGCTCAAGGGTACCAAAGTGGATGGCCTCTATAGTGCCGATCCCAAAAAAGACCCCAATGCCGAATTCATCGTTTCCGCCTCCTATGCAGAGTGTTTACAACGTCAACTTGGCGTCATGGATATGACCGCTTTCTCCCTGGCACAAGACCATCGGATTCCGATCAAGGTCTTCAACATCGGGAAGCGGGGAAACCTCAAAGATGCAGTTCTTCGTGCAGATATTGGCACATTTATTCACCCTGAAGCAAGGCAGTGAGGAAAACATGGAAGATCTAAATTTACAAACTACAGACAAGATGCAGAAGTCTTTTGACGCGATGCTTCATCAATTCTCCAAGGCTCGCACCGGCCGTGCCAGCGCTTCGATTCTCGACGATGTCAAGATCAATTATTATGGTCAGCCGACTGCTGTAAAGCAGCTCTGCAACATCTCGATTCCCGAAGCCCGCATGATCGTGATCCAGCCCTGGGACAAAACCACTCTCGCCGAGATCGAAAAAGCTATCTTGGCAGCCAATCTGGGGATTACTCCCGAAAACGATGGTAACGTTATCCGCTTGCCCTTCCAGGCACTTACGGAAGACAAACGCAAAGACATCGTCAAGGGACTGAAGAAACTGGCAGAAGATGCCTGTGTCGCCATCCGCAACATCAGACGGGACGCCAATGACGCGATCAAAAAGATGAAAAAGGACAGCGAGATCAGCGAGGACGACGAAAAGAAACTCCTCAAAGAGATTCAGGATATCACAGACGAGTGGATCAAGAAAGTGGATGAAGCCGCAAAGTCCAAAGAAAAAGAAATCTTGGAAGTATAAAGCACATTCCCTATATAAAAGCACCTTGTGGCTCGATGCTGCGAGGTGCTTTTTTTTTGTGTTCGGGGCTTGACATGAAATGCTATCCTGTAATTGTTTGGGAAAAAGCTGGGAGCAGACAAATATGGTACATCCTTTTACAATCCGTACGGCCACAGCCACTGATGCCCGTGGTATTGCAGAGGTAAACATCCGGAGCTGGCGGGAAACCTATCCCGGGATTATGCCCGAGACATTGCTCGCATCCCTCAGCCTGGAATCATGTACTCGCAACTGGGACAAGGCGCTGGCTACAGGTTCTTGCGTCATTGTCGCAGTAATGGATGAGCGGATTGTCGGCTTTGTTTCAGGAGGTCCCAACCGTCAGCATGAAGACAATGAAACCGGATTGGCGAATAGCTGTGAGTGCGAACTGGCAACGCTGTATCTGTTGCGCTCACACCAGAAACTAGGTATCGGTAAAGCCTTGTTTGAGGCATTTGTAAACGTCATGCAAAGCTTGGGATACATTACAATGGCAGTCTGGGTTTCGGAGCAGAATCCTGCTACCGGCTTTTACTGCAAAATGGGTGGCGAACTGATAGACCGCAAGATGTACAGAAAAGCCAACATAGACATCCCGGAAGTGGCTTATCGGTATTATATCGACAGATAGAAGGCCGTTCAATGCATCAATACAATCTTCTGGGTATCATCCGTAGGGGCGAGCGGCGGGTCGCCCGTAACCAAATAGGCCTG
>PHBQ01000011.1 GCA_002841975.1 Candidatus Cloacimonetes bacterium HGW-Cloacimonetes-1
ATCTTTGGTGCCAAAATCCAGGGCGATGATTTTGTCCGCTGCGATAAATTTACTCCGCTTGTTCTGCGTGATCGTGATGCCCTGCAGATTCACATTTACAACCATAGAGTAGTCTTTGGAAGCCAATCGGCGTTTCAGGCCGGATAAAATGGGAATGAGTGCAAAGAACAAACCATAAAAACCGGCGAAAATCCCCTGAATATGCGGAGGTGTGTTGGTGTGAAGAAAGAAAGATAGCATCTTTATCCCAAAGAAAAGCCCAACCCCCAGAGGGATGAGCTGCAGCAGTATGAGATATGGCGTATAAACTGTATTGGGGATGCGGATGGTAATGCCGGCTTCAGTGGATTTGATCTCGCAAGTGAGATGTTGAGGAGGGATAAGGGGCTCTGGGTCGGGACATGCGGTAGTAGTATCTTGAGAAGGCTGACCGGGCTTGAATATAGCCGCATTGACGCTGCTTTTGTCCTGCATCGGTATTTTGAGGAAGTCACAGAGCAGTTTTGCCTGGGTGTATGCATGGCCATAGTCCGTTGAAGTTAGCATGCTTAGTTCGCTGCAATTATCTGTGCTCAGGGCTACTTCATAGTTTTCGTCTGAATCTGTCTTTCCGGAGCTGCGATTGATCACGATGCGGGTATAATCTTTGAGGTCATAACAAGTCCCCCGCAAGGGAAACAACAAACCCCAGGCTATCCAGATGCGTCCTTGCATGATGTCCAGCGTGATCCACTTCCTGCCCAAAACCAGGCCGGCACCGACGGCAGTGAACACTATTCCCATGAATAGCAATACAATCCAAGCCCGCCAGGGGAGTTCGGAAGCGTTTGAGATCGGGAGCACTTGCCCCACGATCAGGAGCATCAAAATACCGGCACCAAAGAAGGGGAGTCCAAAACAGCCCAAGCAGGCTCCACCCTTTTTGAGCTCAAGTTTGTGAGGAGTAGATTGGCGAAACTGTTCTCTTTGTGGTTTCATCGGATCTCCCATTTCATGCTAAACGCACTCTCAGATCAGGATTCCGAATAGTCAAGAAAAATTCATGAATTGGGAGAGGGGAGTGATACCCGGTATTGCAAATAATGGCTGGGACCCAGATTTTGCCGCACCGTACGCAGACCATCGTTTTGAATTCCCGCTTGACATAAACACTACATAAATATGGTGGTTCCTATAAACATCAAAAAATAGGGTAGAGATCGGATATGAACGAAGTAAATGCCAAGATTCAAGAGAAAAACCGTAACAGTTCCAAGGACTTAGGTTACACCGTCACTCCAATTCCGGAAGGAACGAAATTCCGCAAGAAAAAGCCAACCGTACAGGACTGGACAGAGGCCTTGTTATTTGCCTTTGTGGTAGCTATGATTATCCGTAATTACACCTTTCAGAACTTTATGATCCCTACATCCTCGATGGAAAAGACTCTTCTGGTGGGCGACTATCTGGTTGCCAACAAGCTGAAATACTATTTTACCGATCCCAAACGTGAAGATATCGTTACTTTCCGCTATCCCAAAATTGAGGAAGGAACCCCGGAACATCCGGAATACAAAGACAATTTTATCCACCTCTATGGACCGATCTACATCAACAAAGAAACTTCGTTTGCAAAGCAACCCTTAACCGCAATTCACATCACCTATTATGCCCGCAAAAACGTGGTAAAACGCGTGATCGGTATGCCCGGTGACATCATCGAAGTGCGCAACAAAGAAGTCTTTATCAATGGCGAACTCTTTAAACGAGGCTATGAATGCTATGGTATGGCAGATCCTGCCCCGCCCTTGGCACCTGAGATAATAAGAGATTATACGATGTTGCCAAATTCCATAGATTACATCTCTATCCACCACTGGTACGACGGCTATAAGACCGATGATACGGCAAATTTTAATCGTGATTGGTTTGGTCCGGTTGTAGTTCCCAAAGGCAAGTATTTTGTGATGGGAGACAATCGTGACGTGAGTGAAGACAGCAGATATTGGGGCTTTTTGGAACGTAAGGATATTACCGGCACACCATGGCTGATTTTCTGGTCCAAAGGTATTGATTTCAACAAGCTTTACGATACACCACACATTCGATGGGAAAGAGTATTCCGCTTCGCAAAGTAAATGCGGCTCTCTACTTTCACATCCCCTTTTGCTTGACCAAGTGTGATTATTGCAGCTTTTTCTCCACGCCATACCGGCGGGAAACCCTAGATAGATATGTTCAAAATCTGATCACCGAGATCGGGCTTTATCGCCAGTATTTTGCCATGGACACGGCCTGGACACCTGCCACCATATACTTTGGGGGCGGAACGCCATCGCTGCTCTCGGATTTACAGATAAACCAAATTCTGGACTGTTTTCAGATCAGCGCCACTACCGAAATCACGATTGAAATCAATCCTCTGCAGATCACTCCGGAGTATATCCAAAAACTGGCAAAAACCCCTGTCAACAGGCTCAGCATCGGTTTGCAATCTATGCATGATGCGGAACTGCAATTTCTCACCCGTCGCCATAAAGCGTGCGATATTGCCGGGAAAATCCGGCTGTGCCGGGCCGAGGGGTTCGATAATGTTTCACTGGATCTGATCTACGGCTTGCCCGGCAGTACTATCGATAGTGTTAGTGCGAATATTGACCATTATTTGGAACTGGAACCAGATCATATCTCGACCTATCTTCTCACTCTGGAACATGATAGCATCATGGCACAGGCAAATCCTACCTTGCCGGCGGATGAAGATCTGAATGCTCAATACTACCAGATCCGACGCTCTTTAATCGCTGCCGGATTTCACCATTATGAAATCTCCAATTTTGCCAGAAATAATCACGAATCGCGGCATAATCTCATCTATTGGACGGCAGATCCCTATGCGGGATTGGGTGCCTCGGCAGCCGGGTGGCTAGCCCCCTATCGCTATCAGAACCCTTCCGATCTGGATCTTTATGAGGCTATGATCTCCGCTGGACAGATCATGGGCGAGCGGGAATTGATCGATAGCGTCACGGAACGACAGGATTACACCATTATGCACCTCCGGCTTTTGGAGGGCATCGACCGGGCAGATTACCAGGCGCGCTTTGGAGTGGATATCGTCGATCTTTATACCGATCGAATCACACAGCTACAAAGTCTGGGTATGCTGAATGTAACTCCCCACAGGGTTTACCTTAGCGAACAAGCTCTCTTTGTCTCCAATATGGTGCTTGCGGAATTGATATGAAGCTACCTGAATTACGTGCCCTGATCCATACTGCCATCGAGCATACCGAATTCGCCGGAAAAGTGTATTTTGCCGGCGGCTGTGTCCGGGATCATCTGTTGGGTAAGGAAAGTACGGATATAGATCTCACTGTCGAGCTTCCGGAGGGAGGTGTGCGGCTGGCATGGTATCTTCACGAGCAGCTGGGTGCCTCACATCCGATAGTGTATCAACGCTTTGGTACAGCTATGACAATGTTTAAAGGGATCAAACTCGAGACCGTGATGACCCGCGCGGAGTCCTATCGACCTCAAAACCGCAACCCCAAGGTCTGCCATAGTGACCTCTACAATGATGTGATGCGTCGGGATTTTACAGTAAACTCCCTGCTCATGAGCGTCGCGGATGGCTGTATTTTGGATCTCTGTGAACGCGGAAGGCAAGATCTGGCGGATGGGATCATTCGCTGCGTAAGAGAGCCACAACTTACCTTTGGAGAAGATCCTTTACGGCTCCTGAGGGGGATTCGCTTTGCCCTGAGACTGGGCTTTGAAATAGAACCCATCACCGCAGCAGGAATCCGGGATCACGCTACGGACTTGCAATATATCAAGCAGGAGCGTATAGCCGAAGAATTTAACAAACTGATCGTGATGAAAGATATAGAGCGTACGATGAGGCTCCTGGAAAGCTCCGGTGTCCTGGCACAGATTTTACCGGAAGTGGCGGCATTGCAAGCAATTTTACCAAATCGCTATCACCATTTGAACGGTTTGGAACATACCTTTGAGGTGCTGCGGTACTGTCCTCCCGAGCCTTTACTTCGTTGGGCAGCTCTCCTACACGATGTGGGAAAAGTGCAGTGCGAAGTATTGGGGAAAGACAATATGCTTCATTATTACGGGCACGAGATTAAAAGTGCCAAGCTCGCTGCCAGCATCCTCAAACGCTTTATGATAGCGGCGCAAGATAGCTCCAGGATCACAAAAGCCATAGCCAAGCATATGGTTTACAAGAATATCGGCTACCAAGCCGAGCGCATCAGTCTCAAATCCCTGCGTAAATTGATCCTCCTCCCGGAAGCAGATGTAGAACTGCTCTTGAGCCTGATCCATGCCGACAATTTATCACATGCACCGGACTATTGTATGCCTGAACAAATTCCCTGCCTCCGGGAACAGCTCTCGAAAGAGCTTAAAAAGCTATCGGGAATAAGATTTAACTTGACAGGCAAGGACTTAATTTCGGAACTTGGCGTGCAACAAGGACCTTTGGTAGGAAAATTGCTTAAGATAGCTAAACATAAATGGTTAGAGGATCCTGAGATTTCACAAGAAGCCTTGATGCGAATACTGAGGGAAAAACTGTAATGAAGAAGACACTGCTGATAGTATTGATATTGACTGCCTGCATCCTGCATGCGGAGATATTGGTACCCATGGACTTGACTCAAAGCAATCACTTAAAGGCTTATGGAGTTGCTTTCCAGGGCTTGAAAGACAAATATGTGGTGAAGTGGTTACTCAATTATCGGGGTGGATCCTTTCTTTTTCCGGAAACCGAATCAATCGTCGCACAATGCAATATCCGGGGAGTTCGCTATGAAACGGTCAATTCCGCCCAAGTAGCAGCTATCCTGAGTGAGATTCAAGACAGTAATATGGAAACCATGGTACTGGAAAAAGAACCCAAGATCGCAGTCTATATCCCGCCCAATGCCTTGCCTTGGGATGATGCCGTGACACTAGTGATGGATTATGCAGAAATACCCTATGATCGGGTGTGGGACGAAGAAGTGCTCTCCGGCAAACTGAGCGATTATGACTGGATCCATCTGCATCATGAAGATTTTAGCGGTCAATATGGCAAGTTCTATGGTTCTTATCGCAGTGCTCCCTGGTATCAAAACGACGTGCGCGTCAATACCGATATGGCAGCCAAATTGGGTTTTGCCAAGGTGTGGCAATTGAAGCATGCCGTAGCAGAAAAGATCCGTGAATACGTTATGAACGGCGGTTTTCTCTTTGCGATGTGTGCCGCCACCGATAGCTACGACATCGCCCTGGCAGCCCGAGATACCGACATTGTGGACACTGTGTTGGATGGCGATGGAGTCGATCCCAATTACATTTCAAAGCTGGATTACAACCGCACTTTTGCATTTGAGAATTTTAAGCTCATGACCAATCCTTTTGTGTATGAATTTTCAGATATTGATGCCAGTGACTATTCCAGATTGCGGGGCGCAGAGGCAGATTTCTTTCAGCTCTTTGACTTTTCTGCAAAATACGATCCGGTACCCACGATGCTGACTCAAGATCATACCAATATGATCAATGGCTTTTTGGGGCAGACCACCTCATTTTTCAAGGACAAGGTCAAAAAGAGTGTAATCATCCTGGCAGAAGTACCGGGAGCCAATGAAGTAAAATATCTGCACGGCAACATTGGCAAGGGAACATTCACCTTTTACGGGGGGCACGACCCCGAAGACTATCAGCACAAGATAGGCGATCCGGAGACAATCCTGGATCTCTACAAAAACTCTCCGGGATATCGGTTGATCCTCAATAACGTGCTCTTTCCGGCGGCCGAAAAAAAGAAATTGAAGACCTGATAAAGAGATATAATGAAGAAGTTTTACACAGGAATGCACCGCAACAACGTCCGCGTCGGTATTTTTACCCTCCTCACTATCGTAGTTTTTATCATTTGCTATGCCTGGCTTACCAATCGGCTCAATGCCAATTCCAGCACCCCCATACGAGTACTCTTTGAGGATATCTCGGGGCTCGAAATCGGCGACAAAATCATGTTTATGGGAATGGAAGTCGGCAGAGTCAAAGAGATTCAGGTTCGTCCCAACGGCATTGAAGTATCCGGGAATATTCGCAATGATGTGGCCCTCCGACAGGGAAGTATCTTTAACATTACAGACAGCAGTCTGATGGGCGGAAAATGCCTTTCGATTGTGCAAGGTGATCTGGATCAAGCTCTGGATCTGAGCAAAGTGCAAAGAGGTATGCCTGCTGAGGGCTTGCTGATCATGGTTGCCAAGGCAGCCGCTACCCTGGATGCCGTCAATGCTACGCTCAGTGCTCTCAACACCCCGGGCGGGCTGGTGGATCAGTCCCAAAAACTGATCCAGAATGCAGATCAGACCGTAGAAAACATCGATGGATCGATTTCAACCTTGCGCCAAGAAATACTGGTTACCCTGCGTAAAGTGGATCTGGTCACGGCTCAACTGAATGGAGTGATCGGCGACAATCGGGAAAACGTCGGCAAGATCGTCTCATCTGCTGCTCCTGCTATCACAAACCTGAACAGCACCCTGGACAGTATGAAGGTTTTGGCATCCAGTCTCAACCAAAGTGTGTCCCGGCTGCAAAGCGGTAAAGGCACTGCCGGAAAACTGCTCTCGGATGAAGAACTTTATACCAAATTGTTGGAATCTGTCAGTAGCCTCGAGCTATTGATTCAGGACATTAAGGCACACCCTCATAAATATGTTAAATTCAGTCTATTTTAGGATGATTATGTTCAAAAAACTGCTAATACTCGCTCTGCTATGCTGTTCGCTCAGTCTTTCTTTTGCGTACAGTTTTGGACAGAACAAAGTGAACTCCCGCGATGTGGATTGGTCGATGATACAGACCAAACATTTTGATATATATTTCCCCAAAGGTAACGACGAATTTGGCAAGATTGTCTCACTCATGGCCGAAAAGTCTTACTACTATTTGAAAAACGATTTGCAGTTTCCTACTACTACCCGGATTCCGATCGTGTTTTACGGCTCCAAAACGGATTTCCAAACCACCAATATCATCTATTCCCTCTTGTCCGAAGGCGTCGGTGGCTTTACGGAAAGCCTGAAAAACCGCATTGCTATCCCCTTTGAAGGCAGCTATGCAGATCTGGAGCAAGTATTGACTCACGAGATGGTGCATGCCTATGCCAACGATCTGGAGCATGGCTTATCCGCTGCATTTATGAATCTGAGGCAATCCACCATGCCCTTTTGGTTTACCGAGGGCTTGCCGGAATTCTTTGCGGTAGGCGGTAAGGACAATTATAACAATATGTTCATGCTGGATATGGTAGTAAACGACAATATGGGCAAATTGGACTACGTCGACGGCTACCTCGCATATCGTCTGGGAGAGTCATTTTTGACATATATAGCGGAGATCTATGGCCGCGAAAAGGTCGTTGACTACTTCTACGCACTACGCTCCGTAAATGGGCAGGATGAAGCCACCAAGAAGATATTCGGCATGGATTTCAAGGATCTGGAATCACGCTGGCGTTATTATCTCAAACGGGAGTACTTCCCACTGATCAACACTCATTCTATCCCCAAAGAAAAATACGAACAGCGGACAAAACACATGGACGATGGTTCATCTTTGAACTTTAACCCCCGCTTTGCACCCGATGGACAACGTTATGTGTATTTTAGCAACAAGGGAGCCCGTTACAGTGTGTGGATGTCCGGTCTGCACGGCCTATCCCCAGCCAAACGCATCCTCAAGGGTGAGACTACTTCCCGCTTTGAAGAATTTTACTATTTTCGTTCGACTTTGTCCTGGTTCCCGGACAGTCGGCATATCGCACTGGTAAGCAAAACTTCGGATGGAGAACGCATCTATTTTTATGACGTTGATAGCAGAAAGGTCACCCGGACTATCAGTATACCGGAGCTAACGGCTATTTATGAACTGGATGTCTCTGCAGACGGCAAACAGCTGGCCATTTCGGCGCAACGCAATATGCAGAGCGACATTTTCAGCTATGATATCGCGTCCGGAAAGCTGACCCAGATCACCAATGATCGCTACCACGACTTTCAGCCCCGCTTCTCTCCGGATCTCGGCAAGATTGCCTTTGCTTCGGAGCGCAATCCGGTGCCGGACAGTACTCGGAACGGCTTATTCTCGCACTATGTTTCAAACATCTATTGCTACCACGAAGATAGCAAAGACATCTATCAATATACCTTTGATGATTTTAATACCAAGTCTCCCGCTTGGGACAGCACAGGTACCAAGCTCTGCTTTTTGTCCGAGAAAAACAAAACTTTAAACTATGAAGTCATTGACATCGTGAACCATCAACGGGGTGAGCTCACCAAGACTTTATCCGGTATGCAATCCGGGGACATTTCTCCGGATAATAAATACATGCTCTTCTCGGCATATTTCCAAGGCGCTTGGGATATCTATTTTGGCAATAATCCCTTTGACAACCTCACGCTGGAAGACTGCCCGGAGCCACGTTTGTACACCATGCAAGCGGATCTCTTTGAAGGCATCGACCTCTCTGAACTGGACTATTATGGCAAGTCCAAACCCCGGAAAATACCGGCTGCCACACCTCAACGTTTCTCCGACGGCAGCAGTCCTTTCTTCAAGGGCTTTGAATATGTGCCCGATGATTCTACTCGAGTCCGTCGCGATTACAGTTGGGACGACAAACCGGACAGCGTCTCCGTCGCACCTTTTGTCCGTAAATACAAGACCCGCTTTTCGCTGGATCGTTTTTGGGGAGGAATGGCATATTCTTCATCCGCAGGTACAGTCGGCAACCTCGAATTGGGTCTCAGCGACCTCATGGGCAATCACGCTATCGGGATAAACCTAGGTATCACAGAAAGACTGAAGGATTCCAATATCTACCTGTCTTATCTCTATCTGAAAAAACGGGCAGATTATGGAATCGGAGTCTATAACCTCTACAACGATTATGTCTATCGTTTTGTAGTCCCGGGACCGGATGATTATTACCGGGAAAGAGAGCGCGAACAAGGCATCTATCTACTCTACCGTTACCCCTTCAGCAAGTTTGCCAGGATAGATCTGGAGCATAGACTCTACCGTTGGGAATACTATCTGGATCATTGGATCTGGACAGTCCCGGATACGGATGGTTATTGGGACAAGAACATAAATCAGTACAAGGAAATGGTCTATGCCCCCGGCGTATCCGTGGTGTACGACAATTCTCTCTATGGCTCGACCGGGCCTTTGGCTGGGTGGCGCGGGATGTATGCAATCCGCAAAAGCTTTGCCTCCAACGAAATGGACTATTTGACCAACTATATAGATCTCCGCAATTACACCTTCTTTAGCAAAAGATACTGCCTGGCTTCGAGAGTGATAGGCGGGATCAGCACCGGAGACAGCCCCCAAAAATTCCCCTTGGGCGGAGTCTATGGCGTGCGTGCCTTCGATGGAGACTTGAGTGGATCCAAAAAAGTAATGACTTCGCTTGAACTACGCTTCCCCTTTATCGACTATCTGGCCTTGAATTTCCCCATCCCGCTTACCATTGGTGGAATCCGGGGTTCTGCATTCGTCGATGCGGGAGCCGTATGGAACGACAACGACAGTTTTCGTGGCATGAAAGACGGCAAATTGGAAGACATCTACGTGGGATATGGGGCTGGCCCCCGTATCAACCTCGGGTTTATCGTGCTCAAGCTGGATGCCACCTGGTCTACCGATTTTAGCAAGATATCACGGCCATCCTATTACGTCGGCCTTACCGAAGATTTTTGATTAGACAAAATAAATAAAGCACAAAGAGGAAAACAAATGAAGATTGATGTTATCCGCAAACTTCCGGATCATATGGACACCATAGTCGTGTTACAAACCCAGTCCGGAGACATGAAGAACTTCGAATATTTGCCTACAGACATCCTGGATTCGATCAAAGTTTACATCAAAGATGAAAACTACCAGTTTAGCTACAACAGCATCTGTACTTTTCATTACATGAATCACAAGCACAACTCCAAGGTCATCCTGTGTGGAGCCGGTGAAAAAGACAAGCTGAATGCAGACAAGGTCCGAACTCTCTGTGCAAATATCACCAGAACCGCCTTGAAGCACAAATCCTCTGTTATGTACATGTTTATGGGCTTTGATATGCCCATCAACGACGTGGTCTTTGGTCATGTCGTATCAGAAGGCTGCCTGCTGGCACTATACAAATTTTCCAAATATCTCAGTGACGACAAACCCAAGACCATCGAAGCATTGCACATCGTGATCGATACCAAAAATACCCGTCACCTCAACCGTGGTATTATGGAAGGTCGCATCTATTCAGAAGCAACTATTTTGGCACGTAATCTGGTCAATGAACCGGCCAATGTGATCAATCCGGAATCTCTGTCCGAAGCTGCCAAAAAAACAGCTTTGAACTATGGTTTCTCGATCGAGATTTTTACCTATGACAAGATTAAAAGACTGAAGATGGATGCCTACCTTTCCGTGGCAAGGGGTTCCAAATACGAACCCAGGCTCATCATCATGCGCTATAACGGCAATCCTGATAACAAGACCGACGTAGTAGGACTGATAGGCAAAGGCCTCACCTATGATTCCGGCGGATATTGCATCAAAACCGCACAGGGGATGGTAAACATGAAAAACGATATGGGTGGCTCTGCCGCTGTAATCGGTGCGATGGCAGCCATTTCTACCCTCAAGCTCAAGGTCAACGTCGTAGGGATCATTGCCGCCTGTGAAAACATGATCTCGGGTGATGCCTACCGACCCGGTGATATCGTCCGTTCCATGGCAGGAAAGACCATCGAAGTCATCAATACCGATGCCGAAGGCAGAATGACCTTGATCGACGCCATACACTATGGTATCGACCGTGAACACATCACCAAGGTCATCGATATTGCAACCCTCACGGGTGCCGCTGTGGCAGCCTTGGGAACTTCCTTTTCAGCAGTTATGACAAACGATGATAGCCTCCTGGAGCAGCTTCAGCAGGCTGCTGACTTTTCCGGTGAAAACATCTGGCAATTACCCACCCATCTGGACTATCTGGATTTGATCAAATCCGAAGTGGCAGACCTCAAAAACGTCGGTGGTCCCTATGCCGGTGCCATCACTGCCGGGCTCTTTATCCGTGAATTTGTGGAAGACAAACCATGGCTACACATCGATATCGCAGGAACCGCCCTCAAAGACAAAGAAAATGGGATCTATTCCTATGGTGGAACCGGTGTCGGCGTAAGATTGCTGACCGGTTTAGTACGCAACCTGGAAAAAGAACTGAACAAGGAGGTATAATGCGACCGATTATTTCAGCACGTCAAGCCGTAGAAATGATCAAACCTCACGCTCGGATCCTCTTCGGTGGCTTTCTGGCCGTCGGAGCTGCAGAGACCTTGATCGATGAACTGGTAAAGATAAATACCAAAGACTTACATATCGTCGTGATTGCCTCGGATTACGAAAATCGCGGCATTGGCAAACTGGTGGTAAATCATCAGGTTAAAAGCGCACAACTTACCCATTTGGGTACCAATAAAGAGATTCAAAAACAGATGAACGAGGGCGAAATCGCGATCACTCTGATTCCCCAAGGCACTCTTTTGGAATGCGTCCGCGCTTCTGGCGCCGGACTGGGCGGAGTCTTGACTCCTACCGGCCTCGGTACCGTGGTCGAAGAAGGAAAGCAGATTATCCGGATTGAAGACAAAGATTTTATCCTGGAAAAAGCAATTCCCGGCGATTTTGCACTGATCCACGCCTGGAAAGCGGACAAACTGGGCAATCTGATCTATCGTGAGACAGCTCGCAACAGCAACCCTGTCATGGCTATGGCGGGAACAATCACCATCGCCGAAGTGGATGAGATAGTCGAAGTCGGTGAGCTTGATCCCGAACAGATCGTTACCCCCGGTGTATTTGTGGATTATCTGGTACTGAGTGGTGGAGGAAATAATGGATAAAAGAACTCTGATCGGGCGTCGCATCGCTCTCGAACTCAAAGCCGGAGACTACGTCAATCTGGGAATCGGCTTGCCCACCGAAGCGGCAAACCACATCCCGGATGGTGTGCAGGTAATATTTCAATCCGAAAATGGCATGATGGGCGTGGGACCCAGTCCCGAAGCAGGCAAAGAAGATCCGGATTTGATCAATGCCGGTGGCGGCTTTATCACTGCCTTACCCGGCGCTGTGTTTTTTGATTCGGTTACCAGTTTTGCCATTATCCGCGGTGGACATCTCGACGTGACCGTCTTGGGTGCTCTGCAGGTAGATCAACACGGTAATCTGGCCAATTGGATGATCCCCGGCAAGCTCGTCCCTGGCATGGGCGGGGCTATGGATCTGGTCACCGGTGCCAAAAAAGTGATCGTTGCGATGGAACATTGTGACAAATTTGGCAATTCCAAGATTTTACGGGATTGTACCCTGCCTCTCACCGGAAAAGCCAAAGTCAGCCTCATCGTGACGGATATGGCAGTGCTCGAAGTCAGCCCCCAGGGCCTTGTCCTCAAAGAGATTGCAGAAGGCTTCAGCGTGGAAGACGTAGTCGCAGCCACCGCTGCCGAGCTCATCATTCCCGATCAAGTGGGCGTATTCTAAACTAGACTATACATCGATAAATATAGAAAACTGAGAGCTCTTCCGGTCTCTCAGTTTTTTTTCGGGTAACCACCGGATGTTGTGCCGTCCCGCCGGACGGTACAGAGCCCCATACCGCTATAAACAAATCAGGTGAGTCCGCTAAGACTCACCTGATTGTATCAACTGCGATTTATGGAGTTATTCTGTTTTGCAATCTATCACTTCTTCAAATTTCTTGTGTTCGCTGAATCTAGTGAGCCCAAATCTACCAAAGAAGGAATCCACCATACTATAGATCACGGGGATAATAAAGAGCGTGAGCAGGGTAGAGAACAACAGTCCAAAGGTAAAGCTCACTGCCAGTGGACGCCAGGCCTGAGACGAGGGATCCGAGGAAAATGCCAGCGGCAGCATCCCCGCCACTGTCGTGGTCGTGGTCAAGAGGATGGGACGCAGGCGCACAGAGCCGCTGGTGATGATGGCATGCCAGCGATCCACTCCCTTTTCCCGTTCCTGATTGATAAAGTCGATCAGGATGATGGCATTATTTACCACCACACCTGCCAGCGCCACCACCGAGATCAGAGTATTGAGCGAGAATGGCAATCCGGTGACTACCAAACCGATGATCACACCGATGAAGGCAAAGGGTATCGTCATCATCACGACCAGAGGCTGGACGTAAGAACGGAACTGCGATGCCAGGATCGTAAAGATGATCAGCAGTGCCAGCATATAGGCACGGAAGAGGGAGCCATAGCTTTTGCTCTGTTCTTCTTGCACACCGCCAAATTCGATCGTGTAACCGGGGAAACGCTGTTCAAAATTGTTCAGTAAACCCGTCGTACCCTTGGTTTTGTTTCCCATCAGGAGGATGACCACTTCCGGAGGAGTGCGCTTGCGCATCTTGCCACCATCGTCATAAGTCGTCACCGAACCGGTGATCGTGATGATCCGTTTCTTGTCCCGATGGTCGATTTTGGACAGACTGCTGATAATCTCGAAATCTGCCAGGTCCCGGATGGCGATCAGATTGCCGTCACGCGTCCGAATCTTGAGGTTTTTGAGGATTTCGAGGTCTTGGGTATATCTGTCCTCCAGCTTTACTATCAAGGGGTATTCTTCGACTCCTTCGCCACGATACTTGGTGGCTTCGGTGCCGGAGCTGGCAGTTCGGATCGTCATCGCGATCTGAGCAACGGAGAGCCCGTACATGGAAAGCTTTTCCTGGTTTGGAACTATGCGCACTTCTTTTTTGCCGGTATCAAAGCTGTCTTCGATATCTGTGACTCCCGGGATCTTTTTGACGTTGGCTTTGATCACATCGCTGATATAAGCGAGCTTCTCCAGGTTTTCACCCTTGACGCGGATCTCGACATCGTTCCCCACGGGTGGACCGCTGCGGGAACTCACAAATTTATAGGAATAGAGTCCGGGCAATTTATCCAAATATCCACGGATCGAATTGCGGATCTCGTCGTGGGTAAATTTCATGTCTTTGAGTGCCACGAGATCGATATTGATCTGGGCATTACTGGTCTTTTCGTCTCTGCGGCCTTCCATGCCGATCGAACCGATATTCCCCACTACAAATTCAATGTCCTGCTTTTCTTTCATGTTCAGGATGTATTGCTCTACTTTGGAGGTCACGGCTTCCGTCTGTTCGAGGGATGTTCCTGCCGGTGTCTGGAGTTGCAAGCCGATAGTCTGAGACAGGGAGGAAGGGAAGAACTCAAATTTGATGATTCCCGTTCCCAAGATACCCAAAGACAGCACAAAAATCAGGAAGACGATGCCTAAGGTGGCATATCTGTGCCGCAAGATCCGTGCCAGAGTCTTCTGATACCATTTTACCAAGGGCTGGATAAGCCGGGTGGTGCGGTCTTTGCCGGTATGCATGTTCTTGCCAAATTGATTGATATTGTTCGGCAATACGACCATGCTCTGAAACCACGAGCCTAGGAGTGCTATGGATACCACGATGGGCATCACACTGAGGAATTTACCCAATACACCGGTCATCAATAAGAGCGGCAAAAAGGCAGCTATCGTGGTCAAAGTCGAAGAAAAGACCGGTACTATGACCTGATCCACACCCATGATAATCGAATCCTTGGGGCAGTAGCCCTCTTCCCGGAAACGGTGCATATTTTCCAGGACCACGATGGAATTATCCACCACCATCCCCACCACGATGATCATCCCAAAGATCGTGAGGTTATTGAGCGTAACATTAAAATATGGGATTACGATAAAGGCAATCAGCACACTGAGCGGGATACCGAAGGATGCAAAGAGTGCATTCTTCCAGCCCAGGAAGATCAGCAGTGTGATAAAGACCAGGATGATACCTTTGAAAGCACTACTGCCCAAGGCGTTGATCCCGTTGCGCACATCGATGGAACCATCGTTGCGAATACTGGTCTCGAGTCCCGGGATCCCCTCGCGAAACTGATCCACGTAGCTGCGGACATCTTTCATCACCTTGATGATGTTGCCGTCCGCTTTTTTATAGAGAAAAATACTCACGGATTCCGAGCCGTTCAGCCTGGCTATGGTCGTTGTCTTTTGCAGGGTGTCCCGAACTACTGCCAGGTCACCAATGCGAATAGCCCTGCCGGTGGGATCGGATTTGACGATCAGGGATGCGACTTCCTGCGGGGAGTTAAATTCACCCAAGGTACGCACCAAAAATTCAATCTTGCCAAATCTGGAGGTTCCGCCCGGCAGATTGAGGTTGCGGCCTTGCAAAGACTGAGTCAGATCCGTCAAAGTGAGGCCATAGGCATCCAGCTTGACCTGATCGACATCGACCCAGACTTGGCGTTCTCTGGCACCCACCAATTCCACTTTGGAGATGTTTGGTACATTCAGCAAACCTTCCTTGGCGTTATCTGCGATCTTGCGCAGTGACATGGAAGAGAAATCGCCGCCCAACACCACTTGGCCGATGGGATTGACTTCCCGCATATTGAGCCGGATGATGATAGGTTTTATGGCATCTCTAGGCAAGTCATTTACCTTGCTCAGTTCGCGGCTGACTTCATCAAAAGCATCTTCGGGCTTGACTTTGGGTTCAAATACGGCACGGATGACGGCTCTACCCTCTTCGGCAGAGGATTCCAGGTAGTCCAGTCCATCGATGTCGCCCAGTTCGTTTTCTATCTTGGTCACGATCAATTGCTCGATCTCGGCGGGGGATACACCCGGGTATGGGACTATTACCAAAACACTGCCAAAATCTACGGCGGGATATTCTTCCCGTGGCATCGTCATCATCGAATACAAACCAAAGATGAAGATCGCCAGGGTGAGCATATTGATCAGTACAGAGTACTTGATCGCGGTTTTTGCTACTGAGAACATTATCTCTCCCCCTTATTGACGGATCTGGACTTTGGTGCCGTCTTCGAGGTTTTCGGTTCCGCTCACGACGATGTTTTCACCGATTTCGACTCCCGAAAGGAGTACCACATTTTCACCAATGATGTTGCCCAGCACCACCAGACGACGCTCTGCGGTACCCTTGTCGTTGATGATATACACATAGTTTTTATCAAATTCTTTTACGATGTTGGTAATCTGGGTAAAGAGCAGATCGGTATGGCGTTTACTGAGGATCTGAGCCGAGACCACCATGCCGGGTAAGAGCTTCCCATTGTTGCGAATCTCGATCTCGAGAGGATAGGTGGCACTATTGGGCAAGGGACTGATCCCAAAGCCGCGCAAGCTGCCCTTGAAAGGCTCTGTGATCCCGGAATAGGTCACTATTGCCGGTTGTCCTCTCTTCAGCTTCGTGATCTGGCTTTCACCCACTCCGGACTTCATAATCAAAGTCTTGGCATCGGTGATCATAGCTATCGGTTGTCCGGGGTTGATATACTGTCCACTGGAGACCAGCAGATTGGAGATCATGCCACTTTCCGGAGCTGCCAGATAGGAATTTTCCATGGCTTTCTTGGCAGCTTCCAGTCCGGCTTTGGCACCGTCCAATCCTGCTTTGGCACCTTTGATCCCGGAGAGGGCGTTATTGTATTCCGCTTCGGAGATCAGGTTGCGTTTCCGGGATTGCTCGGCGTAGCTAAAGTTCTTGGTGGCATTGTCGTAAGCCGACTGAGCAGAGAGTAAGCCCGCTTCGGCTTGATCCAGCCGGATACGATAGATATCGTTATCGACTGCTCCGATGCGTTCGCCTTTGCTGACGCTATCTCCCAGTTTTTTGTAAAGATTCATGATGCGTCCGCTGGTTTCACTGCTCATGGTCACTTCGGTGAGCCCTTCCAGCTTGCCGGAGACGGTGATATATTCGTCCAGAGACCGTGAGTTCAGAGCTTCGATCATCACGGGTTGGGTATCTTCTCCACCGGGTTTGGCTGCTTTGGGGGCAGCTTTTTTACCGCAAGCGGTCAAGGCTAATACTATTATCATGCTTATCAGGATATATTTTTTCATTATTCCTCCGTGTCTCCGTTTATCAGGTTTGTTAACATTCTGGGATTATCCGTACCCAAGGCTTGCAAGAGAGCAGTCTTGCTCTTCAGCATTGAATACATGGAGTTTGTGAGCGCAGTACGGGCAGACATCACCATCAGCTCTGCATCCAGCATATCACCGGCACTCAGCATATTGTTGCGAAAGCGTTCCTGTAATTGGCGATAGCTTTCTTCGGAATAGGACAAAGCCAGGGTGGCGGCATTGACTTGCTTGACGTTGCTGATCAGCGCCAAAACAGAGGATTCCACCCCCAGGCGGATCCCACGTTTGACGGATACCGATCCCAGCTCACTTTGCCGCATCGAGTAATACGCTTGGCGGGATGCTGCATAGTTCTTGTATTGGGGTAAAAGGGGGATCGAAGCGGACAAGATCAATTGATTGTCTGCTTCAAATTCATAGCGGTCAATTCCATTTTCGGAATAAGTCCGGCTCCCGGTCAGCATCACTGTGGGTAAAAAGGAAGATTTGGCGATGCTGTAGGAACGCTTTGCGATCTGCACAGATTGCTCATTGATAGCGATACCAATATTGTGATCGGTGGCATAGTTTACCGCCCGGTCGATCAAAGCATCCGTCTGGGCATTATCAAAGTTCTGGAGGCTTGTCTGCACGAGGCTATTATCGGATTGATCGATCTCGACTAAGGTCGGCACTTCATCCAAATCCAGGTAATTCATCAGGCTCCGGAGTGACAGCTGCATTGCCGTGCGGGCTTGCAGGACAGATACATCCTTGGATGCTTTGTTGGACTGGAGTCGCAGCAAATCGGCATTAGAAATCAAACCATTGTCATATTTGAGCTGGGCTATCTCCAGGTTGCGGATGGCGGATTGCAGATCGAGCTCGCTGATCTTCATAATCGCCTGCATTTGCAGCGCATTCAGATACAGCTCTTCGACTTTGCTATAGAGGCTCAATTCCTGATTGCGTAAGCCCAGGCGTGCCATCTTTTCGGCGATGCCATTGATCTTGTAGGCATTCCACAGTTTGCCACCCATGTACAGCGGTTGAGAGAGGTTGAGACTGACGGCTCTGAAGTCGTGATTGAGGGTGGTAGGTGCTCCCCCGGTCTGCACCGTGGTTGCCGGATCCATATAGATGAAAGATCCGCCCAACGTCAGGGAAGGCAGCATCGAGCCCAGGGAAGCATTCTTTCCCCACTTTGCTGCTTCAAAACTTGCCTTGGCTGTCAGGTACTCGGTATTGTTTTGCAACGCCAGTGCTTTGGCTTGTTCCAAGCTCAAAGGTGCGGCGAACACAGTAATTGTAATCAGCCATTGTATTGCTATCGTAATGAATGTCTTCACGTAATTTCTCCTTCCGAGATAAAGCTCTCGCTCAATCTATCCTGCACAATATCTTCCTTTAGCTCTTCCAAAGTCAGGATCACATCCTGATGAAACCGCGTACCCAATGCCTTCAGATGTTTCATGGCAAAGGGATCCACACCAGTTTTCATAAATTCAGAGCAATGGGGAGTTTTGTGCATAATTTCTATTTCAGTTATCATGCTCAGGCGTTTGTCTATCACTTGTAGCATCTCTTGCTTGGTAAATATGCGGTTTGAAAAGGACAGTGCAATCCAAAATTCATGAGGGGAGTCCTGCTCTCCGGTCAGGGATTTGTACAGCAATTTGCGCAGGTACTCCCGGCCCTTGGGACACAGGGAAAACACAGTACGCGGGGGATTGTTCCCCTCGGCAATCTGTTGCCCACAGATGTATGCGCCGCTTTCCAGGGTCTGGAGCGCTTTGTAGATGGACGGCAGCTTGATCCCCGCCCAGATGCTAAAGCGTTGCTCCGAAACCATCTGGCCGATTCTATAACCGTACATGGGCTCATTGTTCAAGAACCCCAGTACTACCATATGTGCTTTTGACATGTTTGTACCTCACTGTTGCAGATAGTCATATCTACAGTAATCTACTTTCTAATAGTCAATATAATAGTACTAGCATTTCGAGCAAGTTTTTTCTTCGGGATTGTGTAAAATACATCTACTTGTTTCGAGGTTGTCAGATATATTGTATCCTATGAATGTTTGGTAAAAATAGTGGGATGGGTAATTGGGCGAGCGCAACTCGCCCCTACGAGGCGTGATGAAGCCCGTGAACCAAATAGATCCCCTACGAGGTGAGTATGAAGTTAGGATGCAAACAAACAGAACCTAGATTATTTCCAGAGTATGAGATTGGTTGTTGTAGGGGCGGATTGCGTCCGCCCAATCCATACCATGTTACAGGACGACAGACATGAAAATCGGAATGTCTCCACCCAACGGCAATGTAGGGGCGGATTGCGTCCGCCCAAATCATCCCTTGATACATTATAGCATTATGGTAATGCAACTTACCATCATAGTGGGAGGACACTATCGTGAACTTTGATCCCAAGGAGCATCACAGACATTCTATCCGGCTAAAAGGCTATGACTATTCGAGCCAGGGGGCGTATTTTGTGACTATCTGCAGTTTTGAGAAAAAGTGTATCTTTGGCAAAGTAGCGGATGGGGAAATGGCCTTGAATGAATATGGTAAACTCGTAGCAGATGAATGGATAAAATGCGGCGAAATACGCCAGGATGTCGTATTGCATGAGTTTGTGGTCATGCCCAATCATTTTCATGGGATTGTATTTCTTCACAGCGACGATGAAGCCACGGATTGCGTCCGCCCAAAATCATCGGAATTGGGGAAGATGCTGGCAGGATACAAAGCTGCAGTGTCGTCACAGCTAAAACGATCAGGCTTTGCCGGGAATGTTTGGCAGCGAAACTACTACGAGCATATCATACGCAATGAAGAGGATTTGAATAGCATCATAGATTACATAGCACAAAACCCACTAAACTGGTCAAAGGACAGTCTGCATACCGTACATGAGGTAGAATAGTAAAATTTGTTTCAGCCACATTGGGCGAGCGCAACTCGCCCCTACGGAGCATTCTGTCATTTTGTATTGTTTTCACAGGCTTTTTCACACCACGGACGATGGCATGGCACTTCCGTGGCGATTCCCTCGCGTGACAAGGGGTTCACGAGGGGATCACGAGGGGATCACGAGAGATTGCAGTAGGGGCGAATGGCGGTTTGACTGTATTATGATATCCGATTTGACAGTACCGCAGTGAGAGCAATATCTCGCAACCGATTATGAAAACCAGATTCGGATTTGAAATGTTCGTAGTCCAATGGAGGAGCCCCTCGTGGGCGCATGTTGTTGACAAAGCTAGCCCTCGTGGGCGACATCCGATAGCGACGGGTTCGGAGTGCCGCAGGCACGAAGACCCTCGTGATGGTTCCACTCCCCGATAAAGCCCTTCACGGGCGACACAATCATGCCCTACATCTGATTTCTGTGCTTTTTCTGAATCATTTTTAGTGCTTCAAACCACATGATACTCAGTAATCCTGCTCCCAGGCAGATAGCCAGATCGACGGCATGCAAAGGATAGAAATGGAACAAGCGGTTAAGCCCGGGAACATGGGTTATCAGTCCAATCAGCCCTAAAACCCCTATCACCAGCCACATCATGGCAGGATTGGGAGTTTTGAGGATTTGAATCAGATTGTTTCTCCACGATCTGTTGGTAATTATCAGTCCAATATTAGAAAACACCAGTGTTGTATAGGTAAACGCCCGCACTTCATCAGTTGATCTTCCCAGTCTTAGCCCTATGAAATACACGGCTATCAGGATTGCCAGAACAGAAAATCCCTGCAGTAATGATATAAAAACCATCGATTTACCAAACAAGGGCTCATTAATACCTCTGGGAGGACGCTCCATCACATCTGCTTCTTCTTTTTCCATCTCGAATACTACCGAACAAGCCGGATCAATAATCAGCTCCAGAAATACAATATGTATCGGCAGGAACACCAAGGGATATCCCTTGATCAAGACCGGCAGCAGAGCCATTCCTGCTATTGGCACATGAATGGACAGGATGTAGGCAATAGCTTTTTGTAGGTTGTCAAATACTCTGCGCCCCATCTTAACGGCACTGACAATGGAAGAGAAATCATCATCGATCAGCACCAGGGAAGATGCTTCTCTGGCTACATCCGTTCCTCTTTGCCCCATCGCTATGCCAATATTGGCAGCCTTTAAGGCAGGAGCATCATTCACTCCGTCGCCTGTCATTGCCACGATCTCGCCA
The DNA here is from genome assembly GCA_002841975.1 of Candidatus Cloacimonetes bacterium HGW-Cloacimonetes-1. GTDB lineage: Bacteria > Cloacimonadota > Cloacimonadia > Cloacimonadales > Cloacimonadaceae > PHBQ01. The sequence continues at coordinate 21,251 of PHBQ01000011.1, forward strand.
TTTGCCTTCAGTGCTTTAACGATACGCAGCTTCTGTTCGGGCACTACTCTGGCAAATATTGTTGTATGCATAATGCGCTCTGCCAGAACATCATCGCTCATATTGTTCAGCTCTTCTCCGGTTATCACATTTTCCACTTCTTTGAGCCCAATGGTTCTGCCAATGGCCTTTGCCGTACAGGGGTAATCGCCCGTAATCATGATAATCCTGATACCGGCTTTGTAACATTCCTGCACTGCACCCGGAACCGTATCTCTGCAAGGATCGGCAAACCCGATTAACCCGCAAAATTTGTAACTGAAACCTTCTTGCCGATCAGGAAGGTCTGGTCCTGCATAGTCGGCAATAGCCACGCCCAAGACCCTCAAGCCCTGTTCTGCCATCTCGGTTACCTTCGCTAAAACTTCCCCGGCTTTGTCCGATGCCATCCTGCACAAGCCGATAATCGCCTCCGGTGAACCCTTGGCGGCAACCCTAAATTCACCCGCGACATCAGTTTGCCACACATTGGTCATCGCTCGCAAATCATTGCTAAGGGGGTATTCCTTGATGATTTGCCAAGCTTGAAGCTCTTGATATTTTGCCGGAATCGTATTTGTAAGTGCTTCATGAATAGCCTTTTCCATGGGATCAAAGGGGTCTTTCATGCTACTCAGCACGCTGTTTAACAGTAATTTCTCATTCTGTGCAGGTAATTGTTTGTTTTGTTCTTTACCAATGTCGCTATAGCCATCCGCAGTCCAGATTCTTTGCACTGTCATGCGGTTGTAAGTAAGCGTCCCCGTTTTGTCTGTACACAGCACCGTTGCCGAACCCAAAGTTTCGATGGCAGGCATTCTCCTGGTGAGAACGTTCTTGCGGGACATGCGCCAGGCACCTAAAGCCAAAAAAACGGTTAGCACCACAGGAAACTCTTCCGGAAGGATTGCCATGGCAAGAGTTAAACCGGTCAAGAAGGCTTCTATGATATTGCCACGGGTAAGGTAGTACAGAATCCCCACCAAAACACACAAACAAGCCCCAATAATCGCAATATTTTTCACTAAGCGACCTGTTTCTTTGCTTAGCTTGGTTTCTTCTTCTTTTACCGATTGCAGTGATTTACCGATCTTGCCCAGTTCAGAAAGCTCTCCGATGGCATATACCAGCACTATGGCATTACCGCCCACAACCAATGAGCCTGAATAGACAAAAGGCAGATCATCTCCCCCGGGCTGCACAGACTGCTTTTTGCCATCCCAAAGCTGTTTATGCACCGGTACTGATTCGCCGGTAAGCAGTGATTCGTCGATACTTAAATTGCTGCTTTCCAATACATAGGAATCCGCAGGGACTCTATCGCCTTCCACCAGGACAAGCAAATCGTCCAAAACTACTTCCCGTCCGGGAATCCTTTGGCGAACACCTGCTCTGATTACGAGGGCTCTGGGGCTGGAGAGATCGCGTAAAGCGTCTAATGCACGTTCTGTTTTACGCTCTTGATACAATGTGATGCCCATTACCATGAACACAAAGCCTAAGAGCATCAATGCTTCCTGTAGATCGCCCAGGATCAGATAGAGGGTTCCGCAGGCTACTAAAAGCAAGAACATAGGTTCCCGGATAACGCCAAATAATATAGCCCAGATACTGCGCGCTTTGGTTGATGGTAATTCGTTGTAACCGCAACTGATGCGGCGTTGCTGCACTTCCGATTGGCTTAAGCCATGGTTGTCGTTTGTGTTCTGTGACATTACTTTCCTCTCAAGATTTTATTCAGGGGGGAAGGATTATGTCGTAGGTTCAATTGCTAGTATGAGAAAGAACCTGCCGGACTATTCCTTCGTTTGGTATCCCGATTGGTTTTTCTGCCAATCCGGATAACTACGGAGGGAAGTCCCACAGTACAAATAAACTGCTGCTTATCTTATAAGCCCGGTATGCGGTGCATTATCTGCTCCGGAACCTGCTCTTCCCAGTTAGAACAATAATTTCATCTGATAGATTTGTGTCAATTTATTTAGGTATGGTCACATTGTATCGCCCTGCCGACTGTTGAGGTCTCTTGGTCATGGTCTAGTAACTGCACACGCCTCGTGTGCACACTGTAGAGGCGACTGTGAACACGGCGAGTGAACAGGGACTCCCGTGCCATTTTTCCAGAAGAGTAGACACACTGCCGATACGTTTAACTTCGCTAGCTATAAGGAAGCATCGCCTGTGTCGAGGGTGAGTTTAAAGGTTTACTCTGGTATTTTTACATATATATTGACTTAATTCTCATACTGTAACGAGTGTAAAATTTACTAAACTACCAAAGGAGATCATCATGCAACCAGTAGCACAAGCACAAACAGCGAGTTCGGTATTAGGTACTTTAATATTCATTGGAATCGTAGTGTTAATCTACTTCTTCGCCAGTAGATCCAAGAGAAAAAAGGAAGCAATTTTCAACACAGTGAATAACTCAATGTTCTCAAACATGTCTGTGAAAAACTATCCTGTGATTTCTACGATATCAAAGTTGTTTCAAGTTTTCGGAGTTCTATTAATACTGGCAGGTGTGATGGCAATGGGGTACTTCGGTGACATACATCAAACTGCTCTCGGAGTGATATTATTAGTAGTATCCATCTTCTTTTCGATCATTTCTTTCGGTATCTCTGAAGTACTGATTGTGGTTGTTGACATTTCAAAGAGCGCTATGGGGATTCTGCAGCAGGTATCATCGAAGAATACTAACAACTCATAATCAGCGTTTCGTCTCGATTTACAAAGACCGGAAACGGTATTTTGGCTTCGACTTCTTCAATATAGAAGCCTCTTTTAGTGTGCGGATAATTGCGTCGTCCTCCCGGACTAAAACTATGAGGGAGTGACTTCAATAAAATACTTGACAATATTTAATACTTGTTTTACCAACGGGTTTGAGTCATATTATTATGATAACTCTCAGGTTATTATTAATGGGTTCTTAAATGTTGTAACCCTATCCATATAGGCATTAGGAGATTTGCCATTAGGCAATCGTTCTGTTTTTTAGATCCGTGTGTGAGGTGCAGATGAAGTATAATTTCGAGCGCTTATGGAAACCTGTGGAAATCCTGATTTCTTTGGTGATAATCTTTGTATTGATAGGCTTGTTTAACTGGCTCAATAACACATGGCAGTTAATGGAATTTGCGGTAGATTATGTGCCCATGGCTCCCACTACGGCAATCACCCTTTTATTATTATGCATTTGTACTCTCTACTCCAATTCCTGGTCCCATAACCGTGTTAATAAACGCATATTTAATATCCTTGCCACTCTCATTACGCTTTACACTAGCTGGGTAATAATCCTCAGAGTACTAAATCTCGGTGTTCCCTGGATTGACCGGGTGATAGCCGGGCAGCAACAAATATCCAATGTCCCTATAGGAGTGATGTCTCCGGTCACTGCTTTTGTAGCAATACTATCCCTGCTTTCCATCTTAGCGGGTACCACAGGCGATCAAACCAAAAGAGGCTTGCGAAAAGCCGGATTGACCATTTCGACACTCATTATTCTGTTTTGCCTGACCGTAGTATTGAGTTACGCTGCCGGGATGCCATTGTTTTTTGGGATCCGTCTTATCCCAATGGCTTTGTTCACAGCCCTGGCATTTCTTTTCCTGAATATTGCCCTTGCAATTATGTATGGTCCTCAGAGCTGGAAGCAGGATATCTTTGGGAGTTTGCAGGATGATGTCGAGTACAAATTCGGCCTGATTAGAAGAGGCACGGTTGTAACTTTTATCATTCTATCGGGGGTAATTGCCGGAGGTGGATATTTCTTTCTCCGTCAGGCGTATAAAGACGCCAGGAAAACTGCTGATAAAGAATTGACTGCCATCGGTGATTTGAAGACAGAGCAAATCAGCAATTGGTATCAGGAAAGAATGTTGGATGCGACTCATTTACAACAAAATGAGCTGGTAAAAAGTTTGGCTATGGATATCCTGCAAGGCAAAGCAAGTGCTCATAACATCGCTCAGTTGCGACTCTGGGCCGGTAACTGGCAGAGAACCTTTGGCTATGAAAGGTTTATGCTCTATGACGCTATGGGTCGGGAGTTGCTGGGAGAGCCAGTATTGGCTATAGAGCCGGAAGCAGACTTTGATTCTCTTTATACAAGAGCTTTGAGGGAGAACCGGATTTTTATCAAAGATTTGCATATCGACAGAAGAGTGAAAACCGGAGCAATACCGGGCATCCATATGAATATCTGGGTTCCGATCAGTATTGGCGGTGTTAATCCTGCCGGAGTATGGCTGATACAGCTGGACCCTCAACATTTTCTTTATCCCCTTATTCAGCGCTGGCCCACTTTCAGCCGCTCCGGTGAAACGCTTTTAGTCCGCCGTGAAGGTAAGCATGTCATTTTTCTGAATGATTTGAGACACGTGAACAACATGGCATTCAAATACAAATTTGATTTGAATACCAGCTTGGCTTTGCCTGCATCCATGGCATTACGCGGTAAAACCGGTGTTGTGGAAGGGCTGGATTACCGGAACGAACCGGTCTTGGCTTCTATAGGGGCTGTCAAAGGAACTCCCTGGCACTATGTGGTCAAGATAGATCGGGATGAAATCTACCTTCCCTTGAAACACCGGATCTGGACTATCTGGGGGTTTGTCTTACTTTTGGTAATTGCAGTAGCCTTGGGTGTGGGGTTTTTTGAAAGGAACCGGGACAAGCAATGGCTGGAGCGTCAATATACTCTTAGTCGGGAACGAGCCCAGTATGCTGAAAGAATCGCCTTACTGACCAAAAATGCCAATGACATCATTCTGACTCTGGACAAGGATTGTAACATCATTGATGCCAATCAAACGGCAATAGCAAAATACGGTTATACGGAAGATGAACTAGTTAGACTAAATTTGAATGATTTACGCTCTCCGGACATGAGAGATTTGCAGAGTGACGTGGATTGGGATTCCCTTGCCAAAGAAGGTAAAAGAACTGAAACTACACATATAACCAAAGCTGGGAGTCCCTTGATAGTGGAGATTAGTATCCATTCGATTGTGATTGAAGGTGAAATCCTGCAACAAGCAATAATTCGTGATATCACTCAACGCAAACTTGCAGAGGCTGCCCTACGTGAAAGTGATGAGGACTTAAAAGAATCACAACGGATTGCTCATGTCGGTAGCTGGCATCTGGACTTAGCCAGCAATAAGGTAAGGTGGTCGGACGAACTCTACAATATGTATGGTTTTGACTCATCTATTCCTCCACCGCCTTATCCAGAGCATGAGAAACTATTTACAGCGGAGAGCTGGGAAAGGCTGTCCACGGCTTTGGCAGGTACTGCTGAAAAGGGAACTCCTTATGAACTGGAGCTTGAAACCGTTAAAATAGATGGGAGCAATGGCTGGATGTGGGTATATGGCTGTACAACCCAGGATGCAGACGGCAAAATTGTCGGACTGAGGGGAGCAGCTCAGGATATCACAGAACGGAAAAGGGCTGAAGTTACACTGAATACCAGCGAAAAAAGGTATCGGGATTTATTGACAATTCTCGATGTGGGCGTAGTAGTGCATGCCTCGGACACTTCGATTATAATATGTAATGCTCAAGCTTCAGAGTTATTGGGCTTGAGTGAAGAACAAATGCGTGGCCTTTTGGCCATGGATCCATATTGGAGATTCATTCATGAGGATCGGACACCGCTATCCATCGATGAATACCCGGTCATTCAAATAGCTCATACAAAACAAGCAGTCAAAAACTTCATCCTGGGTGTATGCAGACCTACTACCGATGATATTGTCTGGCTTTCTGTTAATGGCTTTCCCATGTTAAATGCTAAGGGCGAAATAACGGAAATAGTAATAAGCTTCCTCGATATTACAGTAAAAAGGGAAGCAAGTGAAGCAATAAGGCAAAGCGAGGAGAGATTTAGGAAAGCTTTTATCGCCAGTCCTGACTCTATTACCATCACCAGAGCCAGTGATGGAATGTTTATCCTGGTCAACGATGGATTTGTCAAAATCAGCGGATACAGTGAAGATGAAGTCGTAGGGAAAACATCGGTGGAAATGAGTGTCTGGAAACATGTGGAAGACCGTGATTTTGTGGTTTCCGAAGTTACTAAACATGGAGAAGTCCGGAATTTTGAAGCTGACTTTGCCATGAAACACAGGGAAATCCGCGGGCTGATGTCTGCCATCATCATAGAAATTGATCACGAGATGTGCATACTATCCATCATACGTGATATTACAGAAAGATATCTTACAGATATTCAGATCAAGCAGAGTGAAGTAAAGTTTCGCAATGTTTTCAATAATTCACCACTGGGCAAGTCTATGACTCAAATGAATGGTGAAATGATAATCAATAAAGCCTTTTGCGATATTCTGGGATATACGGAAGATGAGCTTCTGAGTAAAAAGTGGACTGAAATTACCCATCCCGAAGACATTGAGGCCAGCCAAAACTATGTCGAAAAAATGCTTAGCGGTGAGATGGAGCGGGTTAAGTACGAAAAGCGCTATATTCATAAAAATGGCAATGTGGTTTGGGCTGATGTAAATTCTTCATTGCAAAGAGATTCCGAAGGTAAACCGCAGTATTTTATCACTGCTATCAGCGACATTACCCCCCGAAAATTGGATGCAGAACGTCTCAGGGAAACCACACAAAGATTGCGTAATGTGATAAACAAAGCGCCCTTTGGAGCACATACATATTTAGTGGATGATGAGGATAATCTTATCTTTTCGAACTTCAATCTGTCTGCCAATGAAATTCTCGGATTTGACCATCAACCTTTTATTGGTAAGAAAATCGAAGAAGTGTTTCCCATGCATATCACCAGCGGCATTCCGGATATTTACCGGAGAGTAGCGTTAACCGGAGAAGTGTATGAAAATGTGGACTACTATTATCAGGATGACCAAATAAGCGGCGCCTATCAAGTGAGAGCAATCCAAACAGGGGATAGGCTCATGACGGCTTTCTTTATGGATATCACTGACAGTAAGAAATCTGAAAAAGCCATTTTGGACAATCAGGTAAGGCTGCAAATGTCTCAAGCCATCGGTCACGTAGGAAGCTGGGAATATGATATGAAAACCAAGCTCATCTGGGGATCACAGGAAGCGCTGAGAATCTATGGTTTCCCACCTGACACCAACAGCGTAACTCTGGAACAAGTGGGAGCCTGCCGTCCTTATGATGAAAATATTAGCAGGGCTCTAAGGGACTTGATAGAGCACGATATTCCCTATGAAGTGGAGTTTGAATTGCACCCCGCTGATGGCAGCGCTAACAGGTTTGTAGTTTCCAAAGCCGTTCTACTCAAAGACGATACTGGTAAACCGGTTAAGATTGCCGGCGTCATACAGGATATCACGGCAAGAAAACAGGCAGAAGAAGAAATCAGACAGAATGTTTCGTTGCTGCGGGCTACTCTGGAATCCACAGCAGATGGAATATTGGTGGTGAACCAAGCAGGGAAAGTGACCAGTTTTAACCGCAGTTTTTTGCAAATGTGGAACATACCTCAGGCAGTTATTGACTCCCAAAATGACAATCAGGTGTTGGACTATGCACTTAACCAGTTTTCAGACACTGAGGCTTTCTTATCAAGAGTAAGACAACTATATCATGATACAGAGGCAGACAGTTTTGATATGTTTGAGCTGAAAGATGGACGCATTATTGAACGGTATTCTCAGCCGCAGTGGCTAGATCAAGTAGCGGTGGGTAGAGTCTGGAGCTTTAGGGATGTTACGGAGCGCAACAGAGCCGAAGCACAGATCAAAGACTTAAATGAAAATCTGGAACAGAAAGTGATGGAACGTACAGCTCAATTGACTGCAGCTATGCAGGAACTGGAAGCTTTTTCCTATTCCGTATCGCATGACCTCAGAGCACCTCTCAGGGGGATTGACGGCTGGAGCATGGTTTTATTGGAAGACTATGCTGACAAGCTGGATGAACAGGGCATAAACAGCCTGAAGACTATCCGCTCGGAAGCCCAGCATATGGATAAAGTGATTGATGCAATGCTGGACCTGTCAAAAATGAGCCGGGGTAAAATGGAATTCCAAAAGACGGACCTCAGCCAGATAGCTGCGAAAGTAGTCAAACGATTGAAAGATTCAGAGCCCTTCAGTCAGGTTGAAGTACAGATCCAACCCGATTTGACGGACAGTTGTGATTCCAGACTGATTGATGTGGCATTAACCAATTTGTTTAGTAACGCATTCAAATTTACCAAAAACACCCCCCAACCCAGAATAGAATTCGGAAGAACAAGCTTAGACGGGATCATGGCTTACTATGTCCAAGATAATGGCATTGGTTTTGATATGAAGTATGTGGGTAATTTGTTTGGAACATTCCAGCGGCTGCATAAAGAAGCCGATTTTACGGGAACAGGAATAGGACTGGCAACCGTAAAACGCATTGTAAAAAGGCACGGCGGCAGTGTATGGGCAATATCCGAACCGGATAAACACACAACATTCTATTTTACCTTACAAGACGCGCCCCAAAAGGGTCCCGCTACCGAAAGGGAGGAGTAATGGATACAAAGACTATTCTCTTGGTGGAAGACAATCCCAGCGATGTCGCACTAACCAAAAGAGCTCTCCTCAAAAGCAGAATCAGTAACAAACTGATTGTGGCAGAGGATGGCGAAGAAGCTCTGGATTATTTGTTTTGTTCAGGAAAGTATGCAGACAAAGATCCTGATGAATTACCAACAGTCATTTTGCTGGACCTCCAGCTGCCCAAAATTGATGGCTTGGAAGTGCTCAAACGTATGCGCTTAAACGAAAAGACCAAACGTTTACGGGTGGTGGTTTTGACATCTTCCAAAGAAGACATTGATGTAGCTTCTGTTTACGATAACGGAGCAAACAGTTATATCCACAAACCGGTGGATTTTGCTCAGTTTGTGGATGCAGTAAAGCATTTGGGACTATACTGGCTGGTAATAAACGAACCGGCTTAGGTCATGTGAAAGGCATAGAATCGCTATCTTTGTAACTGCACACGCCTCGTGTGCTTTTTACGCATAAGGGCAGACACACAGGTCTGCCCCTACTGAAACATCTGTATTCATCCGTATGACTATTGCCCCTACGGATTCCAGTTTCGGTGCTTTGTTTTCGATATTACTCTTACTCTATCAATGCCACCACTTTATAAAACTTCTGCAAGGCACTCATGTCAGATTCTTGCCAATAGGTATTCACTGTAGCATCTATCGCCACAAAGTCCCCGTTGGGATCATCGCAAGCCAGTATTCTGTAACCTGTGGCACCCGGAACGGGAGTCCATGATAAACGACCGTTACTCGCCAGCTGTGCCACGGGGGCAGTCAAAACATCCACTATCCGGACATCATCAATAAACCAGTTTTCATAGCGGTCGTGCATCCCATCCAGAGTCCAACTGATATAGGTGACCGGACTATTCAGCCCGTTAATTGTTACGCTCACGGCTCCGGAAGCATCTCCGTCGGCACTGGCATGAGACCATGAAGGTGTATACCACGTCACTCCGTCGTAACTATGCTGGATTTGGGCGGAAACCCCCGAGCCGTTTTCCAGAAAGCTGTGGTTAAAAACCATGTAAAGTGTTGAAACCCCGTCTGTATTCAAGGGGGGAGAAACCAAGCGGGAAGTGCCGACCTGCCCGATGGGTATTGCCCTCATTTCATAGGGAGCAGCGCCGGCATTACTGGTGGCAGACACTATCCACCGGTTGGAGAACAACCCCGTGTAATATTGGATCCAGCCATCCGGCCAGGCATAGGCATCAAAGCTCTCTGTCAGGGGCAGTTCTCGCCGGGGATCTTCCTCTATTTGGAAAGACCATACCGGCATAGTTATCGCAGATCCATCGCTATTGGTAGCCTCCACGGTCCAATACCAGATTTCACCATAGTTAAAACTAAGACCTCCCTCAGAAATGGGATCGAATAGAGTAGAGCTTATGCCCGGATGATAAAAATCCGAAATGTCGGCTGCGGATTGTGACATGTACACCGCATAGGAGTCCGGCATACCACCCGTTCCATTCGGGCTCCAGCGCAGGTTAAACCCATCCAGAGGCATGCCCGTCTGTCCATTCCACGGGTGCTCGAGGATTACGGGCTGAGGCGGACCTGTAACTGGAGGTTCGAACTGGAGCAAGACGTTGGGCCGACGACCGTTCAACCTGCCATTATCGGTCGGTGGAGTATAGTGTGAATACCAGTATTGATGAACGTCTTCAGTCTCGGTGCTGTAGCGAAATTGAGGGAAAGAATCATCCCCGTACAGTCCATAGTCCGTTTCTACGATAATGATGAGATTATTGCCCGTATATGAAAACGGGTTATCGAGATCAAATACGTTCCAGCCCGGGGTATCAAAGGTTTGGACCCCTACCTTCAGCAGTATTGCATCCATGATAAAATCCTCCCAAGGTGTCGCAGAAAACTCGACGGCTGTAGTCTCTTTGGCATAGATTTTGTATGGAATTTCCGCATCAGTGCTGTAACTATTGTAAACCGCTACTTTTTGCAGAGAGGCTGCGGTGTGTACAATCTCCGAATCGAAAAACAGCATAGCCGAGCGCTCAAAACCATAGTCCGCACCAAAGGGTTGTCTTTGAGTCGTTAAATCAGTTCCAATCGGTACTAAGTCGTTATCGACAGTGACAAAGCTCCATTCCTGACAATCCTCCGCCTCTCCCTCGCTATTGTAGGGAACTATTTTCCAGTTGTATTGCTGCAGATACTCCAGAGCCGTGGGTGGAGTCCAAGAAGTAACGTCTCCCAAATCTGCAATCAAGGGTGGATTTGAAACTGATCCAAAATACAATTTGTAGCCCGTGGGTGCACCTCCTCCACTGCTCCAGCTCAAGGTAGGAAATTCTTCCACCCAATCCTGCAGGTCCTGGGGAAAGGTGTTCACCGCCGGGCTCGGTATAGTACCGGCGGCAGAACTGAAAGTGATGTTGGGTCGCTCATAAGAAAAGTTACCGTTTCCTGTAGGAAAGGAACTACTAGCCACCTTATAGGACGACATCATCTCGGGATTGGTAGATGTATAGTGAAAGCCGGGTGCTCCATTGGCATAACTGCCATCCCTGTTTTCCCAGAGAATTTCAATATTCTGAGTGCCGTTCCAGCTAAAAGGAGTGTCCAGAGTTAGGGTTTTCCACCCGCTTCCGTTCCAGGTGGTATTTGCATTTAAGACGTTTGTGAAACCTGCTGTCCCCGGATAACTCATTGCCACTGCCGTGGCAGAGCTGAGACGCATGTAAATCGATTGATTGTTCATTGTAAAATTTACGGGATTGGTGGCTACATCATAGCTGATGGATATGATATCCATGGCCGTATTCATCCCCACGGCATTCATTTCGGCAACCGTATAGAGGGACCAACTCCAACCGTACTCGAAGGAACCAAATACCGGCAAAACGCTGGTAGTTCCGGTTCCGGCACCTATGACAAAAGATTCGGCGGATAATGAGATAATGGCGGTAATCAAAATAAAAATTGCTACTAAATGGCGTTTCATGATTTCTCCCACGCTTGTCTTTCCAAGCTGCCGTTGAAAAACAAATACTAGGCAAGCCTCGTTACTTGTTGTCAAAGCAATCGGTTGCTTTGACGAAACCGTTGCAAATGTGACATATCCACGATATTATGTCAAGAAGATAATCATCTAATCTCCGGGAAACAATGCTCTGGATCTTAAAGATCAACTCTGTCAACCGCTTGAAGGGCTGACACACAGGTCTGCCTCTACGGAGACCATTCAATCATCATTTTTCAGCTTTTCTCCCTTACTGGCACTACGGTACTTTGTAACACATTTGTAGCCTTTTTGTCATGCCCTCACCCCAGCCCTCTCCCAGAGCGGGAGAGGGAGTTCGACGTTGCCGGAGGATGCTGGTCCTCCTAAAAAAAAAGAACTCGGAGCTTCGGCAAGCTCCGGTACGAAACTCCGGTCCGCAAACCGGGCATCTGACACAGGATCCCAATTGTGGTACAAAAAAGAACTTGACTGCGAGCGTGAAGATGGATAACCTTGTATGTATTGGCTGTTGATAGTGAGCTCCGAAAGCAGCAAAAAGCTCTTATCAATACCGGTTAGCAAATGAACTGGAGTTACACATTGAAAATACAGACAACAACAGAGCCACGCCGGATCAATAGGGTTTGGCGGATGTTTTATGCTATAGTGGGTCTTTTGGCACTGGGCTTGGCTATTCTGGGGATAGTGTTGCCATTACTGCCGACTACTCCATTTCTGCTACTGGCTGCCATCTGCTTTGCCAGAAGTTCTGCCAGTATGTACAATTGGCTGCACACAAACAAAGTCTTTGGCGCAGAACTCAGCAGCTACCGGAATCGTGAAGGCATACCCTTACGCTTGAAAATCTACACTCTGGTCCTGTTGTGGACTACGATCCTCGGCTCGATCCTGTTTTTCGTGCCCACCACACACTTGTGGATCAAATTGCTCTTGCTCACCATTGCAATAGGCGTCACGATCCACGTGCTGGCGATCAAAACCTATAGCGCTACCCCGTAGTGTAGGATTCCGATCCTACAAAAAGAAAAGACTCGGAGCTTCGGAAAGCTCCGGTACGCAAGCTCCGCTACAAAGCTGTGGGATGAAATATATTTGAAATATTGACACGGGATACGGCCTTTGTATTGTGTGCTTTATACGCTATTGAGAGGAGGAACCTTGAAATATTCCTTGATTTTTGCATTGGCACTGATCTGCCTCAGTCTGAACAGTAAAACCTTTGTCCGGGAATACACCTACAAAGCCGGAGAAGCGGATAGCAAGCTCACGTCCCGGGCAATAGCCCTGGAACAGGTGAAACGGTTGTTACTGGAAGAAGTCGGTGTTTACATCAAAAGCAGTTTAAGCAGCCAGGAAACGGAGATTAATGGCACAGTTTCAGCCCTTACCCAAAAAGACATTCAGGTTTTGAGTGCCGGAATTACTCAAACCAAGGTCTTGGAAGAGAAGTGGGACGGAGAATCGTACCGGCTGAAAGCTGAGATCCAGCTGGATGAAAAAGACGTACTCCGGCAGTTGGACGACCTGATCAGTAATGAAAAGGGCAAGGAAATCCTGGAACAAAATCGAGCGGCAACCGATGCAGCTCTGCAAGAGATCGCCAGACTAAAAGCAGAACTGGAACAGGAAAAGGACAAAAATCTACAATCCGCTTTACAAGTGGCATATACCAGTGAAGTGGGGAAACTGAGCGCTGTGGATTATTACGAAAAGGGTAGATCGTATTTTTTTGGTGATAACAGCAAACTGCCATTGGCTGCAGAATACTTCCGAAAAGCTGTAGATGCGGATTCTACTTTTGCTGCTGCCTGGAGAGTATTGGGGCATTGTCACAAAATGGAAAACAACTTGGGATCAGCACTGAAGTGTTTTCAAAAGGCGTATGATTTATCGAAAGATCTCGAAATTCTGGTGTTGATTGCGGAGTGTTACTATGATCTGGGCGAGTTTTCCAGGGCAAATGAATATTGTGAGGGTGTGCTGAAGGTAGATCCTGACAATTTTTCTGCGGTTAACTTTGGTTCCTTGATATATCTCAGTTTACAAGAGTACGATAAAGCGATCGCCTGTTATCTCCGGCTGATAGAATTGAATGCCGAGCCTGCTTCGATGTATTCCAGTATCGGTGATGCCTATAGCGAAAAGGGAGATTTTGCTTCTGCCCAGGATTACTACCTGCGGGCAGTCGAACTGGAGCCCGAAGCATCTTACAACTGGGCATACCTGGCGGTGGCTAGCTTTAACAACGGTGATTTCCAGCAGGCGATCCGCGCTCTGCACAAATGTCTGGAGTTTGACACTGAAGAAGCTTGGGCAGAGGAATTGCTGGGCAGAAGTTACGGCATGTTAGCCGACGAAGTAAACAGCAAAAAATACTATCTGTTGGCTGCCAGGCACGGAAATGAGAGCGCTCAGGACTGGTGCAAATACCGAAATCTCAGCTGGTGAACCCGTAGAGTAGGATTCCGATCGTACTTGAAAAGACTCGGAGCTTCGGCAAGCTCCGGTACGAAAAGCTCCGCTAGTTGGTACTTTCGTCTTTGGGTTGAGCAGGCTTTTGGACTATAATGTAAAAAAATAAAAATCGGACTTATGAGAGGAGATAATATGAACCACAGAAACAGTATAATGATACTGGTTTTAGTACTTAGCGTTGGGATCAGCATCGGACATGCCGAAACGACTATTGATCTGGAATCGGGACTCGTGTACAATTCGATGAATGACGTAGGGATACCAGGGGATACCGGAACCAGGTTTTCACTGACGAGTGATTTTTCGACAGATTTAGCCCCATTCCTTCGCGTCAGAGTGTTTCAGACACTGGGGGAAAGGCATACAATATCGGCTCTGTACGCACCACTGGAAGTCCAATCTTCCGGTATATCGACCAGGGCGATAGCTTTTGCGGGTGCTGTGTTTCCTGCCAATACCGATATCGATGGAACTTACAAGTTCAATTCGTACCGCCTCACCTATCGTTATGATTTTGTAAAAACTCCAGCCAATGAATTTGGCATGGGATTTACTGCCAAGATCAGAGATGCAAAAATAGCTTTGAAAGGTGGCGGATTATCCGGAGAGAAGGCGAATGTAGGTTTTGTGCCCATTATCAATTTCCGCTATCTGCACAATTTCTCGGAGCAGTTTGCCGTGGTGTTTGAAGGCGATGCACTCGCTGCTCCTCAGGGCAGGGCAGAGGATGTGTTGCTGGGTGCGATCTATGATATTAACGAAAAAGTATCGCTAAAAGCCGGGTATCGGGTCTTGGAAGGTGGTGCCGATAATGATGAAGTGTACGGCTTTGCGCTCTTCAATTATGCCGTACTGGGTTTGTCGATCAAACTGTAGAGTTTTTCGCAACCAGGATCGTAGATTAATCCTGTTTCACGCATCGGCACTGTGCTATGAGGCTTTCCCGGGATTCATTTATAGAGCAGTAGTTTACGGTTAGTAACTATCCCATCTATCTGTAGTTGCATGATGTACATTCCGGAGTTCAGGGCTTTCCCCTTGTTATCACGGGCGTCCCAGGCGATTTGGTGGTTACCACCCGCCTGCTGTTGGTCGATCAGGTTTCGCACGATCTGGCCACGCAGGTTGTAGATACGGAGGTTCACTTTCGCATTTTTGGAGAGTTCATAGCGGATGCTGTGATGGGGACGGAAAGGATTGGGGAAAGTCACTTGCGATACGACCTCCGGCAGCACATCGTCCACGGCAGTGCCGGGCATCGCGTATTTTGCCACAAACATATTGGCATTGGCACCATTGCCGGTGTCGAGAGTAAATTCTCCAAAGCTGCAGCTTCCGCCAAACCATCCGCAGATCACAATATCTGGTGTGAGCACGATATCCGTTGCCACGTCGTTTTCGGAACCTCCTACCGTGATCAGCCTTTGCGCAAGATCCCAAGTGGGGTTGTAGCGATCATCGACGTAGATGTAAATGTCATAGGCACCATTGGCTATTTGATTGGGGATGCCAAAGAGATTTGAAGTGGCGGAATAGGATCCTGTGGAGACGCTGTAATCGCCGATATAGCAAGCCCTGCCCCGGTCTGAATCTTCACCGCCTGCGCTTTGAGCATATTGCCACTCCCCGCTGATGGCATCAAAGCCGGCATTATAAATATCATCGCTACCCGCAATGCTGTTCAAACTGAATTCGCCAAACTGTGCGGATCCGCTGATTCTACCGGTCAGCATACCTCTGCCGTCGCGGACGGAGATGCTGTTGACTCCTGCGTTTTCTCCCCGATTTGCCCACTGGAAATTGCCATTGAGGTCATATTTTGCCACAAAGGCACCGGTTCCCGGGAGCAGGAAGGTTCCAAAGGCGGTGGTGTTACTGCACACACCTGTGATGTAGGAAGATCCTAGCCCATCATTGGCTATTTTATAGCCGTAATCTACTCCCTCCGTGCCGGCACTTTGGCCCCACAGAACGTTTCCGGCGCTGTCCAAAGCGGCAACGTAGATATCACTACCGCCAAAGCTTTGCAGACTGAGTCCTGCCGAGAGTTGCATCGTTTCGCCAAACCAGCCGGTGACAAATATGCGATCTGCGGCACAAGAGATGCCATAGCCAATATCGTTGCTGGCTCCTCCGAAACTCTGCCCGAAAATCACATCACCTATAGGACTGAGCTTGATTACAAAAATATCCCAGGATCCATTGGAGTACAAGGTGGAATCGCCCACCTGCATATGCTCATTGAAGTATCCCGTTACATAGCAATTGCCCGTGGGGTCTGTATCGATGCTCAAGGCGACATCTTCACTGCTGCCTCCAAAGGATTGCGCCCATAGGATCTGCCCGGAAGCAGAGCATTTGAGCACAAAGATGTCGGAGACCCCTGCGCAATACAGGGTGTCGGAGCCTACCGCCATGGAATCTGTGAAAGATCCGGTGACAAAGATATTTGCATCCGTGTCGGTAGCTAGATCCCAGGCGCGCTCGTTACCACCGGAACCTATATTCAAAGCCCATTCCCAGCCAGTGGCAAAGACAGAAAGACATGCCAGAAGCATGATTCCGCTAATGATAGTGTGTTTCATCAAATCTCCCAAAGTCTGCTTTTAAAGTAAGGGACGGATCCAAGCCCGTCCCCAAAGTGGATTTAATCCCTCTTATTTCACGAACAAAGGGAGCACATTTGCCAGAATAATGTAGAGTGCCGCCAAAAACAGGTAGATGGCAAGGCCAATCCCGGTCAGTTTGAAAAAGCGGGATAAGCAATACAGGAACTCATTGACGTGCCCGATGGAGGGATCTGTCTGTATAGCTTTGACGGATTTGCCGGCATGACTCAAGAGATTGGTAATCGTGAGCCAATACCACAACAATACGCACATCAAGGCGATCGAGATCAGCATTACTCCGAGGCTCATGTTGTCACGGGCATAAAGGAGAATCCCGATAACGACAAAGCTCATCATCAGCATGCTGATATAATTTGCAATAGTGATAAAGTTTAGCCATTTGTCCGAACGCAGCATGATCTGCGTAAACATCCGGGGGGTGAGGACATTATCATCCACTATGGGCAATACTACGGTCGGTTCTTCGATTTCGACATCGATTATTTCTTCATTTTCCATCTTTACATCCTTGCGACTATACATTATGGAGTCAATAGCCGATGCTGAGGCTGAATAATCTGGAGATAATGTCAAGCAAAATCGGGATTAGGCAACATTACTGGATACTCCATAAGCAGAATTGACATGGCACCTCTGCTCTGCACTATAGTCGTTAGCGGATTGACAATGACGCAGTTTAGTTACTCAGTAATAAATAACTGTCGTTTGGGCAGCGCGGATAGTTGCTTTCTTTGTATCAAAGCTATTCTCTTGTTGCAGGCCGAAGCTAAAAGAGTCATTCTGCCCTTGAGGTATTACAGTGTTGGCCGGCAAAGAGAAGCTTCGATCGGACGCAAGCAAATCAATCCAGTCCAAATAGTAGATGCTTTTGGATTCGGGGTTTGATTCAGCACAAACGTAAACATACTGTGCATGGCTATTGGACAATAAACTCCAAGAAATGTTATTGGTTTCCGTAGGGTTAAAACTTTGTGGGAAAGTAATCGTAGGAGTACAAGGTATAGTTACTTCTGTTGAACAGATCTCTTCGCCATTACGGCTAAAGACCATATTGTAGGTGGCCCCGGCATCCAACTGCACACTAGGGGCTTTTAACTGCCAACTATGGTAGGTGCTTTCAGTAACAAGCGGAATGTCCTGGGAGTTTAAACTAAGAGCATAATTATCGGATTGCTGGACATTGGTATCAGTTCCATACCACTCTGCAGTAAACTTGTATGAATTTGTTTTTCCCAAAATAGGCACGCTATTCCAAAAAAATATTCTCCAATCCACTTGCTGAGGAGCTGTGGTATCTTTGCAGGAACTAAACATAATCGAAGATAAAATCAAAATAATAACTAACACAAGTACATGTCGATTCATAAATACTCCATATGTAACTAGAGATAAGTGATCCTAGTGGCTTATACAGCACATCGATGAATTAGTAGAGTCCTAAACAATGGTGTACAATCCATTTTGCCACTCATCAGGTAATAAGCGAACAATGATAATGCTCTCGTATCCACACTCTATTAGTAGCCTAGTAACATATTACACTATTAAAATCTACTCATCTCAAGTCAAGTTTATTTTATTAAATGACCAGCTGCGATAGGCTTAAGGTATTTTCAGCCGACTTTGACAAGTGCAATAATCGATGTCTCTTACTGCAGTTTCTTCCGTTTCAGGAGATTGGCATTGGTGACCACCGTGATGGAACTGCCCGCCATGGCGATCTCTGCGATCACAGGGTGGAGCAAGCCCAGGACTGCCAGAGGGATGGCTATCAGGTTGTAAAAGAACGCCCAAAAGAGGTTTTGCCGGATCTTGATAAAGGTCTGTTTGGAGAGATTGATAGCTGTGATCAGCGAGTTGAGGTCACTTCTCACAATCGTGATATCGGCAGCTTCAATGGCTATATCCGTGCCCTGTCCCATCGCAATCCCGATGTCCGCCTGCTTGAGTGCAGGAGCGTCGTTGATGCCATCTCCCACCATTGCCACTGCACCATAGGCAGCTTGCAATTTCCGCACTTCTTCCGCTTTGTCCTGAGGTAACACGTTTGCCAATACCGTCTCGATCCCGCATTGGGCAGCAATTGCCCGGGCGGTGTTGATATTGTCCCCGCTGATCATGACCGGCAGGATGTCCTGCGCTAGGAGGGCACTGATTACTGCCTTCGCTTCGGTCTTGATCGTATCGGCAATCATAAAGATGGCGAGCACCTTCGTGGCATCTGCCAAATATACTGGAGTGGCATAGCTATAGAGGTTTTGAGCCAGGTTTACTTCCCCGAGGCTGATCTGCTTTTGTTCCAGCAAAGCCTGATTTCCCAAGTGATAGACTTCTCCCGCAATAGATCCGGAGATGCCTTTGCCGGCCTCGGATATAAAGTCTGTGACTTTGTCCAGGGGCAGTCCGTCTTGCTTTGCTTTGCGGATAATAGCCTTGGCGAGGGGATGTTCGGAGCCCGTCTCCAGCGTTGCTGCCAGAGACAAGAGCCGTGCCTGATCGGCGTCCTTGCCGATGATTTGCACCAGTTCAGGGTGCCCATAGGTGAGGGTTCCGGTTTTGTCAAAAACGATTACACGGATGTCTTTCATGGTCTGGAGTGCTTCCCCATTACGGATCAAGATCCCGCGATTTGCTCCGATTCCGCTGCCCACCATCAAAGCGGTAGGCGTGGCGAGTCCCAAAGCACAGGGACAGGCGATCACCAAGACGGCAATCGATGCCATCAACGCCGCGGCAATGCCATCGGTAACAATGCTAAAGCCCAGAATACCGGCAAAGTATGAGGCTATTGCCCCCATCTGGAGCGGTAAGAAGTACCATGCCAAAAAGGTGAGGGCGGAAAGTACCAGAATAATTGGCACAAAGACTGCCGTGATCTTGTCTGCCAGGACTTGGATCGGGACTTTGGAATGCTGTGCTTCCTGAACCAGGCGAATGACCTGCGCCAGGAAGGTGTCGCTGCCCACCTTTTCTGCTTTGATGCGGATCAGTCCATCGATGCTGAGCGTGGCACCCAAGACGTGGTCACCCGTTTTGCGGGTTACCGGCATGGATTCACCGGTTGCCATGGATTCATCTACTGTAGTAACACCTTCTACCACCACGCCATCGGTCGGTACTTTCATCCCGGGTTTGACGATTAGGATGTCACCTATTTTGATCTTGTGGATCGGAACTTCAGTCTCCACGTCATCCACTATCATCAGAGCCGTTTTGGCACCTAAATTCATCAATTTGCGGATCGCTTCCGAGGCTTTACCTCGGGCTCGGGATTCCAGATACCTGCCACTAAGGTGGAAAGCCAAAATCATGGCTGCAATCCCGGAAAAGGCATGCCCCGGAATGGAAGGGAAAACCAGAGATAGAGGAAGAGTCAGCAGCGATGCCAGGGTGCCGATCGCGATCAGGACATCCATATTGGCAGAACCGCTGCGCACGGATTTGAAGGCGGAGATATAGACATGGCGGGCCGGGAAGATCATTGCCAGGATCGACAGTCCAAACATCAACCAATTATCTATATGACCACCCAGTAGTACCCGGTGAAACAGCATATGTGCTATCATGAAGATCGTGATGACCAGGGTAAAGCTCCACACGATCAGCATCTTGGAGCGAGCCGCATGCATAGAGGCGATCTGATCGTCCTCGGTGATCGTCAATTCCTGGCGAACGGAGAAGCCCAAGGCTGATATGGTCTTTTCGATCAGTTCGAGGCTTACTTTTTTGTCGTCGTATTCGATGCCCGCTTCTTCCAGGGCAAGGTTGACGTGGGCTTTATGTACTCCCGGGATTTGCCCCAGGGCCTTTTCGGTGCGAGCGCTGCAGGCGGCACAGTGCATGCCGTCGATGCCGATTGTTTGTGATGTCTTCATATTTGTTTCCTTAGTCGCCTATGCGGACGCGAATTTTATTTGCGACTCTGCGGTCCAGGACATAGCGGGCATCTCCCACCGCGACAATGATGTTGGGCTCTGTGATGTCGTTGCGCAAGACTTTGATCATGACACCCAAGTACAATCCTCTTTCGATGGTAGTAATATCACCGTTGCAGTAGATCGTGGCGTGCATAGGTTCCGGAACATCTGCCAAACTGAGGCAGTCTCCATCAAAGCGTTTGCAGTGTTTTTTGGTGTTAAAGAGCTTTCTGCCAAAGCCCCGCAGTCGTGCTCTGTGTCTATTTGATAGCATGGTCTGTGTTTCTCCCGCTATAGCTAAGTATTAGGTAAAAAGATGCAGCAATCGCTGCGCTGACTCCAATCCAGAGCCAGGAACCAGTGTTAAAGTTTACAATCTGATAAAATAGGGTGCCGATCACCCACGCCAATGCCGTGAGATATGCCACTGTAAAGATCAGCCACCTAGTGCCATGCTCCTTGAACATCATCGCCAGGGATGCCACACACGGAGCATAGAGGACTATAAACAGCAAATATGCAAAGGTCGAACTCCAGCCGCCAAACTTGGCAGCGATATTCTCTTCGACGCTGGCTCCTGGTTCCCGATTCAGGGATTGCAGGGAACCTACCACGGCTTCTTTGGCAAAGATTCCGCTGATCAGAGCCACCGATGCTTGCCAGTTGTCACTCTTGATCCCCATGGGGTAAAAGAGCGGAGTGATCAATTTGCCACCCACTTCCAAGATGGGAACGCGGGGCTGGACCTGATCCGCAGCGGTTCTCCGGGTAAAGGGATCCGGGATCGTGATCACTTGCAGGATATTGATCAGAACTATCACCATCAGGATAGTCTTGCCGGCACGCAGGATGAAATCCCGGAGCCGATGCCAGGTATGCAAGAGGATGCCGTTCAGCGTGGGCAAATGATAGGGAGGTAATTCCATCACAAAATTGCCCGGCTCGGTCTTAAAAAGCGTCTTCTTGAGCAGCAGTGCCGTCACCATGGCCATCACTACACCACTCATGTATAAAGAAAAGATAACCAGATCTGCCCGTTGGGGAAAGAAAATCATCACCAAAAACGTATAAACCGGTAGTTTGGCACCGCAAGACATAAAGGGAGTCAACAGGGACGCGAAAATACGGTCTCTTTTGCTCTCCAAAGTGCGGGTTGCCATGATCGCCGGGACCGTGCAGCCAAAGCCCACCAAGAGCGGGATAAACGCCTTCCCGGGTAGGCCGACCCGACGCATAAACTTGTCTGCAATAAATGCTGCCCTAGCCATGTAGCCGGAATCTTCCAGAAAAGACAAACTGACGAAGATAAAGAAGATGGGCGGGATAAAGGTGCCGATCGTGACGATGCCGCCTCCGATGCCTTCCACCACCAGGAAACGGAGCCACTCCGGAACGATGGTGAGCGCGATCAGGGCTCCCAATTGCTCCACCAGTAAATAGGATAAAGCTGCATCGATATAGCCGATCACAGGTTGGCTAAAACGTACCGCAATCAAAAACACCAAATACATCACAAAGAAAAATATAGGTAAACCCAGATAACTGTTCAATACAACCTTGTCCGTGCGATCCGAGAAGGTGTGGAGTGAGAGAGCTTGACGCTTCACCACATCTTTGGTAAGGCCGCGGATATAGCCATAACGGTCGTCGGCGATCACGGCATCGACATTTTGGCGGCGATGTGCGGAAATAGCCTTGGTTTCTTTGGCAACGGCTTCCAGGATCACAGGAGGCACTTTCTGCGCTATAGTAGGATCTCCTTCCAATAGCTTCAGTGCAGTCCAGCGCCGGAGATTGACTTCCTCCGGAATAGTGGGCAGCAAGGCTGTATCGAGCCGTGTGAGGCTTTGTTCCACAATCTCATCATAGTGAATTATGCCCGGGAAGGCAGGGTTCAGGAGGCTGTGCTGGATAGATGTCTTGAGGGCAGGCAGATCCGGTTTTTTATTGAGGACCAGAGGATACACGGGATAGCCCAGATGAGATTGTAAATGCATGATATCGATCTCGAGTCCGTTGCTCTTCGCAATGTCCATCATACTGAGGATCAGCATCATCGGGGTTTGCAACTCCATCAATTGTACCGTGAGGTAGAGGTTGCGCTCCAGATTGGAGGCATCGACGATATTGATTACCAGATCCGGTTTTTCCGTGAGGATAAAGTTACGCGCCACTTGCTCGTCGGGAGAGCCTGCGGAGAGAGAATAGATACCGGGTAAGTCGATCACGCGATATTCCTGCCCCGCGTGGAGGTATAGCCCTTCCTTGTGCTCGACTGTGACTCCCGGCCAATTGCCGACGGTTTGGCGTGCCCCGGTCAAGGCGTTGAAAAGGCTGGTCTTGCCGACGTTGGGATTTCCCGCCAAGGCAATCGTGGGTCGTTTATTCATAGTTATTGATTCTCATTCTCACTTGATTGGCATTTCCAGCAGAGGCCATAGATATTTAGTTTTAGCTCGCCCATTGCAAATTTGATGCGCTTTGCCGAGCGGTTCAAAATCGGAGTAAGCTCTTCGTAGTCTGTTTCTACGATGGTCCCGCACTTGCTGCAGATCCAGTGGATGTGACGGGGATGACCAAAGATGTGCTCAAAACTGTCACGGGATGAGGTGCGCATCGACTGCTGGATCAGATTTGCATCTTTCAACAGCGGAATACAGCGGTAAACGGTAGCGCGGGAGATGCTGTCTGTAAGAGTTTTGATCTTGTCGTACAGCGCTTCTACATCAAAATGCTCGTGCATATCGAACACCGTGTTCAGGATCAAGGCCCGGGTGCG
Source organism: Candidatus Cloacimonetes bacterium HGW-Cloacimonetes-1 (assembly GCA_002841975.1). Taxonomy (GTDB): domain Bacteria; phylum Cloacimonadota; class Cloacimonadia; order Cloacimonadales; family Cloacimonadaceae; genus PHBQ01. The sequence goes on from PHBQ01000011.1 coordinate 44,619, forward strand.
GGTGAGCTTTAAGCCCTTGGTAGCTAAATAGTCTTGAAAAACCTTTTCATGTTCTTGCATTGGAACCTCTTCTATTGAGAATGAGTCTCATTGTATTTAAGGCGGGCTTTTGGTCAAGAAAATTCTGCATTTCTAATAATGTTTGAAACGTTATAGCATCAAGCAGCATGGTAGACTGCGTTAACGGCGAAGGGACTCACATCTGCCTTGCAATCTTTCTTCGCTATCCCAAATGCCGTTCCGACGGAACTCAGGATTATCTTTGAGATCATCGGTTCTATCTAAAACAGTGTCCCATGGGACTCATGCTGTTGACAAAGTCCGGGGGATTGCACTTAAGTCCGCAGGATGATATTGTATAACACGGTACGCAAGTGCCGTGCTCAAGATCCCTGGTTCTGATCTGAGTCCGATAGGACGACATAAAATCCAGCAATAATACTTGATTACATGGAATTACAATCCATGTTTGTGTCGCCCTCAAGGGGCTAATTCGCATCTAATTATGGCGTTACGAGGGGCTCCACTGCGTTGCGCACCCTCGCTAATACTATATCGCCCGTAAAGGGCTTCTCCCGCGGACTACGATTGAGAGCATAAACATTCCGAATCTCGTTTGTACTATAATCATATAATCCGGTTCTGCCAAAATGCATACTTGTACTTTGTCAACAGTCTGAGTCCCAGCGGGACTGCATATTCGATAGAATGAGATATGTCAAATAAGCATATCAAGACCAAACCGGAGGGCTCAAGGGCTTACCTTGCTTCAATCACTGCTGGCAGCGGGGAACTTCCGTGGCGATTCCCTCGTGGCGACCCGGGCTTCACGAGGG
>PHBQ01000012.1 GCA_002841975.1 Candidatus Cloacimonetes bacterium HGW-Cloacimonetes-1
CTACGCTGTATACGTTGTGCGGACGTTTGACTTCTTTACTCTGTGTCATCATGTATCTCCTTATCTTGATTAGTGTCAACTTATTTAGGACGACACATTCTCCCTTACTACCATTACGGACTCATTACGGTGTCATTACGGACTCAATACGGACTTAGTCCGTATTGAGTCCGTAATGAGTCCGTATTGCAACCGTAGTGCTATTTGGTAAGAAATTTGCTCCTGTCGGGGCGAACGGCGGTTCGCCCGATTCGTTCGCCCGGTTCGACCAATACCGGGAATCCTCACAAATCATAGGTTTAGCAGGATTTAAGTAGCCAAAAATGTATTTTTATTTCTTGACCAAAAATCCCTGTCTTCAAACTGTAGAATATAATATAAAGAGGGATGTATGAGTGTAATTGCAATCCACCGTTTTCAAAATGAACTTGCTGAACTGAAGCATCGTAGCGGCAAGCCCAATGAATCCTCTATCCGCCTGGCTTTTATCAAGCTGCTGGGCGAATATGCCAAAGCCAAGGACCTGCGCCTGGTGCCGGAAGTCCCTGTGAAGGGCAAGCTGGGCAAAGCCGTAACTCCCGATGGCACGCTCAAGGATACCCTGGTACTGGATTGGGGATATTGGGAAAGCAAAGACGAATTTGACGATTTGGAAAAGGAAATTGCCAACAAATTTGCCAAAGGCTATCCCGACGATAACATCCTCTTTGAAGACAGCATCACCGCTGTACTATATCAAAATGGCAACCGCGTGGCAGAGTGCCAGGTGGATGATACCACCGCCCTGGATAAGCTGCTAAAACAGTTTGTAAGCTTCGAGCGTCCCGAAGTGCACGAATTTCGGGTGGCAATAGAGCTATTCAAAGCCGATGTCCCCAAGGTTACCGCAGCCCTGCGCGAAATGATAGAACAGAATGCAGAGCAAAACAAAGACTACCAAAAAGCTCGTAATAGCTTTCTGGAACTGATGCGGGAGGTGGTGAACCCCAATATCACCCCTGAAGACATCCGCGAAATGGTAATCCAGCACATACTGACTGCCGATATCTTTAACACTATCTTCGACGAGCCCTACTTTCATCAGGACAACAACATCGCCTGCGAACTGGAGAAACTGGTTGCCACCTTCTTTACCAAAGATATCCGCAAAAGCTGCCTGGCTGGCATAAAACACTATTATGATACCATCAATGCCCGCGCTGCTCAGATAGCCGATCACCACGAAAAGCAACGCTTCCTGAAGGTGGTGTATGAAACCTTTTACAAAAGCTACAACCCCAAAAAGGCAGATCGCCTGGGCGTGGTCTATACCCCCAACGAAATAGTAAACTTTATGATAGACAGCACGGATTACCTGCTGCAAAAACACTTTGGCAAGCTGCTGGAAGATAAAGGCGTGGAGATATTGGATCCCGCCACCGGCACAGGCACCTTTATCTGCGATATTATAGATCACATCCGCCGGGACAAGTTGGAATATAAATACAAGCACGAATTGCACGCCAACGAAGTGGAGATTTTGCCCTATTACATCGCCAATCTGAACATCGAATTTACCTATAAACAAAAGATGGGCAACTATGCCGAATTTGAAAACCTCTGCTTTGTCGATACTCTGGATAACTATGTGAATATGAACGAAGGTGCCGAAATGGATATCTTCAGCGTTACAGACGAGAACGCCGTACGCATCAAGCGCCAGAATGAACGCAAGATTTCGGTTATTATCGGCAACCCGCCCTACAACGCCAACCAAATGAACGAAAACGAGAATAACAAAAACCGCGAATACCCCACTATCGATAAACGCATCAAGGATACCTATATCAAGCATAGCACCGCTCAAAAGACCAAGGTATATGATATGTATGCAAGGTTCTTAAGATGGGCAAGCGATAGGATTGATGAGAACGGTGTAATTGCTTTTGTTTCCAATAGCTCTTTCATCAACAGCAGGACCTATGATGGCTTCAGAAAAGTGGTGAAGGACGAATTTAACTACCTGTATATGATAAACCTAAAAGGTAATGCCAGAACCAGTGGAGAGCGCAGAAGGCAGGAAGGTGGCAATGTATTCCATGATCAAATACGTGTAGGGATAGCCATTTATTTCCTAATCAAGATTAAAGGTGAGACAGGCTTTCAAGCTTTTTATAATGAAGTTCGAGACTATGCAAAATCCGAAGAGAAACTGGATTATATCGTACAAAACTTATTCCAGGATTTACCCTTTGAACATATCCAGCCCGATAAAGATAACAACTGGATAAATCTGGTGGAAAACGATTGGGATGAGATGATTCCCCTGAAAACTAATGACAAAGGGCAAGGCATTTTTGGATTTTCGTCATTAGGAACATCAACAAATCGTGATGAATGGGTTTATGATTTCAATGCTGACATATTGTCAGAAAAAACGGCTTTCTTCATTGAAAAGTACAATAATCTACTGTTAACCAATGATATGAATGATACTTCCATTAAGTGGAGTGACACATTAAAGAGTATTTTTAGATCCAAGAAGAGGCTGTCACACGATTGTAGAAAAACTATCAAGGCAGCATTCAGACCATTTGTTATTCTTAATTATTATTCAGAGACTGCCTTAAGTGACAGATTAACACATAATCACACCGTTCTGTTTGATAGGAATCTGATTGCTACTAATAAAGTTATAGCCTTGTCTGGAGTTTCTTCAGCCAAGCAGTTCACAGTTCTGTCATCAGATATTCTTACAGATTTACATTTCATTGGAGACACTCAGTGCCTTCCTCTTTACCGTTACGACAAAGACGGCGATCGCCATGAGAACATCACGGATTGGGCAATGGCAGAATTCCGTACTCATTATGCCGATGCCGCCATTTGCAAAGAAGATATCTTTCACTATGTCTATGCCGTGTTACACGATCCTGCCTACCGCAAGAAGTATGAGCTGAACCTAAAGCGCAGCTTTCCCCGCATTCCCTATTATGAAGGCTTTGGGAAATGGGCAGCCTGGGGCAGGGAATTGATGGCACTGCACATCGGTTTTGACGCTGTGGACCGGTATCCCTTGCACCGTATGGACTTGGAGCTGGAGACAGTCGGTAGCCCCAAAGCCAAGCTAAAAGCGGACAAAGATCACGGCTCTATCGTGCTGGATGAAATCACCAGCCTTAGCGGTGTACCGTCTATCGCCTGGGATTATAAGCTGGGCAACCGCAGTGCACTGGAATGGGTGCTGGACCAATACAAGGAAAAGAAACCCAAAGACCCCACCATCGCCAAGCTGTTTAATACTTACCGCTTTGCTGATTACAAAGAGGTGGTGATCGATCTTTTGATGCGGGTGTGTACCGTGAGCGTAAAAACAATGGCGATTGTGGAGCAGATGGAGAGTACAAGCCAGTAAAATAGACTACGAGATGTTTTGGTGTCGCCCCTCCAGGGCTCTATCGCGGATCGTGACCATTACGAGGGTCTCCACATTGCTGGCGCAATGTTCCGAACCCGTCGCTATCGGATGTCGCCCTGCCGGGCTCAGGGTGTTGACAAAGTCCCGAGGATTGCACCTAAGTCCGCAGGACGATATTGTATAACACGGTACGCAAGTGCCGGGCTCAGGGTGTTGACAAAGTCCCGGGGATTGCACCTAAGTCCGCAGGACGATATTGTATAACACGGTACGCAAGTGCCGTGATCAGGATCTCCAGTTCAGATCTGAGTCCGGCAGGACGGCACAAAATCCAGCATACATACATGATTACATGGAATGACAATCCAAGTTTGTGTCGCCCCTCCAGGGCTCTATCGCGGATCGTGACCATTACGAGGGTCTCCACATTGCTAGCGCAATGTTCCGAACCCGTCGCTATCGGATGTCGCCCACGAGGGGCTGAGGCTGTTGACAAAGTCCAAATAAGCATCTTTGGTAGAACCGGATTTTGTGATTATAGTACAAACCAGATTCGGAGTATTTGTGCTCTCAAATCGTAGTCCGATGGAGAAGCCCTTTATGGGCGATGTAGTATTAGCGAGGGTGCGTAGCGCAGCGCAGCCCCTCGTCACGGCACCACCACCAGATAAAGCCCCTCGTGGGCGACACAAACCACATTTATTGCCTATATTTTAACCCACAGTTTTGCCTAGATACATTGTGCATTCTGGCTCTGATGACCTGACCTCGAATAACAACATAGCTGGGATTACACATGAAAACTGTAGGTCAAAACGTGATGTACAACTGTAATCACAGTCGGCCCGACTGTGGCCACACGAGGCGTGTGGCAATACGGGCAGACACAAAGTTCTGCCCCTACGCGTATCGCATACGTTCAGCCTCCGGATTGCAGACCTTCGTGTCTGCATGAGCATTACCCAAACTGGCGTACGAAGGTATTGTCCGGGGTTGAGGTCATAACAAGCCTGGTATATTATAGTAGAGCAATACGCCGATCCTGCTGAATTGTGTCGCCCCTCCAGGGCTCAAACTGTATTGCATTCATCTTTCCTGAGGTTCCGCTGCGCTCCACCTTAGGCTATAAAAGTATCACCTCTCCGAGGTTTAAATGCATGCGAATTAGATAGTTATGCTTTGAATTCAAAATCGCCCTCACCCCAGCCCTCTCCCAGAACGGGAGAGGGAGTCAATTGTGGCATTACCCAAACCGACACGTAGCTTCGAGTCTTTTATCTTAGTAGGATCGGAATCCTACTCTACGGGGTAGCGGGGTTTTCGTAGCGGAGCTTTCCGAAGCTCCGTATCTTTCCTCCGGATTGCAGATCCTCGTATCTGCATGAGCATTACCCAAACCGACTAGAGCTCCGATCTATTATCTTAGTAGGATCGGAATCCTACTCAACGGAGTAGCGAATTTGCGAATCCTGCCTTCCAAAAAACTACTCGGGAGGGCATGCTCTACGCCTCGATTATCCAAGTTTAAAACTTTCATTAAATCCCTTGAAAATAGGGCATCAGGAGCGGCCTAAGGTTTTGTAAGGGAATAAACTCAAAAAACCATTTGACAGATATTTAGCCTCGGTTTTTGATGATCAAAATATATAGAAGCGGTTCTGCCGCACAGCACAAGTCCTAGATTTTGCAAGGACTTATAGTTCTTTAGGAGGAACAATGTTATCCTTCCAACTGGACACTCGTATTGAGTGTCACGGCGGTCAAGCGTCTTTACTTGACCACAATGCTAACAAGTATTTCAAGCAGAATGATCTCCTGCCTTCGCAGTATAGCTGCGTTTCTGTATGCTTAAGTGCATACCGGGGATCTCTTTGCCCAAATAGTGGAGGTACCAGTGAGTAAACTAGAAAATCGTATTCGAATTAAGTTGAAAGCTTATGACCATCGTTTATTGGATCAATCTGTTGCGGAAATTGTGAAAAGTACTCGTAACACGGGTGCTAAGGTCGTAGGACCTATTCCACTTCCCACAGATCGTACCATATATACGGTTCTTCGTTCGCCCCATGCCGATAAGAAATCACAAGATCAATTTCAAATGCTTATTCACAAGCGGTTGATCGATATCCTGAATCCTACACAACAAACTACCAATGCCCTGAAGAAGCTCAGCCTTCCTGCCGGCGTGCACGTAGAGATCAAAGCCAATACAAGGAGCTAAGAGAGATGTTAGGATTAATTGGAAAAAAAGTCGGTATGACACAGATATTTGACGCCAACGGAAAGGTGATGCCTGTAACGGTCATCAAAGCCGGTCCTTGCCACGTCATCTGTAAACGTACCATCGAAGAAAATGGTTATGATGCAGTCCAACTCGGTTATGAAGAAGTAATTGCGAAAAAGGTTTCAAACCCGATGCAAGGTCACTTCAAAAAACATAACAGCCCCTTATTCCGCACAGTCCGGGAATTTCGTCCTTCCTTTGACCAAGTCTCCAGCGATATCGAAATCGGTTCAACACTTACAGCCGATTATTTTACCGCCGATGAGTATGTAACAGTGGTTGGAAATTCCAAGGGTCGCGGTTTTGCCGGTGTTGTCAAACGCCATAAATTTGCCGGTTTCGAACAAAGTCACGGTGTGCATGAGTCTTATCGTGGTGGTGGTTCAATCGGTCAGTGTGCACAGCCTTCACGCGTTTTTAAAGGCGTCAAAATGGCAGGTCACATGGGTAACGCCCGCACCAGCATCAAACATCTAAGAATCGTCAAAGTGGACATTGAAAACGGTCTTATCATGGTCAAGGGAGCTATCCCCGGTCATCGTAACACACTTGTTTTGATCCACAAAGAACAATAGACGGGAGATGGAAAATGGTTAAAGCTATAAAATTTAACGCCCAGGGTGATAGAATCGATGAAATAACTCTCCCGGAATCCATCTTTGATATTGATGTCAATTCCCCGAAAGTTCTTTTACACGAAGTCATCACAATGTTTCTTGGCAACCAACGTCAGGGCAACGTTCAGAAAAAGAATCGTGCCATGACAGCCGGTAGCACCCGCAAGCTGTTCAAGCAAAAGGGTACCGGTAATGCACGTGTGGGTAGCAGACGCAGCCCGATCCGTGTACATGGTGGCAAGGCATTTGCAATATTCCCAAAAGACTGGTATCGCAAGATTCCCAGAACTAAAAAACGTATGGCTCTCTTAGTGGCCTTGACAGATCGTGCTCGCGAAGGCAGAATATTCGTCATCGATTCACTTTCTTATGACAAGCCCAATACTAAGAAAGCTATTGAATTAATTGGTAAAATCATGCCTGAAAAGGGACGTAAGCTATTGGTCACCGCAGGTCACCACATTCCTACCGTGAAGTCTTTTACAAATATTCCGGAAGTAATGACCGACCGTGCAGACAGTCTCAATGCTTATCAGATCCTGAAGAGCAGCTATATCTTGCTTACGCAGGACGCTCTGAATAAAGTGCAGGAGGTATTCGGCTCATGATACATCCACGCAATATACTAGTAGCTCCGCTCATTACCGAAAAAACCGGTATTCAGATGGAAAGTAATAATACTTATACCTTCAAGGTCAGTATCAATGCCAATAAAATCGAAATTAAGAACGCAATCGAAAAGATCTTTGCGGTCAAGGTAACCAACATCAATACTATTCGTATGATGGGTAAGCCAAAACGCTTGGGTAAATATAATGGCTATCGTCCCAATTGGAAGAAAGCCATCGTCACGCTACGTGCTGGCGACAAGATTGCCGATTTTGAAGTATAAGGGGTGAAAGATGGGAATTAAGAAATATAAACCAATTACACCTACTCTTCGGTTCCGTACCGGATACACCTTTGAAGAGATTACTACCGATACTCCGGAAAAGTCATTGCTCAAAAAAATGAGCAAATCCGGTGGACGCAACAATATGGGACGCATCACTTGCCGCCATCGCGGTGGTGGTACACGTCGTCATTATCGCATCATTGATTTCAAGCGCGATAAAGCCGGTGTTCCAGCTAAAGTTGCAACTATAGAATACGATCCAAATCGTACAGCCCGCATCGCATTGTTGCACTATGTTGATGGCGAAAAAAGATACATCATCGCTCCCGATGGTTTGGCAGTAGGTACCATGATTATGTCCGGTCCTACAGCAGAGATTATGGTCGGTAATGCGATGGCATTGGAACGGATCCCACTTGGCTCCTTTGTGCATAACATCGAGCTGAAAAAGGGTCGTGGCGGACAGATTGCACGTAGTGCCGGTACTTATGGTCAAGTGATTGCCAAAGACGGAAACTATGTCCACGTCAAAATGCCTTCCAATGATGTACATTTGATTCGCAAAGAATGTCTTGCTACAATCGGACAGGTCAGCAATCCTGATCACAACTTGATTCAATTGGGTAAAGCCGGTCGCAAACGCTGGATGGGAATCCGTCCTACCGTGCGTGGTGTTGCCATGAATCCAGTTGATCACCCGATGGGTGGTGGTGAAGGTAAAACCTCCGGTGGTGGACATCCAGTATCACCATGGGGCAAACCTGCCAAAGGCGGAAAGACCCGTAAAAACAAAAAGTACTCCGATAAATATATCGTGAAATCGACCAAGAAGAGATAGGGGAGGAAATAGATAATGGCACGTTCAGTAAAAAAAGGGCCTTTCGTTGATGGTCACCTTCTTGTAAAAGTCGAGAGACTCAATGTCGACAGCAAGAAAACCGTTATCAAGACCTGGTCGCGTCGCTCGGTCATATTACCCACCTTTATCGGTCACACCTTTTCCGTACACAACGGTCATAAGTTTGTACCGGTTTATGTGACGGAAAATATGGTCGGTCACAAGTTGGGAGAATTTTCACCCACACGTACATATCGTGGTCACAAAGAAAAGAAGAAAAAGGGTAAATAGGAGACTTACTAATGGAAGCTAAATCTAAACTTCGTTTTGCCCGTGGCTCCGCTCGTAAAGCACGTTTGGTCCTTGATCAAGTGCGTTACAAAAAAGTCACAGAAGCACAGAATATTCTTCGTTTCTCACGTCGAAGAGCAGCCGGATTGATCGGGAAGCTGTTGCAATCTGCAATCGCTAATGCCCAAGTCAAAGATCCGAAGATAGATTTGAATACGGTATTTGTAACCCAAGCTTTTGCGGATGAAGGTCCGGCTATGAAGCGTTACATGCCAAGAGCACAGGGTAGAGCCTTTATGATTCGTCGTCCGACTTGTCATATCTCCCTTGAAATTCAGACCATAGAATAGGAGGATTCCCTTGGGACAGAAAATACATCCTATACTGTATCGCCTCGGACTTAACAAGGATACCGAATCCATTTGGTTTGCACAAGGATCATCTTATGTGGAATTTCTTCAGGAAGATATCAAAGTCCGCGCCTACATTCGTAAGCGTTTGACCAACAAAATGGTTTCGACGATCAAGATCTCCCGCAAGACCACTTCGATTACGATCGATATTCATACAGCCCGTCCAGGTCTTGTGATCGGTAAAAAGGGCGAAGACATTGAAAAACTTCGCAACGAATTAAATGTACTAATAAACAAAAACCGTAAATCGCCTATAACTGTTTCGATCAACATCGAGCAGATTGACAGAATGTGGTTAGATGCCCGGTTGGCAGGCATGGAAATTGCCCGTCAGTTAGAGGAACGTGTATCCTTCCGTCGCGCCATGAAAATGGCCATTCGCAACGTCTTAAAAGATGGTGCATTAGGAGTCAAAGTTCAGGTCTCAGGCCGCCTTGGTGGTGCTGAAATAGCCAGAACCGAGCGTTACAAACAAGGCAGAACCCCTCTCCACACACTTAGAGCTGATATAGACTATGCGAACGTCGAAGCTTCGACTACGTATGGTATCATCGGCATTAAAGTGTGGATCTACAAGGGCGATATTTTAAGCTAAAAGGAGCAATGAATGTTAGCACCAAAGAAGATAAAATATCGTAAGCAGATGAAAGGTAGAAGAACCGGTCTGGCATGGACAGGTTCCGATATCAGTTTTGGAGATTATGGTCTCATGGCAGCGGAAGCTGCTTGGATCAGCAGTCGTCAGATCGAAGCTGCTCGTATTGCTATCACACGTCATATGAAACGTCTCGGTAAAGTTTGGATCCGCATATTCCCGGATAAGCCAGTCACCTCGAAGCCTGCTGAAACCCGTATGGGTAAAGGTAAAGGCGCACCAGAATATTGGGTGGCAGTTGTACTTCCCGGAAGAATCATGTTCGAGCTTGAAGGCGTTGACCCCAAAATCGCAAAAGAAGCAATGAGACTTGCGGCACACAAGCTGCCCATCAAGACTCGTATGATTGCACGCGAAGGATTAGAGTTATGAAGACAGAAGAATTACGCGAACTATCAATCACTGAATTGAATGCAAAGATGGAACAACTGAGAATCGAGATGTTTAATCTCCGTTTTCAAAAAGCGAAGAATTTGCTGGATAGAACTGATAGAGTCCGTTTTGTAAGACGTGACATCGCCCGCATCCTAACTATTATCAAGCAATTAGATAATTCGAAGTGAGGTGAATAATGGCTATTGCATCAAAAATGATCAAACAAGGTATTGTAGTCAGTGACAAGAATGACAAGACTATAGTAGTGAAAGTCGAACGCCAGTTCATTCATCCACTGTATAAGAAAACTGTTCGTCGGCATAAAAAGTTTATGGCGCACGACGAGCTCAATGATGCCCATGAAGGCGATACAGTCCAGATTATGGAATATCGTCCCATGAGTGCCCGTAAACGCTGGATTCTACACAAAGTTGTAGATAGAAGCAAGTAAAGGGGTTTTGGAATGATTCAAGTTCAAACAATCATGAATATCGCCGATAACTCCGGTGCCAAGAAAGCAATGTGCATAAAAGTACTTGGTGGCACCAGAAGAAAATACGCCTCCGTAGGAGACGTAATAGTTGTCGCGATCAAGTCCGCCACTCCCGGCGGAAAAGTTAAAAAAGGTACTGTCGAAAAAGCAGTTATCGTGCGTACGTCCAAAGAAGTCCGTCGTGCCGACGGCTCTTATATCCGTTTTGCAGATAACGCTGCTGTCATCATTGATGAAAAGCACGAACCCAAAGGTACCCGTATATTTGGCCCGGTAGCACGTGAATTACGCGATCATGGTTTCATGAAAATCGTATCACTGGCTCCGGAAGTGTTGTAGGAGGAACGATGTCTGATAACTTACATTTAAAAAAAGGTGATTACGTAATCGTTTTATCCGGTGCCGACAAAGGTAAAAAAGGTCGTGTGTTGAAGTCATTCCCTACCAAAAAACGCGTTATCGTGGAAAAGGTAAATATGATGAAGAAGCATGCCAAGCCATCACAAAGAAACCCACAGGGCGGGATCATCACAATGGAAGCTGCTATCAACGCCTCCAACGTAATGCTGTTCAATGAAAAATTGAATACTGTCACCAAAGCCGTGGTCGTTGTACGTGAAGGACACCGTGTCCGCATTTGTAAGAAATCTGGTGATGAGATCTAAGGAGCGCTGAATGAACAGATTAAAAGAGAACTACCTTACTTTAGTCAGACCGGCTTTAGTAAAGCGCTTTGCTTACAAGAACCCACACCAAGTTCCACGTATGGAAAAAGTCATCATAAGTATGGGCGTTGGTGCTGCTACGCAGAACAAGGCGATGCTTGACAACTCCATCAAAGACATGGAACAGATTACAGGTCGCAAAGCGGTTGTAACATTGGCTCGTAAGTCAATATCCAACTTCAAGCTTCGTCAAGGTATGCCCATAGGTTGCAAAGTAACCTTACGCGGCGAAGTGATGTATGAATTCTTTGATAGATTAATCTCGATCGTAATACCCAGGATTCGTGACTTCAAGGGGCTTTCAGCCACTGCTTTTGATGGTCGCGGAAACTACTCAATGGGATTGAAAGAACAGACTGTTTTTCCAGAAATTGAATACGATAAGATTGATGCAGTTCGTGGCATGAATATCACAATAGTAACCTCTGCACATACAGATGAAGAGTGCAGAGAATTGTTGAAAGAACTTGGTATGCCATTCCATAAGAACCAATAAGGAGAATTATCTTGGCAAAAACATCACTCATAATTAAGCAACAAAGAACTCCCAAGTTCAAGGTAAGAAAATACAACCGTTGTATGCTTTGCGGTCGTCCACGGGCTTTCATGCGCGATTTTGGCATGTGCCGCCTGTGCTTCCGTAAATATGCTTCCCAGGGTCATATCCCCGGGATAACCAGAGCGAGTTGGTAAATACATGGAGGAAATAAATGAGCGTAAGTGATCCGATAGCTGATGCATTAACAAAGATCCGCAATGCATATCGTGCCGGTCATACGCAGGTCATCATCAACCACAATAAGCTTGCAGAAGCTATTGCGAAGATACTTGCTGATGAAAACTTCGTTAACAGTACTCAGGTCTTGGATAGAGACCCCGAGAACAAAATTAATTATAGACGGATACTGATTAACCTTCGCTACACAAACAATGGTCAACCCATTGTTTTGGGCTTGGTTAGAATATCCAAACCAGGACGTCGTGTTTACGTCAAAGCTGATAATTTACCCAGCGTATTTAACAACACAGGTTGCGCGATTATTTCTACTAGCGCAGGTGTAATGGTTGATCGTGATGCCCGTAAATTGGGTGTCGGTGGTGAATTTGTCTGCAAGGTCTGGTAGGAGGAATTATGTCACGAATTGGTAAAGCCCCTATCAAACTTCCAGCAGACGTAACAGTGACTATTGACGGTGCTACCGTTAATGTGAAAGGTCAGCTTGGTCAGTTGAGCTACGAGATGCTGGAAGGCATCACAGCCGAACAGAACGAAAACGTTCTGGTCGTGAAACGTGCCGACGAAACCAGATGCATGCGCGCATATCACGGATTATCCAGAGCTTTGATCCAAAACATGGTGACTGGCGTAAGTACTGGTTATTTGATCACTCTTCAAGTGATTGGTACCGGTTACTCTTCTGAAGTCAGAGGCCCATGGTTGCGGATGGTATTGGGATATTCACACGATATACTCCTGCAAATCCCGGAAGGATTAAAGGTCGAGACACAAGCCGTTCCACGTTCCAAAGGAACCCGTGCGGACTTGACCAGCATTATCCGGATCAATGGTATCGACAAACAGTTGGTGGGACAATTTGCAGCCGAAGTACGTGGTTGCCGTCCTCCCGAAAACTATAAAGGTAAAGGTGTCCGTTATCATGATGAGCACGTTACCATCAAAGCCGGTAAAGCCGGTTCGAAGTAATTGAGGTGTCGATATGATTAAAGAAAGTCACATTAAAAAAAATGCGCTGCGTACTCGTCGTAGAGCTGCGATTCGCAAACGTCTCAGTGGCACCACGATACGCCCAAGACTTGCTGTATTCCGTAGTTTGAATAATATCTATGCTCAAATCATAGATGACAGCAAAGGAATTACTCTGCTCTCTCTTTCCACCTTATCAAAGGATATCCAATTGGACGAGGGACTCAAGAAAACCGAAAAAAGCTTTCAGATCGGTCTGAAACTCGGCGAGAAAGCTGTAGCTTCCGGTATCAGTTTGGTTGCCTTTGATCGTTCCGGATACAAGTATCATGGCAGAGTTAAGGCTCTTGCTGATGGTGCTCGCAAAGCCGGTTTAGTATTTTAAGGGAGGAAAGCTTGCGTTACGAACATAATACACCAGAAGAAGAAAAATTAGTCGAAAAAATCATAGAAACTAAGCGTGTTGCAAAGGTCGTGAAAGGCGGCAGAAACTTCAGCTTTAGCGCCATCATCGTTGTCGGTGATCGTAAAGGTAATGTTGGAGTAGGCACCGGAAAAGCCAACGAAATCGTTGATGCTATCCGTAAAGCCAAAGAAAAAGCCTTGAAGTCCATGTTTCACGTTTCTATCGTCAAAGGAACTATTCCTCATGAATTGGTTGCTCGCTATGGTGCCAGCAGAATCATGATGAAACCCGCTTCTCAGGGTACAGGAGTTATCTCCGGTGGTACAGCTCGTGCCATCTTTGAAGCAGCAGGTATTCAGAATATTCTCTGTAAATCATTGGGCTCCAACTCACCCTGTAACGTTGTGAAAGCTGTAACTAGTGGTTTGAAGTCTATGCGTACCATTCATGATATCGCCAAACTTCGTAACAAAACTGTTGCAGAGTTGACAGGTCAGGAGGAGAAATGAAGATAAAGGTTACTCAGATTCGCAGTACAATTAAGCGCAAAGATGCTCACAAACGTGTCATCGAATCGCTTGGTCTTGGCAGAATCGGTAAAAGCCGGATTCATGACGATAGTCCATGTATACGTGGTATGATCAATAAAGTGTCATACCTTTTAGAAGTTGAAGACGTGCAGGGAGAATAATAATGTTAACACTCAGTAATCTTGGAAAACCTGCTGGAAGAAAAAACAAAAAACGTCTTGGTAAAGGCGAAGGTTCAGGAACCGGTAAACAATCGGGTCGTGGACATAAGGGCAGAAAAGCCCGCGCCGGTGGTACAGTACCATCATGGTTTGAAGGCGGTCAGATGCCTATTCAACGCCGCTTACCAAAACGTGGCTTCAAAAACATCTTCCGCGTTTCATACCGTATTCTAAATATAAGCAGTCTGCAAGACCGTGAAGAAACTGTATTTGATATCCAGATCCTGGAACAGATTGGTCTGATTCCATCATCCGGACAGAAAGGCAGCTTCCCAGTCAAAGTCTTGGCAGCTACCAATGTAGAATTCACAAAAGCCGTTCAGATCAAAGTCAATGCCTTTTCTAAACGTGCCATCGAACTGATAGAAAAGAACGGCGGTAAGGCGGAGGTAGAGTAACTTGATCAAGACAATTGCTAATATGTTCCGGATCCCGGATCTGAAAAAGAAGATATTATTAACGGCGCTGTTCCTGATCTTGTACAGAATGGGGAGCTTCGTCCCCGTTCCCGGCGTAAATGCCACAGCTTTGAAAGCTTTCTTTGATACTGCCAGAGAGCAAGGTAACACTCTCTTTGGTTTGTTGGATCTTTTCGTGGGTGGTAATTTCGAGCGTGCATCAGTTTTTGCCTTGGGTATCATGCCCTATATTACGGCATCAATTGTGATTCAATTGCTCGGAAGTATCGTGCCCTATTTTGAAAAGCTTCGCAAAGAAGGTGCTGATGGGCAGAAAAAAATGAATCAGATCACACGCTATGCCACAGTCGGATTGGCAGCATTCAATGCTGTTACTATCACATTGTGGCTCTCCAGTCTCTCTGGAGGCGTCGTTGTCAACTCAAGTCTCGTATTTCATTTGACGGGTATTATTACCCTGATCACCGGTACCATGATTGTTATGTGGCTCGGTGAACAGATTACGGAACATGGTATTGGCAATGGTATATCTATGATCATTTTTGCAGGTATCATCGCCCGCTACCCGGCAGGATTTATAAAAATGTTCCAAATGATTGCCTTAGATGGCTCATATCTTTGGAAAGCAGCTGTTGCAATCCTCTTGATGGTTGGCGTAACAGCAGCGGTGATTTTCGTGACTGAAGCCATGCGTAAGATTCCGGTTCAATATGCAAAAAGAATCGTAGGAAGACGCGTCTATGGTGGCCAGAGCACATATATACCGCTGCGTGTGAATACTGCCGGTGTGATTCCTATTATCTTTGCTCAATCTGTGATCATGTTTCCTGCTACTATTGCAGCGATCTTTGGAAAGGGCGGCGGTTTTTGGGCCACATTACAGAATTGGTTATCTCCCGGTGCAGCACTATATACATTGCTGTATGTCGGTTTGATTGTGTTCTTTGCGTATTTCTATACAGCAATAGTACTCAATCCTACCGAGATGGCGGAAAACATGGTAAAATATGGTGGCCATATTCCAGGCAAAAAACCAGGTAAGAAGACTGCTGATTATATCAATTCGGTATTGATCAGAATCACTCTTCCAGGTGCCATATTCTATGCATTTATCGCCTTGTTACCGGAGATAATGAGTAGTCGCTTCAATCTTCCGTTCTACTTTGGTGGAACCGGTTTGATCATCGTAGTTGGTGTTGCTTTGGATACACTTCAACAAATAGAATCACACTTAGTAATGCGTCATTATGATGGCTTTATGAAAAAGGGAAAACTGCGCGGCCGTTCAGGTTCGTGATAGTTTCACTAAAACGGAGTAGAGGATGATTTATCTGAAAACAGAATCTGAAATCGAGAAAATGCGCCACAGTTGCCTGATGATAGCCGAGCTATTTGCAGCACTGGAAGAGTACATAGTACCCGGCACAGACACTCTCTTTCTGGATCAGTTTGCAGATGATTTTATTCGTTCCAGAAACGGGATACCATCTTTCAAGGGTTATGTTGTAGATGGCTTACCTCCGTTTCCCGGATCGATCTGTGCTTCCGTGAATTCAGCCATTGTGCATGGATTGCCATCTAAGAAACGTGTTTTACAAGATGGAGACATCATCGGGATAGACGTCGGAGTTATCAAAAACGGATATCATGGAGATGCTGCCAGAACTTATGCTGTTGGGACTATCGGTGCTGAAGCTACACGACTGATGGATGTAACATCCGAATCGTTGAGACTTGGCATCGCACAAGCAATTCCCGGAAATCGCATAGGGGATATCTCCAATGCCATAGGATCCTACGTCCAAAAAGCCGGTTACTTTGTAGCTGACAATTTGACAGGTCATGGTATTGGTCGCAGTCTCCACGAAGATCCCCAAGTACCCAATATTGGTGCTCCCGGCAAAGGTCCCAGAATCAAAGCTGGGATGACCTTGGCGATCGAGCCTATGGTAAATATTGGTACGAACCGCGTCAAAGAAATTGGATGGGAGTT
This sequence comes from Candidatus Cloacimonetes bacterium HGW-Cloacimonetes-1, assembly GCA_002841975.1. Taxonomy (GTDB): domain Bacteria; phylum Cloacimonadota; class Cloacimonadia; order Cloacimonadales; family Cloacimonadaceae; genus PHBQ01. The sequence continues at coordinate 16,258 of PHBQ01000012.1, forward strand.
CTTCTCTGCTGATGGTACACTATCAGCACACTTTGAACATACTATCTTGGTTACCGATGGTGAACCTGAAATCCTAACAACTATCCGAGGTTTACATATATGACAAAAGCCGGCGTAATTGAAGTTGAAGGAATTGTGAAGGAAGCCCTTCCCAATACAACTTTTCGTGTGGAACTGGAAAATGGCCATGAAATACTGGCTCATAGTTCCGGTAAAATGCGAATGAACTATATACGTATTTTGCCCGGAGACAAGGTCAAAGTCGAGCTATCTCCTTATGACCTTAGCCGCGGGCGAATCACATATCGTTATAAATAATCAGGCATTATATCCGTAATGGAATAGTGCAGGGAGATAACAATGAAAGTAAGAGCATCTGTTAAAATTGTCTGCAAAGACTGCAGAATAATAAAGCGCCACGGCGTGATCAGAGTTATCTGCAGCTCCAATCCAAAACATAAACAGAGACAGGGATAACAAGGAGGACCAACTTGGCACATATTGCAGGAATAGAAATTCCCAAAACCAAGAGACTATTTATTGGTCTTACCTATATCTATGGTATCGGAAGAACTTTGGCCAAAGATATTTGCGTCAAAGCGAACATCGATGAGATGAAAAAGGTACAAGACCTCTCTATTGAAGAAGAAAAGCTGCTGCGTGACATCATCCAAAACGATTATATCGTGGAAGGCTCACTGCGTACGCAAGTTGCAATGAACATTAAAAGACTCATGGAAATCGGTAGCTACCGTGGAATGAGACACAAACGTGGTTTGCCCGTTCGTGGCCAACGCACTCATACTAATGCCAGAACCAGAAAAGGTCCTCGCGCCGGCGCTATTAAGAAGAAGAAATAGGAGATAAAGCTATGGCAAAGAAAACCAGAGTAAAGAAAAAACGTGTACGCCTTGCTTTTGACGAAGGACTCATTTTCGTTCATTCCAGCTTTAACAATACGATCATCTCGTTGACAGATAAAGCCGGTAACGTATTAGCATGGTCCAGCGGCGGTAAAGTCGGTAACAAAGGCTCCAGAAAGAGCACTCCATTTGCTGCGCAGATGGCTGCCAGTGAAGTTGCCAAAGTCGGCCAGGAAATGGGAATTAATAAAGTCGGTATGATTGTAAAAGGTCCCGGCGGTGGAAGAGAATCTGCTATTCGTGCGGTAAATGCTGCCGGTATCAGAGTAACTATGATCAAAGACGAAACACCGATTCCACATAACGGTTGCCGTCCGCCCAAAACCAGAAGAATCTAAGCGAGGTAAATTGTGGCAAGATATACAGGACCTAAAGCAAAACTGTGTCGTAAATTTGGTGAGAACCTCTTTGGTGTAGCCAAGTATGACAAGATACTTGAAAAACGCAAATTCCCTGCAGGACAGCATGGTAAAAACATGCGTCGCAAACTTAGCGACTATGGTGTGCATCTGAGAGAAAAACAAAAACTCAGACTTACCTATTGCCTCTTGGAAAAACAGTTCAGAAACTACTACTTCAAGGCAGAAAAAATGGCTGGAGTTACCGGCGAGAATTTGATGCAAATGTTGGAACGTAGAATGGACAACGTAGTTTATCGTATGGGATTCGCCGTCACCAGAATGCAAGCGAGACAATTCGTCACGCATGGTCATTTCCTGGTCAATGGCAAAAAAGTTGATATCCCTTCATTGTTAGTCAAGCCCGGAGACATCGTTGAAATACGTGAAAAAAGCCGCAGTAATTCTATGATCAATGAATGCATGGAAAGAACCGCTGCTACATCTCCTTACTCTTGGCTGACGATCGACAAAGAAAATAAACGCGGGCAATTCTTAGCAATTCCTGCGGCGACTGAAATTCCTACGAATGTGGACATCCGTCTAATCGTTGAGTTCTACTCCAAATAATGCTTTTAGCGAGGAGTCTCCTATGATGTATCTCGAACCGTTACAGATGCCAGAAACAGTCGATTATGACAAATCGACCTACAGCAAAAACTACGGTAAGTTCGAAATCGGTCCATTAGAACCCGGCTTTGGTACTACTCTCGGTAATACCTTAAGAAGAGTTCTCTTGTCATCGATTCAAGGAGCTGCTGTACGTTTTGTTCGTATCGAAGGTCTGCATCACGAGTTTGCACCGATTCCTGGGACCAATTCCGATTATATCGATCTTATTCTCAGGCTAAAGCAACTGGTGATTTACTCCAATTCGATCGAAGAAGTTACGGTAGTTCTGGACCACAAAGGCAAGGGAATTGTCACTGCCTCAATGATTCAAGAAAATACCAGTATTAAAATTATCAACAAAGACCTCTATCTGCTGGAAGTGACAGAAGACGTTGAGCTGAGAATTGAACTGATTATCGGCATTGGTCGTGGATATGTATCTGCTGACAGACAAAATCCCGAAGGGAAAGCTGTTGGTTTTATACCTGTCGACGCGATCTATTCTCCGATTCTCAAGGTAAATTTCAGCGTTACGCACCAACGCGTCAAAGAAAGAATGAACTATGACAAATTGATTTTGGAAGTTCATTCCAACGGCGCAGTTGAGCCCAATCATGCCGTCTATCTGTCTGCCAAGATCCTCAAAGATATGTTCTCCAAAATGTGCTTGTTTGAGACCGAACCGGAATACATCCGTGACGTAGAGCTCGATCCGGAACTGGAAGAGAAAGAACGTATCCTCAAAATGAGTGTCAAAGAGATCGAACTGACGGTTCGTGCTGCCAATTGCTTAGCAGCGGCAGAAATCGATACCATTGGTGAACTGGTCTCCAAGACGGAAGCAGACATGTTGAGATTCCGCAATTTCGGCAAGAAATCGCTGGAAGAAATTATCATTAAACTTAAAAAATATGATCTGGAACTGGGCATGGATGTGGACACGATCTATCATAAGATCAAAGAAGCCAAGAGTAGAGGCGTCCGTCCCATAGCCGAAATAGAGGAAGCACCGGAAGCTGATGTGGCTGTCGCCATCTCCACCGCAACTCCTCCCCGCAAACCGGTTCCAACAGTTAAAAAGAAGGTGAAACATGCGACATAGACTTGAAGGTAGAAAATTCGGAATTGAAGCTGACCATCGTCGCTTGATGATGCGTAACTTGGTGAAATCTCTTGTTATTTATGGCAGACTTACCACGACCTTGGCCAAAGCAAAAGAAATGCGTCGTTTCGCCGAACGCGTTGTCACCTATGGAAAGCAAGATACCGTCCATGGCCGTCGTCTCGCTTATAGCGTATTGGGCAGCCGTACCCTGGTCAAAAAGCTTTTTGATGAAATAGCTCCTGCTATGATGGATCGTAACGGTGGATACACCCGCGTGCTCAAAGCCGGGTTCCGCAAAGGCGATTCTGCTCCTATGGCGATTATTGAATTTGTCAAAGGCGCTGCTGAAGCTCCCAAAAAAGACCACATCAAAGCTAAAGACCTGAATAAGTAATTCAAGTAAATTACGAGATAAGAAGAGAAGACTACGTGTTAGGCTTCTCTTTTTTTTTTTGCGCAAAATGGAGTACAGCCAATGACCGTTGTGCGTGGTTGTAATCTATCAATATGGTAAACAAATGCCTATAAAACGGTCAATTTAATAATCTAATCCCACCCACCACCCCTCTTTTGGGTAGGGCTCCGCCCTACAACCCAATAATTCAATACGCAGAAAAATAGGCAGGACATTTTGTCCTGCCTATAGTTAATTTACGGATGCTTTAGAAGTGGTAAGAGAAGGATAAACGTAGATTACGGAAGAATGTAGTATTGATTACATCTACGTTAGTGGTCTCGAATACACCCATGAGATCTATTTGCAAATTGTCATTGGCTTTAAATCCAAAGCCGTAAGTCATGACGGAGTTTGAATTCTTTGTTTTTAGGGTCGATACTGTACTGGTATAGGTATTGTCAGACACATCGACACTCACGTTGCCGTCCGCATCTTCAGAGACAGTTGTAAATGGTGTACTGCTTGTAGGAGTGCGCTGCTCTTGTTTAGTGGTATTTGATTGAGTAAACACAGAGCCGCAGCGGAATGCCCACTTTTGATTGCGGGTAAACCAATATTCCAAGCCCGTAGGGATTACCAGGCTCTCCACGGTTGTTTCGGTCTTGCCCTTTCCCAGTAGTGATTGGTTGGTAGTCGTACTAGAAACAAAGATATCATCCGTGGTGGTTTCTGATACTCCAAATGACCTGGTTGAATAGTCGTAGTCAAATGTCTGAGCACTGACTTGATAATCCATGCCAATACCCCAAGAGGCTGTTTTCCCCAGGCTTCCCTGTACTTTCATCATTCCGCCCCAGATGAGGCCTGCTGTAGTTCCGTCACTCAAGGTAGAATTCCTTTCCGTACTACTGATGACAGTATTCAGATTACCTGTAGAATCATCCAGAAGGTCCCGAATCACACTCGATTTGGTGTCTAAACTGTTCCATCCACCATAGATGCCAATTTGCATGAATGCACCGTTTTTGGGATTGATTGTACGAGTCAAGTGTTTGCGATAGGTCACTGCCAGTTTCCCTTCAAAACCATCATCAGTCTGTTTATTCCGATATTCTTCGTCCGTCTTGGTTACTCCGGTAATAGTTTCGTGCAAACCACGTTCGCTGTTTTGAGATTCACTTTCGATGAGGTTAAATGAGGGCTCTATCAAGAACTCCCTTTGACCGTAAACAATGCCATATGCCAGCTTGGCATGGAGGTTCTTATCTTTGATCTTTTTATCAAAAATCCCGGCATAATGCACTCTCACGGAGTCGATGATGACAAATGGATCGTTCTCATCAAAGGTTTGAACCAATTGGTTCAAATCATAGGTAGGTGTGTTAGAGCTAATTTGTACAGTATTCAGTAAACCGTGAGAATAGTTATCTCCGGACTCATTTTGATTCAAACTCACCAAGAGACCCATGATATTGTTTTTTCGTTTCCAGGTATTGTTGAATCCAAAGCTCTCGCCGGAAGAGGTGGAGTATTTACTAAGTATCAATCTATCACTACTAAGACGGTCGTAGAGGCCATTCCCATTGGTATCGTCATAACTCTGCCACAATTGATCAAAGTCACCTTCACCATACAGGCTGTAGTTCACTGCGTTAAAAATATATGAATTAGGGGTCTTGTTGTCCCAATACTTATAGACCAAAGCATACTTCATTTCCGGATTCCAAGGGTAAGCGGCAGCCATCGCCAGCAAGAAGCGGTTCGTATCTTGATTTGCAAAGAGCTTGTCGTTACCTTCAAAATTGCTGAGATTGGTGTAAATATGAGAGCCTTGGATGTATGCCAGGTCCACACCATTAAACATCATATCCAGTTCATCATCCAAAACACCGCCGGTGGATTGGTTTCTAAAAGAGCTTGCCAGTTGCGCACCGAGACTGGTGATAGCTATGCCGATGATAAGCAGCATTAATAATCGTTTCATTTCTGACCTCCCAGGTCCACATAGACTTTTGTGCCGGTATTATCGATATAGCTGATGCGGATGTTATCTACCCATGCGTAGTCATCCCCGCCCGCTGCATATGAGTCCTTGGTAAATGACCACCGGAAGCTGCCATAATAGCTGGTATTGGGAAAAGAAAGACTGTAAGTCTGCCAGTCGGAAGAGGCAGAAGTATCTACGGCTAAAGATTGATTCGCATAGAACTTAAAACGATTATAGCTGTTTGATGAATAGACTTTATATCGAATTCAATGGTGGTTGTTGCCTCGAATGGTATGTTGTGAAAATAATTCATTTCACTGTTACCAGTGTGATAGTTATTAAGGTTTCCGGAACTGGCTGTCCAGCCCTTCGAACTACCACCATTTACCAATGTCCACGGAACGTTGCCATTCATCACGAACGGAGTCAGGTCGTTGTCTTCAAAGTCAAAAATGCTGGACTCGATCTGGCCATAAGTAATGCTCACATCGTTTGACTTGGGAGTCTCTACGGGGGGGGAGAGATATCTGTTTACCGCGGACACAGCGTAAGTATAGCGTTGGCCTGTGTAATGGAAAGTTCGATCCAAGAATTCGGTTTGATTTGGCAACAGGATAGATCCCACGACGCTGTAAGCAGTGTCAGGGTCACCATAAAGCTTGCGATAAATCTTGATCTGATCTTCGGCAGTACTGAGGTCAGTCCATTGTATGCGAACACCATCAAACTCCTGGGTTACAGATTGTAATACCGGAGTCGTGAGTGTGCTCTGCACATACACACTTTGCTGAACTACCGCAGTCTGATCAAAATCACCATCTTTGTAAACATGGTAAGTATAGTTGTTGTTGGGATAAACTTGGGTATCGGCATAGGAGTACACTCCATCGATGAAAGTGACAAACGTGTTAAGCTCTATATTGTTGCGGGTGACGACAAATGCTCCGCTAATATCCGATCTATCAATCCAAAAGAGCTTTACCACAGAGCTACTTGGGACAGATAACTCCAGGGTGGGGGCGGCAATAGAAGGCGTCTTTACCGTCAGAGTATCATATACATTCATGCCGGTATTCACGAGCTGAGCGATTGTATATGTATAATACCTGTCTTGGGTCAGATTGACGTCCGTAAACTCGAACACCTCTCGGGAATTGATGGTTTTGATCAGTGTGCCATCTCGATAAAGCTTAGTTGCCAGATAGTTGGAATCGAGTCCGGAGGGGTGAATACCCCAGCTCAGTCTCACAATTGTGGGTCTGATCAAACCGTTGTTGTAACCGATTGTAAAATTGTAGCCGTCGGTATAAACCTCGCGCCGAAACAACATAGCATGATCCGCATTATCCGGGATATATACGGTAGGTTCCAAAATCTTTTCCTCGCAGGCTGCCAGAAAAAGTAGCAATACAAAAACCAATATGAATCCAATCTTTCGATTCATCACACTGTTCCTCCTGAAAAAGTGTTGCCACCATTTAGCCGGATAATATTCAAACCCAAAATCGAATTCTTCCGGATCAAACTATGACACGAAATCTAAAGAAAACATGATTAAATGTTTGTCAAGAATATTTTCAAATCAAGGTCGCAGCGAGTTACTACGATTGATGTTACTTCTCTGTGGGGTAAAACCGTGGCACTTCCGTGGCGATTCCCTCGTGGCGACAAGGGCTTCACGAGGTGATCACGAGGGAATCACCCCGATTGAAGAAAAGGGCACTGATGGCACGGCGCAGACATATCTCCGTTTTGACCTACAGTTTTCAGGGGTAGTCCCGGCTGTGGGTTTATACGAGGTTCATGTCATGACAACCGGAGTACACACTACCTCCGTGCATACTTGGAGTTCAGGCCGGCTCCAAAAGACTTGGGAAAGAACCTAACCTCAACGCCGGAGTGGACTTCAAGAATATGCGTGGAAAGATAGTCAGTCATGAAGTCCATAGCGCTACTGAGCTCAAAGAATGAATAGAAAAGGGTTTAGCGCTGTGAATTCCATATCAGACATTTCAAATCTATTTCATGCTCTTAAAAAAAAGAGCCACCCGGTGGTCGGGTGGCTCGGTATATTGGGAGAGACGAATTGTCTCTACAGTGCTTTAGTTTGTGGCAATTACCTTATAGAATTTCTTGGCATTGCCGGCTGCTGTAGTGTAAGTAGTATTTGCAGTATTCACGACAAGGGTAAATCCGGTATAAGGATCATCGGATGCCATCAGTCTGTAATTGGTAGCGCCGCTTACGGCAGGCCAGCTCAATTCGACGTTTGCACCATTACGTACGATCGTCACAACGGGCATATCCAGAGTACCCACGACTGAATCTGTGAAGTCCGCCAGGGTACGAGGTGTGATCTGCATATCTGCATTATACTGTCCCACGAAACATACGATATCTTTGGCAGTCGTGGGTACATCTGTACCTATGTAATTTGCACCATCAGAAAGAGTAAATCCGGTACGGAAGATTGCTGCTCCGCTGGGATCTGTGATGGGGTAGTTTGCGCTTTCTGCAAATGCTCCGGTGGGGGTCGTGAAGTTTACGTTGAGCACTTTGATCAGCTTAGCTTGGTCTGCACTGGTCAAGCTGGCAAGTGTGCGCACTTCAGGAACCACTGCATTGCCTGTGGATGTAGCAGCAGCAGTATTGATAACAGGAACAAACTGGAGTAACCCAGCATAAGAAGTAAGTGTTCCCGAAATACCAGTGATACCATCACCTACGTTGTAAGTAGTGGTGATAATGCCGGCAGCGTCATCAATGAGGATCGCAGCAGTAGTGTCTTTGATGTATTTCTGATTGCGAGTGGCTCTTTGATATGTGAGGACGGCTGGGCCGGTCAGAGTATAGACCTGCGTTCCTGTGGTCTGTGCACGCAGCGCAGCGATATTGGAAACATTGATGGGGAAGCTATAAACCGCTGATGCAACGGGGCTAACTGTAAAGCCAGTAGCATAGGCGACAGCCTTCAGGGTAGTATTTGCACTAACAGCAACGGGACCGCTATAGATAGTGCCCACGGTCATGGTGGGATCTGTTCCATCTATGGTGTAACGGATGGTAGCAGCTGGAGTAGTCGTTGCTATTGTAACGTTAGTTGTGCTGAAATACAGTCCGGCTGGCGGTGCAAAGGTAGGAGTAGCAGCAAGCTGCACACCGGGAGTGAAGTTATGTGAGCCGAGATATTCGACAGTATCTATCGGGTAACTGATCCACTCTGCGAGTGTCCAATCTGTTCTGGGTGCTGTGATATTGGGCATTCTCACGAATGTCACATCTGCACCCCAGTTGGGAGTTACTTGATTTACTATACCGATCACATCAATCTGAACACCATTGTGATAGAGAGCTACGCAATCGTTACCATTAAAGCTCATCACACTGGATGTAGTAGCCAGGTCGACATAGGGCTCACCCACAAGTGAACCGGTCGCATTGGAAAGCACGATCACATAAACATCGTTGTTTGCCAAGGTTCCGGTTAATGTGAGGTTTCCACCAAAGTCACCTGCGCCATTTGTCTGTTTATTGAGGGTGTAGTTAGCCAAGTTAACGGCGGCACCCGTGCCATTGAAGATTTCCACGGCTTTGCGGTTAGATCCACCTTCTACATATTCAGAGAAGAAGAGATTGCCGGCAGCACCGGAAGATGTGGCTTCACCGGTGAGGGCAAAGTTCTTGTTTTGGGCACCATCACTGAAATTCATCAGAGTGGTATTAAAATTACCGATGGAAGCTGAATTGAGGCGAACATCGATATTACCATTAAATGTGGGAGCCAGAGTCAGCATCGTCAGCCAGTTGTTTTGGCCACTAACGCTTACCTGGAAAGGCGCATCTACAGTGACAAACAAATCTGCAGCCAAATCCGTTCCGGAGAGTGCATAAGTTTGTACAGCGGAAGGAGTTCCGGCAGGTGTTGTGAATGCAGTAAAGGTGTGATTGGCATTGATAACACCAGTCGGAGCAAGTGCTTCACCTTCCACGGCAACATTTACTACTGTGGCTGTTCCGCTGCTATGAGTGATGTTTCCGGAATATAAGCCGGCAGTTGCAGCGCTCATGCGGACAAAGATATCTCCATCAAAGGTAGAACCAACGGACAAGGAAGATGTCCAGGGGTCATTACCGTCTACTGAGAGCTGGAATCCGGTTGGTGCTGTTACTTCGATATTAGCACTGAGCTGAGAACCACTGAGGTGATAGAACTGACGTTCCGAAGGAACACCGGCAATCATTACGAAAGGTGACAAAGTACCGGTAGTTTCGATGACCGGGTGGAGGACGACATTTTCCCAAAGTAGAGACCAGGAATTACTCACGCGGAAGCCATCGAAGTAACCCCCGGGAGTATTTGATCCCTGACGCAGAGCGATAGCGCCGATACCTGAAGTGTCTGAAGTTGTGTCAGTAGCACCGATTGTAAGAGTCGGAGTTGGTTCGGCACCGCTGAAGTTGGGATCGATCCACAGAGATACTATATCATTGGCATCTCCAGGGATCATACTATATTTTACTACCACCAGATAAGTGGTTGCCAAGGCATAGCTATAAGGTGTAAATTGGACTACAGATTCAGTAGTAGAACCTTTGGATAGACCAAATCTGATACCGTTTGTTGCATCACGTTGCACGAACAATCTACCCTTGAAGTCTAAAGAAATGTGAAACATATAATCAAAAGTAGTTTTGGCAGTCGTGAGGTTCATCAGGAATGAGCAATATACATCGCCTGAATTTTGAGTTGTGAAGGCTTTGTTAACGTCTTCTCCGGTCACACCGGTGAGCTTGGCACTGTTGCCTGTCACGGAAGGATAACCGGTGTAGGTGAGGTTCATGGCATCAACTAGCGGAGATGCTGTACCTGCACCACTGTGCGCGGTCCAGCCATTGGATACCAAGGTAGTTCCTACTGTATATGCGAAATTCTCGACCATGAGCAGTTCAGCTGCAGGAACTGCGATGACATCGCCTGTAACTGCCAAGTTAACGGATGTAACTCCGGTTGCGGCATGAACAATATTTCCAGAATAGGCACCAAGAGTTGTGCCGGTCAAACGGACATAAATCAAGCCGTTGTAGTTTGCAGCTACACTTCCGGTAGCAGCATAAACGGTTCCACCATCAGTAGAGACCACATAGCCAGCGGGAGGAGTGATGCTGATAGGGGAAGTCAGGGCTGTTCCGGTCAGGGTATAGCTCTGGGCTGCAGAAGGAGATCCGACATAAGCACTGAATGCACTAAGAGTACCAGTTGCTTCAATCATAGGTACTGGAATGCTCTCGACTGTGCCACTCACAGGTGTATTGATTGTAGTGGCACCTGTACTGGCGTGAGCAATGTTGCCGCTGAAAGGTCCGACAGTGGCTCCAGTCATCCGGACATAAATCAAGCCATTGAAGCTTGATGCTACGCTGCCGGTACCTGCATAGTTTACTCCACCGTTGGTAGAGATTGCATAACCTACGGGTGCAGTAATAGTAATATTGCCGGTAAGGTTTGATCCTGAGAGGGTATAAGTCTGGGCTACAGAGGGTGTGCCCACGATCGTGGTAAAAGCAGTCAAGTTTGCCAGGACAGCAATGCTGGGACCGGCTAAAAGTGTACCGGTTACGCTGATATTGTCCAGGGCAAAGCTGGGCCGAGATCCGCCACCGCTGACTTGCTTTGAAACCCAACGAATCTGGATTTCAGCTTGGTTATCGCAGGCAGCAGGCAGAACTATCGATTTTAAAAGAGAGTTCTGGGGTGTGGTAACTGCTGTCGTCTGGGTAGTGGTATTATTTTGATATTCGATCCCGGTGAGGGTAATGAAATCTCCGGTAGTACCGACGCGGTATTGGAGAGTAACATCATTGAGACGCGTATTGGAGCCACCATCATAGGGATTTCTGATCGTCATAATGCTATAGGCTACCGTTACGGCCTGACGCCCTGTAGTATTCAGAGCTAAGCCGAGTGACACGTCAACAGAGCTGGAATTGAGGGCGCCAATGGTACCGTTGTAATTATGGGCACCACCAGAAGTTGTGGCAGCGGTACTGGAAGCCAATAGTGCTCTGTCCGATGCGGCAACAGTTGTCTTGAAATCTGCACCGGGGCTACCGGCTAATTGCCAACCTTGCCAACCGGCAGGATAGGCTGTGGCTGTGTGTGCTAAAGCTGAAAAGTCTTGTGTGTATGGCATTGATTGGGGGGCAGGATTGGTGGCTTGTCCCCATACCATACTGATCATCAAAACTACGAAGAGTGAGACGAATAGTTTTCTAAGCATGATCTTCTCCTTGCTTATAAATCTGTTAATATCAATGAACCCTGTTTTGCAAGAGCAGGATTGCCTGTTTTACGACATTGTTATGATAACTCAGCAGCCATAGAGTTTAGTCTGTGACTGCAACCGCATAATAGATATAAAACAAAATCAAATCTTTCACAAGAGGCAGTTCCTCATGTATCGCATTCTTTACATATCCCGATTATCCGTCAATGAATTTTTTGCCAGCTTATGTTAATAAGCCAGAGCAGATTTGGGGGTACATGACTCAAGCGCTAATAGCCTCTACCCGGATAAAGTTACAAATAATCATTGACATTAGATGCCACCTAATTTCATTGGTTCAAAACAGTGTAACTTTCTGAAGGAGAATTATAAATGAAACAGGGAATTCATCCTAAATACAACAAGGTGACCGTTCGTTGCGCTTGCGGTAACACATTTGAGACCGGATCTACCAAAGGTGATCTTCAGGTCGAGATCTGCAGCGCTTGTCATCCTTTCTACACCGGTAAGCAGAAGCTTCTGGATACAGCCGGCCGCGTCGAAAAGTTCAATAAAAAGTACAATCTGAAAAGCGAAGAATAGAGTTTTTCAACTTTTTTTACGCCATTTTTCCATATCCGTTTCGGAGTGGGGGATGGCGTTTTTGTTTAACTAAGGATATTTTATGACAGAAAAGAAACAAATAGCCGTTGGCGGCCAGGCCGTAATCGAAGGCGTTATGATGCGCGGACCGGAAGCACTGGCAACCGCTGTGCGTCGCAAAGACGGAACGATTGAGCTCAAAAAGCAAGCCTTCACCAGTATCACGCAAAAAGTGAAGTTCTTTGGAATTCCGCTGGTGCGTGGTTTTGTGTCCCTGATCGAAATGATGATTATCGGGATTCAGACTTTGACGTTTTCGGCAAGCAGATGGGAACTGGACTTGGAACCTGATGCCAAAGCCAAGACAAACAAACAGCAATCGAAGCTTTGGCAGCAGACGCAGGAAATATTTAGTTATGTGATCGCCTTTGGTCTGGCATTTCTGCTGTTTGGACTATTGCCCTACAAATTGTCTGATATGATGCATCTCTCCAAGCAAGATTTATATTTCAATCTCTTTGCCGGGGGGCTGCGCATTGTCTTTTTCGTGATCTACATCTGGGCTATCAGTTTGATGAAAGATGTGCATCGGGTCTTCCAGTATCATGGTGCCGAGCATAAAAACGTCAATGCCTATGAAAAAGGCGTGGAACTAACCGTGGCAAACATCCAGCTGCAATCCACAATCCATCCACGGTGTGGCACCAGCTTTATGTTCTTTGTCCTGTTGGTGGCGATCTTGTTGTTTTCGATCACCGACACTTTGGTCTCGGTATTTATTCTCAAAGCTCCGGTGCCAATGCTGGTTCGTTTGGCGTATCATATGCTGCTGCTTCCCGTAGTTTCAGGGATTAGCTACGAAGTACTAAAATTCTCCGGTCGTAATATCAACCATCCACTGGTGAAGTTCATGACCGTACCGGGCATGGCTTTGCAAAAGATCACGACCCAGCCTCCGGACGACAGTATGGTGGAGACGGCATTAGTCGCGATGAAAGCCGCATTGGATATTGATTATAGTACTCACAACGTGAAGATAATAGAGGATTCAAAATGATCCCAAGAGACAAACTCCAGGCTTTTGAAGAAGAGCTGGAAGAGCTTAGAACCAAGGTTGCCGATCCGGCAATAATCAGTGATGCCAGAAACTTCCGTACAATTATGAGGAGATTTCGTGAGCTCAGTGACATCAGTGAAGTGTGGCTTCGTTATCAAAGCATCGAAACACAAATAGAAGAAGCCAAGGTGCTCTTGAATAATGAAAGTGATTCTGACATGAACACCATGATCAAAGAGGAATTGACAGACTTGGCAGAGCAGCTCGAAAAGTGTGAACTGGACTTGCGTGAATTGCTGATTCCCAATGATCCGATGGATACCAAAAATGCCATCATCGAAATCCGCGCCGGAACCGGTGGGGAAGAAGCTGCTCTCTTTGTACAGGATTTGTGGCGCATGTATTCCTATTACTCGGAACGTATGGGCTGGAATCTGCAGCTGCTCGACAGCAATGAAACAGGTCTGGGCGGGTTTAAAGAAATAGTATTTCAACTCAATGGCGAAAATGTCTATGGCATGATGCGCTTTGAAAGCGGCGTACATCGTGTCCAAAGAATACCAGTGACCGAATCCGGTGGCAGAATCCATACTTCCGCGGTGAGTGTCGCAGTGCTCCCGGAAGCAGATGAGATCGATGTCGAACTCACTGATGCAGACATCCGGATCGATGTTTATCGCAGTTCCGGCAATGGTGGACAGAGCGTCAATACCACCGACTCTGCCGTGCGTATTACCCATGTCCCTACGGGCATAGTAGTTACTTGCCAGGACGAGAAATCCCAGATCAAGAATAAAGCCAAAGCCATGAAGGTCTTGATGGCACGTTTGCTGGACGATCAGATCAGCAAGCAGGAACAGGAAATCTCCAAGCAACGCAGAGCTCAGGTAAGCACCGGAGACAGATCTGCCAAGATTCGTACCTACAATTTTCCCCAGTCCCGGGTGACCGACCATAGAATTAACTTGACAAGCTATAATTTGGATGGTTTCTTGGCTGGAGACATAAATGAATTTGTCCAATCCTTGCGTATAGCATGGAGGAATGAGAAGGTTAACGAATAAATGACTCTGATGATGGTCCTATCAACACTGTTAATTCTATTGGTGTTCCTGGCTATTTCTTTCCTATTTTCCGGTTTTGAAACCGGGGCAATCTCGATCAATCAAATCACCCTGGAGCAAGAAGCAAAGAAGAGTAAAAGCAAGGCTCAGCTTCTGGCGTTTATCCGTAAACCGGATAGGCTACTGGGGACGACCCTGATCGGCAACAATATCTCGAATGTGATATTGGCGTCCGTGGCTACATTTGTCGCGCACGAACTGCAATCTCAGTACTTTCCTGCCCAATACACCTCTCTTTTGATTGGAACATTGGTGCTGATGTTTGGTGAGATCATGCCCAAATCTATCTTTCGTGATCATGCAGACAAGATTGTGCCGATGTTCTTTCCCCTCATCATGTTTTTCTATTACATTCTGAAACCATTTGTCGCCATTGTTTCTTATATCAATACCAAACTCCGTAAATGGCTCAAGATAGAGGATTCAAATCAATTTAATTATCTTACCCGAGATGATCTGACTTTTTTGCTTTCTCAAGCTACGGATGATAAAATGAGTGATCCGCAATTGGAGATGATCGAAGATGCCCTGGACTTTCACGAGCAAGATGCAGTGAACGTCATGATTCCCCGAACGGACATTGTGGCAATACCGGAGTCTGCTACTATCCCGGAGATCATCGAGATCGCAAAGAAAGAAGGCTTTACCCGCTATCCCGTCTATCGTCAAAACTTGGATGACATCGTGGGAATACTGATCCTTTATGATATACTCAAAAAAGACTGCACACCGGAAGTGTGTGCCGGACAGATCATTCATGAAGCGCTCTTTGTGCCGGAAAATATGGATCTGGATGTACTCCTCAAAGAAATGCAGCTCAAACGACGCAGTATGGCTATTGTGGTCGATGCCTATGGCGGAACCTCCGGCTTGGTCACTATCGAAGACATCCTGGAAGAAATCGTCGGCGACATCGAAGACGAATACGATACTGAAGAAGATAACAAAGAAGTGGAGCAAGTAGCCCCCAACACGTGGTTAGTGCAAGCGGATGTGGACATCGATCGGTTGGCAGATGAATACAATATCGAGCTTCCGGAAGGTGACTATGAGACTTTGGCAGGATTGATTCTCGATCAATTGGAGCGCATCCCCGTGCAAGGTCAATCCCTCACCATTGCAGAATATCGCATTCAGATCTTACAAGCGACAGATAAGAAGATTATCAAAGTAAAATTACATAAAACCAGAGGTGAATCATGAGACTAATTGAATGCGTCCCCAATTTTAGCGAAGGCAGTGACATGCAGATATTGGATGCCATTGCAGCAGTAATACGCAGTGTAAATAACGTAGTCCTCCTGGATGTCGATCCCGGAGCTGATACTAACCGTACAGTTTTTACTATCGTTGGTGATCCGGACTATGTAGTCGAGGCAGCGTTTATGGCTATCAAGAAAGCCAGCGAATTGATCGACATGACAAAGCACCATGGCGAGCATCCCCGCATGGGTGCCACAGATGTATGCCCCTTTATCCCAATCTCGGATATCACGATGGAAGAATGCGCTGAATATGCCAGAAAGCTCGGTGCCAGAGTTGGCAGTGAACTGAGTATCCCGGTATATCTCTATGAAAATGCCGCTTCCAAAGAGGAATGGCGCAATCTGGCAACTGTCCGCAGTGGTGAATATGAAGCTCTGGCCGAAAAAGCCAAAGATCCAGCCTGGAAACCGGACTTCGGACCTCATGCTTTCAATGCCAAATCCGGTGCCACCGCTATCAGTGCCCGTGAATTTCTAATAGCTTACAATATTAACCTCAATACGCGCGACAAAAAGAAAGCACACGAGCTGGCACTTACGATTCGTGAAAGTGGCAAACCTGCCCGTGATGCAGCCGGCAAGCTGGTCAAAGATGCCAATGGCAACAAAGTCATCACTCCCGGTCTCTTTCCCAATTGCAAAGCCGTAGGCTGGTACATCGACGGCTACAACCGTGCCCAGATCAGTATTAACCTCACCAATTACAAGATTACTCCACCTCATATTGTGCTGGACAAAGTCCGTGAACTCGCCACCGAAATGGGAATCCAAGTTACTGGCAGCGAACTGGTGGGTTTAACCCCCAAAGCAGCTTTATTGGAAGCGGGCAAATACTACTTGAGTAAAATGAATGAAAGTACCGGGATCCCCGAACAGATGATCCTGGAAACTGCCGTACAGTCGATGGGACTGGCCGAATTGGCACCCTTTGAACTGGATAAAAAGATCATTGAATACGCAATAGCAAAGACAGATACTTTGGTCAAACTGCGTGTGGATGAATTCTGCGACCTGCTCTCCACAGATGCTCCGGCTCCCGGAGGCGGTAGTGTTGCTGCCCTCTGTGCTGCAATGTCCGGTGCGCTTTCGGCGATGGTCTCGAATCTGACGATCGATAAAAAAGGCTACGAAGCTGTCCAAAGCGATGTTCGTACCTTTGCTCCGATTGGACAGAATATCAAAGAAAGAGCAATTCATTGTATCGATAAAGATACCGATGCATTCTATGCCATGATGGATGCCATGCGCCTTCCCAAGAAAACAGAGGAAGAGATCGCACTGCGTAATGCGCAAATGGAACAGACTACACAGAATGCGATCATGATCCCCTTTGAGACTCTGGAGCTTTCACTGGAAGCAGCAGAACTGGCTGCCAAAGTGGGCAAGGTGGGTAACACCAATGCTTTATCGGATGCCGGTGTCGCCGCTCTGACTGCTCTTGCTGCTGCCAAAGCCGCCTACTACAACATTCTGATCAATATCAAGAGTGTCAATACCCAGAGCTTTATCGACGATGTAACCCAACGTTCTGCTATCTTGATAGCAAAAATTGAGAGCATCGCCCAGGCTGTGGAAGCCGAGATCACTGCCCGTTTGATTGGATAAGGAAACGTTATAAGCTTGTTTTGTTACATCATAGGCTTCACTTGTTCCGGCAAAAGCACCTATGGCAGGTGGCTGGCAGAACAGGAGAAAACTGAGTTTCTGGATCTGGATGAAGAGCTGGAAGCGCGCGGAGGACAGAGTATTGCAGAGATCATCAGTGCCGGAGGGATGGAATATTTCCGAGCTCTCGAAACTGATATCTTGCTTCGCAGTGCGGATTTGATTGTAACACCACCACAAATATATAATCCCAGATTTACAGCCGTCATCGCAACAGGTGGCGGCTGTGTTCTATCCCCCCTCAATCGCCAACATCTGAAGCAAATCCCGTCTCGAGTTATATTCATAGATACACCTTGGGAAACGATCTATCGGAGGCTTTGCCTTTCTCCCCGACCGTTGTTTCAGGACAAGACACAGGAGGAGATCCGTCAGGAGTATCAGTGGCGCTTACCTCTGTATCGAGAATGCGCCGATGAAGTAGTCAATCCCTGTTAGAGCCCTTCACAAGCCTATGCTGTTGACAAAGCACAAACATGCATTTTTAGAGCGTTGCGCAAATAAGTTGTAATCTATCAGTTTGCTCGACAAGAGCCTCGAAAACGGTCAATTTCATAATCTATTCCCACCCACCACCCCTCTTTTGGGTAGGGCTTCGCCCTACAACCCAACAATTCAACGGTCTCAAAGATCCAGAAAAAAAACGCCGAAGACAAGCTCCGGCGTTGTGATATATAGTATCCTGTTTATCCCAATTTGGGTCGTTCTTCAAAGTTTGGTCTCAGCGGTGGGTTTGTCTCTACATCATTTAGCACCACTTCAATGGCTTTATCCAGTTGCGGATCGCGACCTGCGGCATAATCCTGCGGGAGTATGTCGACCTCGACATCCGGGTCTGTGCCATAGTTTTCTACACCCCAGCCCACATCCTTGAACCAGAAAGAAAACTCCGGTTGAGTAGTAACAGTGCCATCGACCAGCCAATGACGTGGCCAAATACCGATCACTCCGCCCCAGGTACGCTTCCCTACCAATTTACCCAGTTTCATCAGCTTGAAGGCGTGCGAGAAGATGTCGCCATCACTGCCGGCATGTTCATTGGTAAGGCAGACCATGGATCCGGCGGGGGAATCTCCCGGATATGGTGAGGTGCCAAACCAGCGCGTCTGGTCGTATCCGATTCTCTTGCGTGCCAGCTTTTCGAGCAGTAATTGCGAAACAGAACCGCCACCATTGTAACGTACGTCCACAAGCAGGCCGTCATAATCCAGTTCTACCAGGAAATAGCGGTGAAATTCTCTCAGTCCCTCTGTTTGCATATTGGGAATATGGATGTAGCCGACCTTGCCCTTCGATTTCTCGTGCACATAACGGCGATTTGCCTCCACCCAATCCCGATAACGAGCAGGAGTTTCATCATTCATAGCGACCGTAGAAATGGTACGGACGCTCTTGCCTTTTTCATCACAAACTGTCAACTGTACCATCTTTCCGGCATAATTAATCAATGCTTTTTCGGGTGGATTATCTGCACTCAGGGCTTCGCCATTGATGGCAAGCACACCGCTGCCCACGGGAACATTGAGTCCCGGAGCTGTAAAGGGTGAACGGTCCTTGGTGAGCCAAGAGTCACCTTTTACAATGCGCTGAATCTTCCACATCTTCTTCTTGGGATCAAAGTGCCAATCCACGCCCAATCTACCAAAGCCATAGCGAGGTGAATTGCGATAGTCACCACCAAATTCATAGCAGTGTGAGGTTCCCAATTCGCCTTGCATTTCCCATACCAGATCCGAAATATCGGAACGGCAGCCGACGCGATCGACCAGGGGATAATAGCGATCAAACACTTTATTCCAATTGATATTGGACATTTCACTATTCCAGAAGAAGTACTTTTGTAATCTCCATGCTTCCCGGAACATCTGTTTCCATTCCGGAACAGGATCGATCTCGATACTAATGCGGTTCAGATCCACCCAACCGGTTGTACGGTTCGGTTCTGATTCAGATGGTAACGGTGATTTGCCATCAAACTTGGTCGAGATGATACGAATTTGCTTATTGATCTCTACGGCGACCGCAGTATGGTCGGTATTGACCTGATAATTGGACACTCCACCTTGCCATAAGCTTTCAGAGCATTTCTCCATGTCGTAAATGAAAAGATCCACAGTCGGGTTTTCACCGGGCTTGGATTTCTGATCCCAATTGTACTTGTAATACAAGATTTTGTTTGGCAGAGCCACGATCCCGCCATAATTGTGCGCATCGACAGGAAATTCGATCATGCGATCCGAGATTCCCTCAAAATCGATCTCGACCAACTTTATTTTGGGTTCTGCTTTTTTCCCCTTTACGGGTAGTGCCGGCTTTTCCGGTTGGGGCTCATAAGCCTTGGGTTCTTGTATGAAAGGGCTTGTAATATCTTTTCGGAGCGTGATTAAGTACGGCTTTAAAGTATGCAAGAAGGCAGTATTGAACTGCAGTCTGTCGTACACCGGTTCAAATGTGCGCTGCGAGATCAAATACAGGTACTTGCCATCAGGATCAAAGCAGGGTTCCACGTCATTTATTACAGGATTTGATACGATCTGAGTATCCTTGGTTTCCACATTGTATATCTTGATGAGGTTGCTTCGTTCGTTTATGCCAATGCTATAGGCAAGCCATCTGCTATCGGGAGCCCAACTACAGCCATCGATCATCCCAAAGTGGTTTTGATCTACTACTATTAGCTTTGCTTTATCTATATTGAAGATGCATAGTTCGTTGCGGTGGTTAGTGAGGGCGATCATTTTGCCATCAGGAGACACGCTCAGTTCATAGGGTCTTCCGATATCCGCTTTGCTAAAATTCTTGATTTTTATTTTCTTTGTGGCTTCAGCATTGTCTTTACGGAGGGGATGGATCTCCAGATGCTCTTTGTCTCCTTCGTCCGATACGACGAGCAGGCCTTGATCATTTGGTAAAATAGTAGCTAAGCGATAGTGGACACCATGCTTGGCACCATATTGCTGGACACTGCCTTCCCACGCTCCCATGACAATGGCTTTACCCCGCACTTCCAGTGCCAAAGAACTGGCATCGGGACTGAGCGTGAAACCATCGAGATGCTTGGCAGTATTGACAAATTTGCGATTTCGCTGCACCAAGGGACTGTTGTATTCAATCTCCACATTGTGGACTTTATCCTTTTTTACATCGAGGCAATAGATCTCTGCTCCGGCTTGCCACACAATCGATTTACCGTCTGTTTTGGCAGCTCTGGCATAATAATCTTGATGTTTGCTATGTTTTTGGAGGTCTTTACCGGAAGTCTTGACGGAGTAAATATTGCCGATTCCTTCATGGTCCGAAATAAAGTATATACGCTCGCCGATCCACATCGGGCAAGCGATGTTACTCTTGAGATCCAGGAATTTACAAAATTCGCCTTTTCCTTTCAAGTCTATCATCAAATATCCGGCAGTTCCACCCCGATAGCGTTTCCAACGGGCAGGATCACCGGAGTTACGGGCTATAATTACACCTTTTTTTCCAAAGCTAATACCGCTGGCAGGACCATAATGGAGTTTTACGGGCGGTAAGCCATCCGGGCTCACTTCGTATAAATACGTTTCCCGCATGATCGCCACACCATACATCGAGGCATAAACAACTTTGCCGTCTTGCCAACCGATGATGTTGCACATGCTTCCTTGCCAGGTAATTCGTTTTGCGGGACCGCCGAGCGCCGGCATCACGTAAATATCCGGAACGCCTTCTTCTCTGCCGACAAATGCAATCCACTTGCCGTCATCAGAAAGCACCGGAGAACTGATAATTCCCAGGTTGGAAGTCAGGCGAATTGCCCTTCCACCATTTACGGGAACCGTCCAAATGTCATCTTCAGAAACAAAAACTACTTGTTCACCCCGAATACATGGGTTACGATAATATCCTTTCATTACTCGCTCCTTAATTTGTTAAAAACTATTGGTAAACAGGTAAAATTCAAATTCATTTTTGTGCAAGCTTTTTTTGTGAATCCTTCTTCCCTGAATCTCAGGTGCCACTGAGGCACTTCCCTCGCGATTCCCTCGTCGGACGAGGGCTTCACGAGGGAATTACGAGAGCATCACCTGCGATAGGACTTGGCAGCTAACTGAAGGCAAAGCACCGAGCATTAACAATTGACAAATTTATTGAAGTGCTTTGAGTAGCTATCAAGTAAATAGTTGAGGATTACTTATGAAAAAGATGCTACTTGTTTTAGCTTTTGTTTTAATGGTTTTAGGCATTTCTGCCCAAACTGGTTTATTGGGTCTTTATTATGGAGAATCGTTCTCCGTAGCCCGTTCAGCTCTGCAAAACAAGGGTTTTGTTATGATCAAGAACGGGTCGGTTGCCAAAGAATTTACCTTGGAATTTCCTACTACATATTATCTGGTCACCCTCTATATAAATCCTGATACATCTCGGATGGTGGGCTGGTCAATCCGCTACAAAGAAAATCTGACTGAAGATGCCTATGAGGCTATTTATAGCGAATGCCTCAGTCTCCATGGCGAGGATTATTATGTCAAAGAAGAGTCCCGATTTATAGGCTGGAAACTGGATGAAACAAAGACTTTCATGCTGGGATTCGATGAAAATCGGGAATTAAACATCGCCGTCTATTCTGATGATAACTTCACAAACATCTTTGAGCGTGAGGGAGAAAAACCATAGCTTTAAATCAATAGCTGGCTTTTCCCACTAACTACGCCCCGATCTCAATGTGATAGTTGTTGTTGAAGACAATAGCGATTATTAACGGCAACAGGTATCTGGATCCTTAGTTTCTTCTTGACTGAATCTGCCTTTGAATATCTATGAACTGAAAATACACGAAAAACAGAGAAAAAAGAGAGAATGGATCCAGAATTTAAGATCAAGCGGCAGTTCAATATAAGCTACCAATACGGCTGGGATGGAGAGAAGAAAAGCTTCTCCGTATCTCGTACGTCTGCTTTCATCGTAGCCGCAGTGCTGGTCTTGATGCTGTGTGTAACTTTGCTATTTTTCGGACTCTGCAAACCGTACCAAGACGGGATGAACAAGCTGGAACTCCTGAACAAGGAGAATAGAGACCTCCGCAACAAAATCGAGACTTATGCCACTACCGTAGATTCCATAGCCAAACGCTTGGATATCGTCGATATTCCGACACCAGTCCCCACGAAAGGCGAAGCAATGCCATATATCAACGTAAATCAGGATTATCAGCGGGACAAGACTTTTGTTTACGACCCTTACTTGGATAATACCGTAAACGAGATAGAACGGAAACTGATCGCCATTGTAAACACGCTGAGCACTGATGTAAAGAACGGTCCTATAGACTTTCTCAATCCTGATTTGGATCTGCTTTCCAGTGGCAACCTCCCTTCGATATATCCTACTTTTGGCAGAATATCGGATGGCTGGGGTATGCGCATTCACCCTATTTATCACAAGTTAGCGTTTCATTTTGGGATAGATTTTTCCAATGATATAGGAACTCCGATCTATGCAACTGCCCCCGGTAAAGTAATAGAATCCACCTATGTGTCAGATTATGGCAAAGTGATCAAAATCGAGCATGGGGATGGCTATGAAACACGTTATGGGCATCTCTACAGTATCATGGTACGAGCCGGCGATGTGGTAAAAAAAGGTCAGATCATTGCGCTGATGGGCAGTACCGGTGTTTCCACGGGTCCTCATTTGCACTATGAAGTATTGGTCAATGGGAACAAAGTAAATCCCACAGGATATTTGAACCGTTTGGACAACGACGTATTGGTCTTGAGATGACCTCCGATACTGGCACCGCTTGGCTATTCCCCAATCACACTCCCCCTTCAATTGTTTCCGGCTATCAAAGCATTTCCGCCAATGATACTATTATCGCTATTGACAATGGTCTGAGCTATCTGCACAGGCTGCAGATCCAGCCACATCTGATCGTGGGGGATATGGATTCACTGCAAGATAAACGACTTTTAGATGAATATCCGGATGCCATCATAGAACGGTATCCCAGTGCCAAAAACGAGACTGATACAGAATTGGCTGTGTGCTGGTGCATCGAGCATCAGATCAAAAACATTGTCATTTGCAACGACATGCGGGGACGCCTCGATCATTGCCTGGGCTTGATCCAAAATCTCCTGAAAGCCTTTGAAGCAGGGATATCTTGTAGGATCGAAACACCGGATAGTATTATCCGCTTTCTGGATGAAGATACTATTATGGATTTACCGCTGGGCTCTGCATTATCACTGGTTCCCTATAGTGATGAAATCCACCTTGATCACAGCGAAGGCTTGGAGTATTCACTACACAACCTCCATATTCACCGCAGTGAATCCCGTGCGATTAGTAATCGTATTGTGGCAGATAAAATTCGGATTACAAAGTCACTTGGTACCGTTTTGTGCATTGTCACCATTTTATGATTGACAAAATACAAATTGCTTTATAATAGAGACTATCCCAAAGTGAGAGATTAATATGGAAAAAAATGAGATAAATTCGGAACTGAGCTTTGAACAAGCTCTTGTGAAATTGGAAGAGATCGTGGAACAGCTTTCTACGGGGAGTGGCAGCTTGGAAGAGCTGGTGCGCCAATATGAAATAGGAATCAAGTATCTCAATCAATGCCGCAGCAAATTGGAAGAAGCAGAGACCAGGATCAACATCCTGAGTAAAGAAATCCCCAATGCAACCAATCGTGAGGATAACAATGGATTCTAAAGTACTGCTCAAAAAGGATATGAAGGAAAAGCAGGAACTCGTCAACATCATTCTTGATCGGTTTTTACCACGCAAAGACGAGTATCCCAAGGAAGTCCATAAAGCATTGCGCTATAGTGTATTTGCCGGCGGGAAAAGGCTTCGTCCCTATCTGACGATGCTGGCATATTGTCTCTTTCAGAGCAATCCGGAACCCATAGCACCGGTGGCGGCAGCTCTCGAGATGATTCATACCTATTCTCTCATTCACGATGACCTGCCGGATATCGACAACGACGAGTATCGCAGGGGCAAAAAATCCTGCCATGCTGTCTTCGGCGAAGGTGTAGCATTACTGGCTGCAGATTCACTGTTGGTGAGTGCATTTGAACTGGTTACCCAGGCCGAAATCGATGAATCTCTGCGTCTCCGATTTGTCAAAGAGATGGCTCAGGGTTGTGGAATCAATGGTTTGATCGGCGGTCAGATGGTTGATATCGAATCCGAAGGCAAGAAAGTCGATAAAAAGACTTTGATGTATATCCATGAAAACAAGACAGGCAGCTTAATCAGCCTCTGCTTGCGCTTTGGTGCAATTGCCGGTGGTGCTACGGAAAAGGAACTGGCAGCTATTGAATCCTATGGCCGGAAAATCGGCTTGGCTTTTCAGATTATAGACGATTTGCTGGATATCGAGGGAGATCCTGTGGCACTCGGCAAGTCTATCGGTAAAGATGAAGAGCAGGAAAAGGCAACTTTCCCATCCGCATTTGGAGTGGAAGAATCCCGGCAACAGGCTGCAGATTTGATCCAGGAAGCCAAACATGCAATGCGGGGATTTGGAGATAAAGCTGTGCTCTTTGAAGCTCTTGCGGACTTTATCCTATCCAGAAACTCATAACTATCATCTACTCATACCCTTTCCGGCGACGAACTATTCGCAATAGTTAGAGCGGAAGCACTTTCACGATATAAGGAAAACAATGATAATCAAATACATAAAACTCCGTCCCACAGCTGTAGCCCCCCAAATGATGACCGAGCATGCAGCAGGTTATGACCTCAGTGCATGTTTAGAAAGTCCACTGGTACTTGCCGCCGGTTCCCGAGCGCTCGTGCCCACCGGACTTGCGATAGAACTACCCCCCGGCACCGAAGCCCAAATCCGGCCCCGGAGTGGGCTCGCCATCAAGTTTGGAATCGGGATCTTGAACAGTCCCGGAACTATAGATGCGGATTATCGGGGTGAGATCCAGGTTATTTTGTTCAATACATCAGCCACGGACTTCATCGTAGAACCCCGCATGAGGATAGCACAAATGATTGTTTCGCAAGTAGTGGATACCACGTTTGTGCTGAAAGACAGTTTATCCGAAAGCTCCCGGCAAGAGGGCGGTTTTGGGCATACCGGTTATTGAGAAACAGAGATGATAAAAGAAGAAATGTTAAAGCAAATCGAGCGGTTGAAGCACGAGAAAAACGCGATTATCCTGGCCCACAATTACCAGTCTGTAGATGTGCAAGCTCTTGCGGATTACCGTGGCGATTCTCTCCAGTTATCCATCACCGCCAGTGAAGCTCGTGCCGATATTATCGTGTTCTGTGGAGTTCGATTCATGGCAGAAACGGCAGCAATCCTCAATCCCAGTGCCAAAGTGCTGCTCCCTGCAGCTGATGCGGGATGCCCTATGGCGGATATGATCAATGTCGAGCAGTTAAGAGAGTTTAAACAGTATTATCCCGGTGCCGTCGTAGTGTGCTATGTCAATTCGTCGGTCGAAGTCAAGGCGGAGAGCGATGTGTGCTGCACTTCGTCCAATGCCGTGGAGATCGTGAATTCTATTCCCAAAGACAGAGAAATTATCTTTGTTCCGGATCAAAACTTGGGATCTTGGACAGCCCGTCAAACCGGTCGCAAGATCATTACTTGGGACGGCTATTGTCCTATTCATCACTTACGTCTCACGCTGGAAGACGTCGCTAAAATGCGTGCTCTATATCCGGACTACACCTTGATCGCTCATCCTGAATGCATACCTGATGTCTTGGATAAGGCAGACCACGTAATGTCCACCAGTGGTATGATGGATTACGTCCACGCAAATGACAAGGTCATCATTGCTACAGAACATGCGATGATCAACTATCTGCAGTATTTATATCCCGAGAAGCATATCGTGGCTCTGAATCCCGAAGCAATATGTAAAAACATGAAGAAGACCAGTCTGGAAGATGTATTGCAGGCGTTGCAGCATGAACAGCATCTCATCACCGTAGATCCGCAGACTGCACAGGCTGCGCTGCGGAGTTTGCAGCGTATGGTAAACAGCGATTGGCAATAAAAACTAAAGTTCATTTGCCTATAGACGGCAAATATATCTATCAATATCCGGAAGCTCAGGGAGTCAGCAGTGATGCATCGTTGCTCCAGGCAATAGCCATAGAGAGATTTCCGGAAGCGGATTTATCCGTTTTGGAGTTGGGATCCGGCTCCGGTATCTTGGCGATTATGCTAGCTTTGCAAAAGCCTTCCTGGCACATCACAGGTATCGATATTCAAGCACCGTTTGTCGAACTGGCACGGGAGAATGCAGTGTTGTGTGACGTAGTGGTAGAGTTTCGGCATCAGGATCTGAGGGTTTATGAGGACAGGAAGTACGATCTCATCGTCTCAAATCCACCTTGGATGCCTGTTGGTTCGGGAATGGTAAGCCCCAATCCAATGCGTTTGATAAGTCGGCACGAGCATAGTTGCACCATGGCTGATATCTTCGCCGTGTGTAAAAGGTGCCTGAAACCGGGGGGAGCAGCCTTGCTGTTGTATCCCATTACTCGGATCAGTGAGCTGCGAAGCCTTGCCTTGCAGTCTTCCCTTGACATTATTGCCGAGTTGACGTTTACTGAACTACCCAAGATTGTTGTAATTCATCTATTTCAAAGAGGATAAATATGAAACTGAGATTTGTACTGCTCTTAGCCTTGATTGTGTTTATGCTGATGGCATGGTCTTTTATCAAATATGAATTTGAGTCCCAGGCAAAAGCCAAGCTTGAGGAACTCTCCGCCCTCCCGATTCACGTCTATTTTGTCGATAGTACGATGGTCTCAATTGTCACAGAAGCCATTCAAAAGGAGCCTGCCATCCTCTCTATCGAGCATGAAAAGGGAATAGATGCAGCCCGTAAGACTGTGGCTGATTTTGATCTCCCGGTTGCCGATGCACAGCTGGAAGACTTCCAGATCCCGGACATCCTGACTATACGCCTCAAAGCTGACTACAAAAGCGTTAAGGCAAGATCTGCCATTGTAAGTGCCATCAAGAAATACATCAATGAAAGTGATGTCGACGACCAGCATCTGGCTTGGGATAAAGCGGTGAAAGAGCTCAATACCACATCTACAACGGCCTTGCACCTGGACATCATGTTTGCCATCCTGACTCTGATCATTTTTATTTTGGGACGTTTGCATGGAGAGCTGAAGTTTCTCCTCAACAAAAGGCTGGGGACGATCTCGATGGTGGACCAGCTGGTTTACAAACACCATTTGACACCTCATGCTTTGTCACTCCTGCTGGGGCCATCTGCAGCTATAGCCCTAGGGTATTATCTGCTCAAAACTATGGACGTCATTACCGTATCTTTACCATACTATTTCTTTATCTTGCAGATAGCAGTGCTGGTGACAGGCACAGTGACGACAATATGGATAATCAATAACTACTTCCAGCAGGCGATCTTACAGGAAGATGACTACGGTATATTGAAGCCTAAAGAGGATGTAGCGGATGAATCGGAACGTTCCTAACCTGTTAACCGGATTTCGGGTCGTCTTAGTATTCCCTTTTGGGTATCTGTTGTTCCAAGCACAGAGCAGTTTGGGGATCTATCTTGCTCTCTTGCTGTTTTCGGTAGCTGCTTTTACAGATTTCCTGGACGGATACCTGGCTCGTAAGCACAAGATCGTATCAAACTTTGGCAAGATTATGGATCCTCTTGCGGACAAGATAATAGTGCTGGCGGCTTTAGCAGGACTCACTCTACAAGCGCCATTCCACTTACCAAAGGCCATATTTTTCATTATCCTAATCCGAGAAACAGTGATCACAATCATGCGCGAGATCTACAAGAAGAAAGATATCATTGTCCCAGCAGACAAATTGGGAAAGATCAAGACTGTGATGCAGATGACGGGTATCATCGCTGCACTATACCTGTGGGCCAGCCAAGATCCTCTGATACATACTGCCCGAACGATTGTCGTATATTGGTTTTGGATCGTGGCATTGATCACTCTTTATAGCGGGATCAATTATATCGTTCCTCGTAAACATAACTCTCTTTAAGGGAGGAGATTATGCCCAGATTAGTGTTTTTGATAATGGTGACAATGCTGATATTGACAGCATGTGGCAACGCCGATAAGGCAAGTGACAGATTTGAAAAGTACGACAGCATCATAGATAATGCCAAGCCCATCGCTTTTGGTGAGGATGAATTGATCTATGTGTTTTGTGACGACAAAAACTGGGAAACTCTCGAAGAGCTGATGCTCAGCGTTATCGAGCGGGATATCTTTTTGGTGTACAACGAGAAATACTTCCAATTGGAGCGCGTCTCTATCAAAGATGTCGAGCAGTACACCAAATACAAAAACCTGATGTTTATCGGCGATCTGGAGAGCAGGGGCAAGGTCTCTGAATACATGAAAACCTCTCTGGATCCCACATATCTGGAGCGCGTCAAGCAGAGTGGGGGAGACCTCTTTGTCTCGAAGAACCATTGGGTGCGAGATCAGTTGGTGCTGTATCTCCTGGCCACTGATGCCGACAAATTACCCCAAATCAGCGCATTGCAATCCAACCAGATATTCTCATTACTCCTCAAACGCTATACCGAGCGTTTAGCTTTACATGCATATCTGACCAAGATCATCCCCGACACATTTTTTGCAGACTTTCCCTTCAGCCTCAAGCTCCCGGAGACATATCGCCTGTTCTCAAATGATAAACAAGGCAGATTCCTCTCCTTTTTGTATCGTGCCAAAATGCAAAACACCGAGATTCCGGACAAGTATATCTCTGTGTA
>PHBQ01000109.1 GCA_002841975.1 Candidatus Cloacimonetes bacterium HGW-Cloacimonetes-1
CCGTCTGGAGCGCATCAAGGAACTGCATAGAAGACTGGATATGGTTATCATAGAGAACCTCTCTTACGAGAAGGTGATCGAGAAGTATGACACTAAGAGCAACTTCTTTTATTGTGATCCACCTTACATGTTAGGCTATACCTATGAGAACTCCAAGCAGTTCAGTCATGAAGCCCTACGAGATATCTTGAAAAGCATCAAGGGTAGGTTCATTCTATCCTATGATGATAACCCGGAAGTTCTCAAGCTATACAAGGGCTATGACATCAAGCACGTAACCAGAACCAAGGGCATCAACCGCAAGGAAGGTAAATCCGAGTTCAATGAAGTGATCATCGCCAACTTCGATCTCATAGAGACTGAAAAGGATACTGCCAAACGCACAATCAAAACCACCAGAGAGATCAGGGGGATTACATGAACAGTATCATCTCATGGGTAGGCGGCAAACGTCTCCTCCGCAAGAAGATACTTCCGCTAATCCCCAAGCACGATATCTACTGCGAGGTTTTTGGTGGTGCTGCATGGATACTATTCGGTAAAAGCCCCAACAAGGAAGACTGGCAGACCGGACCTAAGAGCCGCTATACTGAAGTCTATAACGATATCAATGGTGATCTGGTGAACTTCTGGAAGTACATCAAGCAACACCCGGAAGCCTTCGTTACCGAACTTAACCAGTATCTTGTCTCCAGAGAGATGTTCGACAGTTTCGCAGCACATCCACCCAAAACGGAACTGGAACGCGCCATCCGTTTCTACTTCCAGTTGTCCTGCAGCTACGGCTCCCGGTCAAAGAACTTCTGCATTATGCAGGGTTACAAATACATGCCACTGCGTAACCTTGAGAAAGTAAAAGCAGCCTCAGAACGGCTCAAGCAGGTAATCATCGAGAAGCAGGATTTTGAGAAGCTTATTGCCCGTTTCGATACACCCAATACTTTCTTCTACCTCGATCCACCCTACTATACAAAGGAGCATTTATACGACAGAGAAGACGCAGATGCCTTTACCAAGCATGAAGAGCTTGCCGCTATCCTAAAGCAGATCAAAGGAAAGTTCCTGTTATCCTACAACAACGACCCTTACATTCGCACACTCTACCAAGGCTTCACCATTGATGAAGTCGAAGCGCAATACACCGTCTCCGGTGCTTTTCAGACCGAGATAGAGCTATTGGTAAGGAATTACTAACTTGTTAACAATTTGTATTTGCTTTAATTCCTGCCATAAAATTATCTGCAATGGGGTTCATGCCCGTAATATACTGAATACTACCATCTCCGCGTTCACCCTTGGCAGCTTCTATGTAACCCTCGAAAGTGTCATGTTTCTCTTGGCCAAGAACATCTCTACCACTCCACATAAGTGCAAGAACATATTGCAATTGATCTTCTCTTAGGTTCGTTAATGCTTCCTTTAAAGATTCTACATCAGCATGAACTTGGTGTCTTTTGGCAAATGCTTCAGGAGATGCATAATCTGTGCCTAACGATTTGGGGTTGTACTCCGAATTTCTTCTCTTTTGAACTTGCAACATTAGTTCGTATAATTGGGTCAATACATCACACGGTAACATCTTTTTGCTCCTTTGAATCATTTAAAAACACAAACATCGCTCCAACTTGTTTAGTCAATCTAAAAAATGACTGATATAACATTTAAACTCATTCTCGTCACTGACGATGCCACTCTCAAGCTTGCCGAAGTCAAGCAGGAAGCGGAGTCCACCCAATCTGTAGTGGAGAAACCTGCTGCGGTTAAGATATCGGCAGAACAGGCTCTGGCAACCATTCGTGATGTCAAGATTGCAGTCGATGGAGTGATCCAGGTAGTCGGCGGTCTGGTGCGTTCCATGAATAGTCTGTTAGATGCTTCACTGGCTCAGAGACAAGCAGTTACTTTGGCTAAGATCGCCTTCGGAGAAGCTGCTGCGGAGATGGGAGAGTTTGCCTCTGCCATGCAATCTGTGACCAACTTCGAGGATGACAAGATGCTGGCTCTGATGTCCAAACTGGCTCAGACATTCAAGCTGAACAAAGACGAAATACAGCAGCTTGTGCCGGTTTTGTTAGACTTTACCGAAGCCAATAAAGCCACCGGGATGTCGATTGAGTCTGCCTTTGATCTGATGGGTCGGGCATTAAACGGACACACTGAGATGCTCGGTCGTTATGGCATTGAGCTTGATGATACAAGGCTCAAGACAGAGGGTGTATCCTATCTGGTCGAAAAGCTCGGTGCTGACTATGGTGGTACGGCCTTGGCTCTGGCTGATCTGCGTTTGCAGAATGCTAATGCCTGGGGAGATATCCAAGAGACCGTGGGCGATATGCTAACAGCTCTTATCAATCCATTGTTACAGGGACTGCGTTGGCTGATGGATGCCTATCAGAGCTTATCTCCGGTCATGAAAGGCTTCGTCGCAGGGATCGTAGTAGCTATTCCTTTGATTGGAACAGTAACCACTGCTGTGATAACCCTTACAGCAGCATATCATGCTCTGCAAGTAGCCATGAACCCGGTAGCAGGTATAATCGGGTTAGCTGTAGGTTCATTGTCTGCTCTCGGACTGGGACTGGCAGCCGCATCGGTTAAGACTGATACGGTGACTGCCTCTCAGAAGAGCATGAACGATGAGATCAAATCTGCTCAGCATGAGGTCTCGGTAGAAGCCGAGAAGTTCAGTTTGTTAGCATCCCGACTCCTGGAGTTACGCTCTGCCAGTTCACTTACTGTATCTGATAAGACAGAGATGAAGAACATCATTCGCTCACTGAATGAGAACTACTCAGAGTACATTGGTAACATCGATCTGGAGGCTGTTTCATATAATAACCTGGCTACAGCCTTACGTAACGCCTCCGAAGCTTTGATCCAACAACAGATCGCTAAGATATATGGTGATAAGTATCAGGCTCAGATTGGCAGAGTTGCAGAACTGACCATCCAGCTTGATGAACTCCAGCCCCGCATTAGTCAGCTTCAGTCGGAGAAAGATAGACTCTACTCTTCCTTTCCTACTCTGCCCAGTGGAGCCGATGTCTTTTCTGACGAGAATGCTATGGGCTTCAATGCTAATAGCTATACCGGAGGCAGATGGGGACAGATCGAGTCGGAGCTTAATCGCTATGGGGTAATAGCTGCAGATCTGTTTCGGGCTAAGGCTGATCTGGATAAGATAGCCGCTGCCTATCGTCAGGCATTATCTGAAGCTCCGGACCTGGTCTTCGATCCAAGTAATGGTGGTGCCAGCGCAGATCCCACTTCTGGTCCCGATAGCGGCCAGAGACTGATAGACGAGAGACAGAGACAACTGGAACAACTCAGGCAGATGCAGCAGAAGTATGATGTGCTGGCTATAGACGATGCAGTACTTCGTAAGCAGAAAGAACTGGAAATCCAGCGGGATGCGGAGCTTGCCAGAGCGCAGAGCTTGGGTTCATCCGAGTCTCTTCTGCAGTCTATCCGAGATCACTATGCCGATGAATCTGTACGAGTAGAGACAGAAGCCAGTGAAGCCAGAACTGCACAGATCGAAGCAGAAGCGGAAGCCAGACGCAGAGCATTAGAAGAGGAGAGACGGCAACAGCAGGAACTGCAGGATACCAAGTTTGAGTTCACTCAGCGTAACCTTGAGCTATTAGATAGAACCTGGGATGCAGAGCTGCGAGCCATTGATCAGTACTATGCCAAGCGTAAAGAGAAACTGATTGCAGCAGGCTTTACCGAACAGCAGATTACCACTCAGAGTGAAGCTGCTAAGGCTCGGATCAGAAATGACTATGAGATGCGGAACCTGCAAGGAGCTCAACAGATCATGCGAGACCTTGCCAAGACCAGTGAGATCTTCGGAAAGAAGGGCTTTGCCATGTGGAAGACCTTGGCAATCGGACAGGCAATGATCGACACCTATGCCTCTGCCACCGCAGCCTACAAGTCTATGGTTGGTATTCCAGTAGTAGGACCCGGGCTGGCTGTCACCGCTGCAGCTGCAGCTATCGGTGCCGGACTTGCCAATATAGCTGTTATCCAAGCGACTGAGCCACCTAAGGCAGCGACCGGTGGTCTTCTTGTCGGTAAGGCACATAACGAGGGTGGCATCCTGATTGAAGCGGAAGGTAACGAATATATCACTGCCAAAGACAGAGTCAAGGCACTGGGCAGAAACCTGTTTGACTTCCTCAACTTCGCACCTATCGAAAAGGTAAAGCTTGCCTTTGCCGGACTACCGATCCCCTCAGTACCCATGCCTGCCAACCTTGGCTCATATTACAGCTCAGGTGGCACTGTTATGACTGGAGGCAGTATGACTGCGATCATGGATACTATAGTTAGTGTGATGCGTGAAGAGTTCAGTACTCTCCGGCAGAGCATCTCCGATAACAAGCACAACATCGAGATCAAGGTCGATCCCTTGAGTAATGACCCGGTCAGAGTATCTGAGATAGCTGATACCGGAAAGATGATTAGGAGTGAAGTGTAATGCCCAATCTCTTTAAGATTGACTTCGTTCAAGGCAAGGCCGATGCTGCTGACTACAACCAGATCAAACATAGCCTGATAGATACTGCCACCAATAGAGCTATCATCACTCTAAGTGTTTCAGCCGATAAACTGCAAGCGGTATCCAACTATAGCAGAGAACCCAAGCGGCTCACCTTTGAGTGTTTCCCTACTACTTGGATACAGGCGAACATCCTCTCCGGAACTAATGAGTATGAGCGTTACATCTCCCACTTTGAAGTGAAGGTCTATCGGGATAATGTGCTGTTCTTTACAGGCATAATAGACACCTCACAACTGAGCTTTGATGTCTCTATTGGGATACTCAAGTTCACCTGTTATGATAAGATCAAGTTATTGTCCGTCTATTCCGATCTCACTCACTACTACAGCTTAACCGCTGGTTATCAGCCGATCTGGATACTCGGTTACTTCCTGCAGGATATCGAGCAGACTATCCCTATCTCCATTCCCTATACAAACCAGTTCACGATGCCAAGTTTGAATATCCCCATGGGATCAGCGTTAACTATAGCTCATGTTGATTTCTATGACCTGATCAAGTTCCCCGATCCTCCTGGGGGCTGGACCTATAGCTATCATAGCAGTGGATGGCCGGGACCCTATTGGGGTTACATAGTAGATGTTACAGGTAACAAGATCACCTTTGTCTTTGCTTATAAGAAGATCATCCAGGCTACCTATCCCAGTCCTGCTACTACCAGATATCAAGGCAGATACCGGGGCAGAGTGTTCAAGTTCTATAATAGTATCTGTCCAGTCGTATCCGAGTATGATGAGAAGACCGACTGGGTAGAGGACTTGCCCTCTCTGGACAATGCCTATAACGAGTTCATCAGCTTCTTTGGTGATAATGGTATCTCCAGTAATACCCTTCTCACCGGACTCAGCAGTACCGGCTCTTTGGACGGTAGATACTATGGCAGCAGCCAGTATGTCAATCACTGGATCGAAGCTTCCTTTCATGGCAATCTCTTCCCAACCAAGCTGCAGCCAGGAGAAGCCTACGAGACATTACAGGAAGAGCAGACTGATAACCTCAAAGCACTGCAAGCAATGTTGATGCTCTATAATGCCACCATCTTCACCACTGCCAATGGAAGTATCACTCTTAAGAACAAGGATGCCTATTCAACCACGATAATTGATATCGCAGACGATGATGTGGTATCATTCGTAGTCAAACGGGGTAATCAAGAGAAGCCCGATATCAAGACCATCGATGTCCTGGCAGGGGAAACATCTCAACTACAGGGCTTCATCAAGAACTATCTGATCGACTTCTATGACTCCAAGTGGAGCATTGAAACGACTATCGACCAGCTATCCAAATACAATCTCTCGCTTCAGTCTAAGATACGCATCCAAAACAAGGTCTATGCCATTACCGAGATAGAGAGGGACTATATAAATGACGAATACAAGGTGAAAGCATGGCTGCTATAAAGGGCTGGAAACTGATCCGACAGAGCACGCAAGGTGTATTCTACTTCAATTGCAACTCCGGGCAGGTGGAATACTCACCCCGACGTAAATACCGCACTGAGAAGAAGAATGCCTTTGACCCCACTATCCTGCATCAGCGGGATGAATACCGGGAGGACTCTTTTGATCTGCAGGCAACTCTCAATCCTGATGAGTACTATACTCTGATGAGCTTCATTACCGCAACAGGCAGTCTCTATCTCGAATACACCGCCTATAACGAAGTCAAGAGCCAGTTCCCGGTCACTGTATCCCAGTTTCCTAAGTGTCCGGATGATCTGCATGAGTATCCTGAGAAGGTTAAGTTCTCACTCGAATCAAGATACATAGGAAGTCCCGGCTATATCGACTTCGGTATTATCGTCATTGAAGACGAAGATGACACTGTAACGTCAAACTAATCAGAAACAGAGGAGCATAAATGTTCAAATATGGAATCAGCTACTATATCATGGATGATGGAGTCAGAAAGCCCCAATCGGGAGTGGATA
>PHBQ01000013.1 GCA_002841975.1 Candidatus Cloacimonetes bacterium HGW-Cloacimonetes-1
TATGTGGACGATTAACGAGTTTCGAGACAACTGCCGCTAATGTTGAATTATGACTTACGAATACATCTGGCTGCACTTTGATAGCAATAGAAAGCATCTGGAATATATTTTTTATCAGTCCTATCACTTTCATTATTAAATGCTTGTAATGGTGTCCGATACATATATATTCGATATTGTATGCTTCCAATAGTTCTATATTGTGTTGACGCTCTCTACATATCATAATAGCATAGTCGCCATTATTGATAAGTTTGCTATAGACATGTTTAAAAGTATGTATATCTTTTGGGTGCCCGATATCAAATAAAACTTTCATGCAGTATCTATTTCTTAGCAATCAATGATGTTCCAGCATATACTTGATCTCCCTCCCGAACTTGAACAATATATGATCTTGGAACAATCAAATCAACTTGGGATCCAAATCGAATTTTGCCAATAATTCCACCCTGTTTAACTTGATCTTTCTCATTTACTGTAGCAATGCAACGACGTACTCCTCTAGCAGCAATTTGTATTACTCCAAATAGATTCTTGTCATCGTCCTCAATCACAAAAGTATTCCTTTCATTAATGAAAGTTGAGTCTGGATTTCGTAAACCCAATGCAACACCATCAGTATGTTGAATCAGTTTTACTTTACCATCCACAGGTGTTCTATTGTAATGGACATCAAAAAGGGTCATTGCAATACCAATTAGGTAGCACGGTGTTTTTAACATATCTGTCTTTGTAATCTCATCCAAACGAATCATGTTTCTTTTCTTAACACTTACGGGGAAAGTGCGATCATCAAGTTCTTTAATATAGATTATACGACCATCAGCAGGTGACAATACATGATTTTTATTATATACTATTTTTCTGTTTGGATTTCTAAAAAAGCGATACAAAAACAATATAAAGAACAAAATGAATGTAAATGCTGGCATGACTATAAAGAACTGCACCAAACCGTGTATTCTAAAGACACTATCGATATACACAATTAACAGAGTTGTTGCAACTGCAAGCAAGGGGTTATCAGTAAACAGAAATTGCTTATTGAATCCACCCTTAATAATAAAAAAACCCATCAGTAATGTGCTCCAGAAGAAGCATCCAGTAAATGCATTAAGTATTGTTTGAATCATTGATTACTCCCATTATTTCAGTTTTTTATCTATTTTTTAAAAATCTCATTGTTAGCAGGCCATAAACAAAGAATGGTAAAACATCATTTCTATCCCAACAGGCCTCGTAAAAGGATCTGTATGACTTCGCAATGTTCTTCACACTGTCCATACCTTTACTAATTCGCACAATTGAATAAGCAATATCAGTGTATATGTTTAACCAGTACTTGCCTTTGTCATAGTTAAACGTATTGGTGATTTCCCCTTTATCCATAAATTTATAAATAATTATAGGGAAATTCACCCCACATTTGATCGCCAAATCGACCCATAACCACGTACGGGCATTAATTTCGATCAGCTTTGGTTCATTATCACGAGAATCTCTGAGCCACTCTATTTCACATACACCTGTAAATTTCAACTCATTTACTAGCTTCCGACTCAAGTCTATCATCTCTTTATCATGTACGCTTTTACAACATGTCGCTGTGCCAAATTTTGCTGGATGCTCTCTTAACTTCACCCCCATCCAATAGGAATGAACAACACCATTGACGGCAAAAACTGTAACAGAAACTGTCTTGTTAACGTATGGAATAACCTCTTGAA
Organism: Candidatus Cloacimonetes bacterium HGW-Cloacimonetes-1; assembly: GCA_002841975.1. Lineage (GTDB taxonomy): Bacteria > Cloacimonadota > Cloacimonadia > Cloacimonadales > Cloacimonadaceae > PHBQ01. The sequence continues at coordinate 1,731 of PHBQ01000013.1, forward strand.
TAAAATACTCTTCAGGAAGAGCACCATTCAAGCGTTCATGCCATACCTTAGTAAGTTCAGTAGGGGTATTTATTACGACTGCTTTTTGGCGAAAACGCTTATAAAAAGAAAGTCCGTTGTTACCCTTCACAATGATCGGATATCGCATATTCACTTGATAGGGATTTGTGTCGTCTGGCATTAATGTTTGGGGTATTGGTATGCCGATACTAGCAGCAATACGAAGTAACTCTCGTTTATTATAAATCTTTTCAATGGTATCGAGATCCTCTGTGATAACACCAAATAATTTACTCAATCTATCCTTATTTCTTGCGATAGTGTGAACAGCATGATCGTTTGAGGGAAGCAGCACCCATCCCTGAAGATTCTCTGCTCTGTGTAATCTAATGAGGAAATCTGCAAAGTCATCTGTTAAATAATCAGGGCATTTGAAGTATTTTTCGCAGTACTTTGAATATCTAGCAATACAATTTGATTTATCGACAACAATAACGGGGATATTCGCTTTACCCAGAGCTCTTGTATTTGCCAATCCTTGGACATGACCCTCAATTACAATTACACCTCTATTTTTCAAACTTAACCTCTTTAAAAATCTTATCCCATTTTTTGGTAGCTGATTCAAATGAATGATTTTTCACAATCATATGCCTCGCATTTTTTCTAACGAGTCCGTAGTCATTGTATTTGTCAAGTAGTTCAGCAATCTGTGAAGCCATCAGCGAAGGTTTTATCGTTTGATACAGAAAGCCTGTTTGTGATGGAACGATAATATCCGGGATGTTCCCAACATCAGTAACTATGCATAGTCTTTCACATGCCATAGCTTCCATCAAAGCGCAGGGCAATCCCTCACTATTGGATGCCATTGTAAATACTCTTGCTGAACAGAGTAAAGTAGGAGTAACTATTTGGTGCCCAAGTAAATAGACATGCTGAGAAAGCCCCAAAGTCTCGATTTGGTTTTCTAAATGCGACCTTTGGTTGCCTTCGCCAACTACGGCAAGAGTCACCTTAACCCCCATTTTATGAAGTAGGTAAATGGTATCAATTATTAGACTTACTCTTTTCAGCTTTGTAAGAACACCCACACACATCAAATCATACTTAACTTCTGCGTCTGTTGGCTTAAACATATCAATATCTATAGTGCTATGTAGAATGTTTATTGGTTGGCTAAGGTACTTACCCCAAAATCGAGAAGATTGTAGCCCTGGTACATTTATTTGAATAGCTCTGCGTAAAATCGTTAAAATGAGCTTCTTTCCCAAACTGTTTTCGAACAACGTTACGACATCCATATCTATCTGGGAATAAATGAAAGGCTTCCTCAATAGTTTTGATACGACAAATGTATATATTGTGTGTGGCATGAACCTGTAGGTTATGAGCAAGTCAATATCCAGTTTTCTCAACTGATATGCTACATAAAAAGGCGTTAAAGTCCAATATAATGGCTTAAATTTCGTGAACTTTGGTAACACAAACTGAACTAACTTTTCGTGGGATACCTCATACTTATTCTTACGAAAAAGCACAACCAACGAGACCATGTCTGAACGCAGCAAGGGGGTGATTTTGTACGTAACCTGTGATGGCTTCAACAATGCGATGACTGCTATTTTCATTGTCTTAGATTTAGTGATATTCAACTAACTACCCCGAGCAAGTACTTTGAGAATACTTCCTCAATCCAATACACTAATGATCCTGCTGAACAATGGTAAGCAGAGTTTCTTAACAAATCAGAAATAGCTTGGCTTTGATGACACTCTCGGCTGAGAAATCCATCTTGAAAGATTGCATCAGTGGGTTTTGTATTAAAGGCATCTAATCTACCAATAGACTCTGATAACACTCTCATCGATAGAATTTTTATGCTTCCCGTAATAGTCACAGCATCTTTCATGCTATAGCCTCGATCAGTCTTGTAAACAGCCAGTTTTGGGTAATTATGCATCACAAGATTTGCATAAAGCTCTGTTGTCTGTTGCTTTTGTCTTAAAGTCGCCTTTGCGTATGGGTAACGAAATCCTGCAAAATGAGTACTGGCATATACATTCAAAAAATCAAAGTCTATGAAAGGAGAATAACAATCGATGAAATCGCTATAACTGTTTACTTCTGTTCCAAAATACTTACGGAGATTATTCATAAATCGGAAGGCATAATATTGATGGCTCTTATTAGCATAATTACCAAACTCTTCACAAATCTTTTCAATTCTATCGCACAGTTCATTAACTACATCAGTGTCGTGAAACACAGGCAGTTCAGAAAGAGCTGATGCCTTAAATCCAGTTCTAAATACCTCTGTCGAAAAATTACTCTCAATCAAACTAATTAAATTGGTTGATAGCACACTACAATCCTGCGGTTTACCCAGTTTCAACACTTCATCCCCAAATATACCACTGAACAAGATCCCACCGTATTTATGCATTATCTTCATTGCATAAATGTAATGAGATCTTTTATAATGTCGGTTTCCATTTGAGAGAATGATGGTATCCCGAGCATTCGAAAGAAAGTCTGAATTGAGATAATTGTCGTCTAACAAAATGGCGTTATAACGAAGATCTTCTTTCTCCGCTATCATCTGCGGGATAAGAATATCAGGGGATTGATCTGCCCCAAAGGAATATAGACTAATGCAATCACGATCTCCTTTCATCAAGTAGGATAGTAACAAACGGCTATCCCAACCACCTGTAAGAGAGATATTGATTTTGTTATGATTAGTGTAGATCTTCGATATTGCTTCGCTAAGGGCAGTGTTTAAAGCCTCAAAGCCTTGACTGCTTGCAATGAGCTTAAAATCCAATAAACTGGAAAAATGCCAGAAATTCTGAACCTTGCTACCACTCATATGTAAACTAGTGATACTTGCAGGTACCAAAGTATCTATCCCCTTGATAAAGGTATGATCTGATATAACATAGTTGAAGAACAGATGTTCGGCAATCGAAGCATAATCCAGTTCATGTTTATCCATCAAACCACAAGCCATTAGACTCTCAATTCTTGAGGAGAACACAAAACAGCGTTCGTTTTCATAGCAGAACAATGGTAAATAGCCAAATCTATCGTTGATCAGAAAGCAATTCCCTGAATGCGTATCACAAACAAACATGTTGAACTGCCCAGTGATATGAAGCGGAAGCCCAAGTTGGTAGTAATCGTAGAGATACGGTAAGTACTCTGAATTATCAAGATCAATTGAAATGCCGTATACATCATTAACTAGCTTTCTTTCGGAATCTGATACGAAAATCAAACCCTCAAACGCTATAGAAGTATTTTTATGCTTTTTTATCAAGGGAGCTGATCTTTCTGGAGATCCTAATGCAGCAACTACGGCAAACAAAGCATTACCCGTTTCACCAGTGCATTTACATTGTTTATCAGAATAAGCAAGTGCACCGATCATCTTGTCAAAAGCCAGACGATAAACTGAAACAGATGCATTGGCTTGTTTCAAATATATGCCTGCAATCCCAGCCATTAAGACGATCTTCCATTAATATGATCAGCAATTTGCCCCATAGTCCCTATCCATAGAAGGCCTTTATCTCTTTGTTCGGCAGCATACTTCAATACTGCAGGGATCACATTATCAAGAGTCCATCTGTCTACTGACGGGTGAAGCCAGATATGTGCTGCCGTCTTGGTTTTAATAGCTTTATCGATCATTTTGACAAATCGTGTAATATACTCATCAGCAGACCAGTCATAACCCCTGCCAAAACTTGATGTAGACAATGTAACAATCATGTTTTCTTTGTCCAGATATGGATACGCAAGATCATACTTATCATTCTTCCGATAAATACCAAACTTATGCTTTCTCAGTATTGCATAGTTACCGGCTGTCCCCCCGGGAAAGACAAAGGACTTCAATCCAATTCCCCATCTAGACGCGACATCTACACATGCCTTTAGTTCGTCATCGAGAACCATTGGCGGACAATTTTTATCCGAACAGTCTATGTGAGAAAATGTATGACATCCAAATTCATGCTCAACTTTTGAATTTAGTATTCTTTCAATCAAATCTGGAGCATACCATGCATTATTCAACATATAGTTTGAATAAGGATCATGATCAAACCAATCACCAGCAGCAAATTTCCAATGATCGTCAAAATATGGAATCCGACTCATCCAGTCGTGATCGCCCTTTTTGCAGCTCTCCAAAAATAAGTGACCTACAGTTGCCCATGTAACTTGAATATCATAATGTTCAAAAAGGGTTACTAGAATGGGCACATGCGAACGTTCTAACTGTGCCATTTTTAATGGATCAACTTTCCTTTTTGAAAATCTAAATGCCCACGCCATTTCAAAGTCTATGGAAAATATTAACGTTCCTTGGCTATTACTAGGATTACTTAGTGTCGAATCTTTTTTGATCCTTTTCACGTAAGGTTTCCCTGAATAACGGAATGCTATCTGAGAGAGCTTTGCTCTTGTTTTACTTGAAGACACTTTTCGAATTGCAGCATATACTCTATTGATCATTCCTGTTCTCCAAAAGACTAATCGCGTGCGACAATCTCAACTGGTAGCATTCATACTCAGCCCAATCACCTTCTTCAAATACCCATGATCCATTAATTCGTTGGTAACGGCCAGCAATTCCCCCAACCCTCATTTGTATTGGATCGGATTGTCCAAAAAACGTTTGTATTTCGTTAACTACATAACCAGATGGTGTTTCAAACAAGTCGATAGATGTGCTGCTTAAATCAGTCTTGATACAAAAATCATAGACGAAGTCAAACAGAGATAACGGAGGGTCGTCATAGCCTTTAAGCAAAGAACCACTGGCTTTTGATCCAGAGACTATTTTTTTGTGAGCAAAATATGACTCGCCAATTACTACAACTCTCCATTCAAAGCTATGTTTAACATAGCCTTGCAGGATCGCATACCTTTGTGGTTCATTATAGATCGACTTATAAACCTTAACTTTGTGGGCAAGCAAGCCTTTACTTGATATCATTTTTTTAATCTTAGAAACGATCGAAGAAGTCCTAAAATTCGGACCGATATATGGCCGTATACCATTATTAAATATTTGGTTCACATACTTGTTTGCTTTTTCAAAATCCCGTAATATCGTGACTCCCTTCCCAGAAGAGCCAATGTTAATTTTACCCACAATTGGAAACTTGGTATTGCAAAGAAACTCTAAGCATTCTGTTTTTGAATAGAATACTTGCGTCTGGGGCGTGGGAATACCTTGTATGGTTAGCCATTGCGCTAACAACCTCTTATTCTCATAAATTAACAGTTCTTGCAATGACGGGTATATGTGTTTTCCCATCATTTTGGACAAAACAACAATCCTTTCATCAAACAGTTGTTTGATGGAAGTTGTGGTGCCAGGAGCTTTCACTAAGAACAGCTGATAATCGACGCTCAAACACTGTTGTAACCAGTCATGAGATGTGATATCAATACAGCAATACTCAATACTTTTGTTCATCTTAAGTACCTGTTGCCACTGTGAGTCGTCAGAAAAGCAATATAACAAGGCTACTTTATATTTCATTATATTCTCACCATTAAATCTCTCGCGGTCGACTCACCTGCAAATATGCTATGAATCAAATGCTCATAATTGATAATCATGACCTCCGCAGAATACTTTTTAAGGACAATTTGGTATGATCTTTCGGCCATGTTCTTTCTAGTCTCACTCTCTTGGTACAACAATTTAATTGCTGTGCTTAATTCCTCATCATTTCCATAGTTATACAATATTCCATTGTCTTCTATCACTTCGGAGGTACCTCCAGTGTTTGAGGCAATTACTGGTAACCCTGCATACATCGCTTCCAGAACTGCATTTGGGCACCCTTCCCCTTTAGAGGAATGAACAAATATATCACATTTCGCGAGATAACTTTCGGGGTTAGGGATATTCCCAATAAAGGACACTAAATCAAGTATCTTCAAGTCCCTGGCATACTGTTCATATTGAGATCTCAGTTTTCCATCTCCAATTGCGATGAGATGTGTAATAATTCCTTGACACCGCAGCCTATCCATAGCCCTGAATATTGTTGGATAATCTTTGTACGGTACCATGTTAGCTATAGACACCATGTAAAACGGTTTAACTCGGACACAATCCTGAATATCGACTTCATCCCTATGCGTATTTTCTTTATCAAACTTCTTATCTACTCCGTTGTACAAGACATAACCCTGAGACAATTGATTAGCTCTTAAACCGGCTTTTGAATTTGCTATGACAATCTTACTCACATGTGCAAGGTACTTTCTTAGAAGCCCATGAATATTATTCTGATAAATTCCATGACGAATGCTACCATTAACAAAACAATAAGCCTTGGAGATAGAGCATATTAGTGATATAAGAGATGTAAGAGTGTCCCAGCTAACTACAATATCTGGGGTTACTTCTTTCATTATTCTCGAGAACTCGATAACTCTACCAATGAAGCTATGGCTTTGTATAACCCTAATGCTTTCACTCTCCTCGAGGTAGTTTTGTGAAGGCATGTACAGCGATATTACATGGTGCTCAATCGCCGTAGAATTCCTCACAATAGTCATCAACTGTCTCTCAGCACCACCGCGCCTTACCGTCGGCGTAAAATGTACCACAGAAACTTTTTGGGGAAGCTGCCGAGATTTAGCCTTAATCACATTGATGACCCGTGGATAATGAGAACACTTTCTCAAATTGTGATAAATAATTCAATGGATCAAAATTAGTTAAAGCCACCTCTTTACCAGCCAGTCCAACGCCAATTCGATTTTGATCCTTGAGAATAAACTTAAGTAACGTTTTTAGATTCTCTTTATTGTAATCTACGCATTTTAGTATGTAAGCACTTTTTCTATTATCTAAAAACATTTCGACATCGCTTACGTCAGTTGTCAATACAGGTACACCTGACATCAAATACTCAGCAAGTTTTGTTGAAAACCCAAATTGGGCTTGCATTGACTTCTTTCTCAGCATGACCAGTAAATCGTAAGAATGATATTTCTCAACTAACTCTGCATTAGGAATTACGCCATAATAGAAGACATTCTCAAATCTGGTTTCTTTCTTTACTCCTATTCCAAGAAGCTTCGCAGAGACTTTGCTAGCGTTTCCGTAAATGTGAAGCCGACAGTTCATACTTTTCAATTCCTCATCATCCATCAACTCGCATAGATCTATCAGCATATCCTTCTTTTCTGTGATCATACCTGCATAGCAGATATCAAATGAACTTTTTGATTGCTCTTTACATGAAGGATCGTAGAGAGAATTTTGGTTCGGATTGCATAATATTGGGATTCGTACGATAGTTTTATTTGATAGCCGGCTGTATACACCATCTAATCGCGTGGATATAGCTATTACACCATCATAAAATAGGGCTGCGAAATCTCTGAAGATCATTAACACCGAGTCAACCATTAAAATTGGGACACTTAAAATTCTGGCCAATATTGCATCAGGGAACTGATAGTTAACCCGATTCGCTATTGCAAGTTCATTCTTCTCAATTACAGCTATTTTTCTATAAATCTTGCTGTAGAACAATGCAAGCAGGGTCAATGCAAAATTTTCTGTACACACAAATACTCTATCAATTTCATGCTCCTCGCAATATTTCATTATTTGTTTTAGATACTTGGAAGTGACAATAAGATCGACTTCTTTGAATAGCATCCGATATATTTGACTTTGTGAACGAATTTCTTTGTGTTTGAACTGCTCGGTAATGAGGTCTTTGTTTGGTTGTTTTAAAAAAATCTTTGAAAACTTCATGCTGGATATGTGTACGTCAACGCCCAGTGCATTCATGGCCCTACAATAGTTGAGTAGCCGACTATACATAGCCGATGACTTGCTTTCAAGATCAATTGTCGAAATCACCATTACTTTCGCCAAGGAAGAATTTTGCAAGATCATGTATATAGCTTCGCTTTGCGTTTCCACATAAAATCCATCCCTGTATAAATAAACATCAATGTCAGAAAGGAGTACATGTGTACCGGTTGAGAAGACATAGCAAGCGATAAAGGCAAAACCAGTGCCAGTTTTGCAGCCATATTTACCTTGCCTTTGTACTTTTTAATAAAGAATATTATGTACCCATAGAGTCCCGACATATAAATCGCAAAGATTGTAATTCCCATTTTCGCCCAAATATCTAATACGGAAAATCCCCCCACCTCGGTAGTGCTTGCGGTTTCATAAGTTTTTGCATTAATACCTCGTCCAAATAGCCAATATCTGCGAAAGATAGACAGTGATTTTGTCGCATCGTGTATTCGTGAACCACGATCATCAAAATCATAAGCAGCATTTGCGGTTGCAATTTCATTTTGGATTTTATCCCTGATAAATGGGGCATTCATAAAAGCCGTAGCCATAATAAGCACCGCTAATATGATCAAAGCAGAACTTGTGAATTTCTTTGTTGCAGTAGCAGATATTACCAGCAACAAAGCGAAAGCAATGTAGCCGGCTGTGGACTGGGTTAACAGTAGGGCAATTGTAAAGATCAAATTCTGAACATTAAATATACTATTGTACCTAAACCAGTTTAACATCATTGCAAGCAACAAATACAAAGCATAAGCTCCTGGCTCTGTAAAAGGGCCCTGTAACCGAGCAATGATTTGATATGTGTATAGTGAAGAGGGGAAAAAGTGGCTATAGACTATTATCGATCGCCTTTGTTCCTCATAAAGCTCAATGCCATTAGTTCTGATAAAATCCAAGATTATAGGGTTCAGTAATGAAAACAAGTAAATCACCAAGCTTACTAAAGTCCATACATATAGCACATTCACAAAATACCTGTCGATTTGATAATCAAATCTGCGGATGATAAAATATGGAACCGTGAACATTGCCACTTGGTTAGCAAATTGAAAAATTGTTACATCTCCTCCGTAGAAGAAAGCCTGTATCACCATTGTGCCTACTAATGTGATAATCAACACTATAAACACTCTTGATAAGTGCATTTTTCTGAAGTAAACAAGTCCAAATACAAAAAACAAATATCTTGCAGAAGCTATGTAAAAATGTGGCAGTGCAGTTAACCCTACAATGATAGTCATTAAAAAGTATCCCTTCCAGTTAAGAAGTTCAGTACTGTCGTGCATAAATTCTCTCTTGTCTTGGAGTTTTATATGTGGATGTTAGCATTTAGACCCTGTATGAGTGGCGTTGGGGCTGAAAGCTCTTATGAATTTCTTTACATCATGAAAACATGCAAAGTTCATTGCAATATCTTCTAAACTATAGTCCCACCAACTGATCTTGAGCATCTTCTCTATAGTCTCTTCATCAAAGCGCATTTTCAATAATCTCGCCGGCACTCCACCCACAATTGAATACGGGATAACATTTTTTGTTACAATTGCTCCCGCAGCCACTATAGATCCATCTCCAATCGATACACCAGACATGATAATGGCACCATAACCAATCCATACATCGTTGCCAATTACAATCGTATCACCTATTTCGTCAAAATACATTTTATCCGCAAAAGTGGGGAAACCCTTGTTATTAGAATAGAATGCAGGATGTGTAGATGCCATGTTCGTTGGATGCTTTCCCAATCCCATTACAACATTTGAGCCCACAGATGTAAATTTCTTTATAGTCACATTGGTCAGACGACACCCACTATTAATATACGAATGATCCCCAATCAAGCAATCCTTAATGGAAACATCATGATTGATATAAACATTATACCCAACAGCTGTGTTACATAGCGAACTATTCAACCCAACGTGTAACCCCTTTCCAAATTGCTTTTGTAAGCGATGTCGGCGGTAATGTAGCAATAAGTGTCTTATGTTCAGATAATTTATCAGCCGCATATCTACTTTCCCCAAATACCTGTGGCCCCATTCAAGATTTTGTGCGCTTGAATAGGTGAAAGAATAGCAAGGGGGAGGACTTGGAAAACTATTAATGAAATAACGATAGCTTCAGAACCCATTCCGGCGAACTTTACTAACAACACTCCGAATAAGACATAGAAAACCGCCATCGGGATACATAACATCATCTGTAATTTGAGTTTCGAAGTAGAGTTAATAAAGGGGTTATAAATGGAAACTATCATAAACAGACTGAAATACAGTACAAGCAACGAAGAGAGTAAATAATTCACCTGAACTTTGCCATGAAGCCAAATATCGAATATCGGTTTTTGAACAAAAACCATTAATATCATAACAGCCATAACTACAACCCACAACATCTTAAGTCTTCCAAATGTTTGCCTTATCCAGGAGTAATCCCCCCTATAGTATGCATCACCATAACCAGTCCATAGTGGCTGAACCATCATTGCAAACATCATAGAGATCAAAGAAAAATACTTCATACTAATGCTATAATCCGTTACACTCTCAGGTCCAAGTAAATTGCTGATTAATAGATTTGTCGATTGAGCAAAAACTATAAGAGATAATTGAATTACAAAGAACTTTACGCCTACGTTGACGAGATCGTGCCACAGAGAAAGTTTAAACTTTGAAAGTGACGGAGCAATGGCTTTATAGGTAGTTCTGAACAAATATATGGATGCTATAACTGTAACCGACACATTCGAACCAGTGTACAGTAAAGCATACTTTAAAATCGAGGGCGTTGTAAATCTTGAAAGGACAATTATGCCAATGAAGGTGATTACTTGTGCAATAGTTGATAGTCCATTACTGATCGCATTCTTTAGGTCAGCTGTTAGAATAGTGTTAATCAATCTAACAACAAAATTTATGCTCATTACAAAAAAAACGATAAAGACTGTTTCGGATAACTCGCCTTTCATACTGTCTGGAGCATTTAACACCTTACTCCAGTCAATGAACCGATTAAGGCTGAAGAATATCCCTGTCAGGACTAGGGCTATCAGACCAAACAAGACATAAGCAGTACTGACATATTCTTTGATTTCATCAAATCTGATTTTGGCCTTCAGTTCCGTAAACTTATTACGTAATCCATTTCCTATACCTACATCGAAGATCAATATCCATGCTAACATCGAAGACAGGGCTGCCCATAACCCATATCTGGTTTTGTCCAAATAATTCAAGGTGATTGGTACCATCACAAAACCAATTAACATGTTGATAAACTTCAATATTATTGACGACGATAAATTCGCGAATATTTTACCGTTGCGCGTGGAGTAAAATTCTTTGGATGTTAATCTATCGAAATATTGTTTTCCCTTCAATGCGATATCCCCGCATTACTGACTCTTGTCGCCTTAATGGGATTGATATTAAAATAGCCTGTCGACTCAATAATCATATTAGGATGCCCCAAATACTGATAGTCTTCTCTATCCAGTATTTTGGATTGAATCAGTGGGATATCCACCGTCCCAAAATAGTTCATTGTTGCATCAACATCAAACAGGTTCCAAGCTATTAGATAGAGGAACACTTCCTGAGAGAGAATATTGTTATTGTGAATAACAGGTTGACAGTTAGTATAGGTAGCACCCAAATCAAAACCGACCATTATACCCATTTTCGAAGTGATCAAATTGTAATCAATTGTCGGGATTAACTGATGACCACAAACTCGTATGTCATATCTATCGCTGGAGTCAAACACATTGTGATGAATTCGTGTCTCTGAAGCATATGATTCACTTGCATATCTGTTTCTGGAAAAATAGCAATTAGAGACTTGACCATAACACAAATCCTTAACCTTCACTCCACTTGAGTTATTTAAGACTATGGAGTTTTTAATGTTTACACTCTGGCATCCAATAGTGTAAAAGCCTGCATACGATGTGAATAGGCCATCTATATTCTCACGAATGTTCATGGCTATACAGCGGTCAACTACTACAGAAGTACCTTGATTAAAGGTAATCCCGGCTGTACTGTTTCTAACGATACAGTCAGTAACTACAGAGGAGCTATTATTGACGCGCAAACCATTAGTAGAATTTTCGATAATGCACTTCCTCAAATCCACATCTCCAAAAACCTGAATCTCATTATATCTATTACTCAGCTCACCGATCGCAGAATTAGAAGTGATCAAAGAGAACTCGCCGTTACCATTATCTTCGGAAGACAGATTTCCTGTGACCGTTAAATTCTTATTAGTAGCAACATTAACACGGCTCCCGTTCTCAATAATCAAGTTTCCGGATATTGTTAGATTATCGTTGATCAGATAACTCTTATCACGTTTAAATCGATAATCACCCACAATAGTTCCAGATAGTACTTTTACCGGATACAATGTAAGCACGTTCTCATTTCTATAGATCTTATTTGGTTGTGGATTAGCTTTGTTTGGAATCCTATCAAGTAAGGTGTTTTCACCCTTACTTATGCTGAAATTATAGGCACAATGAAGCCCCCACCCAGATTTGGACAAGAGAACATTGTAGCGTCCTACCGGAATATCCTCAATTTTAAAAGTACCATCCGTACTGGCAATAACTGACTTTACAGGTTGAGCATTTCTATGATCAAATTCTGTTTCTTGGCTGATTTGCACACCAACATTCGGGTACTCACGATTGATCCGGACAATAGTAGTATCAAGCTCTGCCAATGGATATAAGGCTACAGTTACTCCACTAAAATCTATAGGATCCAGGAGAGGGTCGCCGGTATCATTTACTAATTCAACTCGTCCACTTAGGGAGCCTACTTCAGGGGATGTGGAAGATGAGCACGACATAATGAAAAGTAAAGAAGCTGCCAGAAGCAAACATAGTATCAACCTTATGTGGCTAAGACCTCGTTGGTTGCATTTAAATGTTTCTTGTGTCGCATTAAGATACATGATATGCTCCTTTACTTGTGACCAATCCACAGCTTCGCCCCATCGCTTACAGTTCAATGTCCATAAGCTCTATCGGGGAAATACTGGCGTTTAGATTATATTTAGACGGGGGAACTTGTTGATGATTGGAAGGATTGAGCTGCTGTAAAAAATACTGGTTGAGATGGGATTATTGGCGTAGTGCATAATAGTAATCAAATGCTTTCGCCCAAGTTTCTGTATATTTCTTGCATAGCAATCTATCATTATTCCAATCACTTACTTATCTAATTTTGTAGTGAACCAACCTCTAGTATTGAACCTAATCTGTCAAATGTTTTTTTGGTCATACAACCGACAAAAACTCTGGGTAGTTTCCTTGTTGCAGCCTTGTATTGCTAATATCTGTTCATTGAAATAGAAGTAACAATGCAACTCTGACGTCTCCACGTAGTTGTGCGATATAGATACATCATTCCCCTGCTTTCACTTGCGAACATCTATCATATCTGACTTTGCATCTCTAGATAGCCTGGCACTTTCTCCAGTAATCCGGCATCAATTGCCCTGGCAAGTGTGAGGCATGGAATGCTCTCTGCGATAATCTGATCTCTAGTCAAAACAGTGTAATCAATGTCTGGATAATCTGTTTTTAACCTCATCAAGATGCGCATCAGTACATTGAGCCAGGAATTCAAGGCTCTGCCCCTACGTCGGTTTTGTTGATTGTAGAGACTGATATAGCGTCGGCAATCCTCTTTGTAAGCATCCGACACTGCTATCCTCTTGATAAACGCATGGATATCACAGAATGTAGTATTGGGTGGAACTCTGCGGGGCATCACCTTTTTTCTGGCGATCAGGCAGTTGAGCCGTGAATTGTAATAAATTACCATGTCGTCCATATTCCCGGCAAAACCCGGAAGAGCCAGTTTGACCTTTGCTTTCATGTTTCCTCCAAACAGTTTAGCGAGCAAGCGCTCATATTTAGTGACACTATCAAAAAGCTGATTTTTTGTCAAGCATTGTGAGTGGCGCTTATTTGCGCACAATTGATCGGCATAGCATGAGATACCGTAAGTTACTGCTTTTCAATGGAATAATAGCCACCCTCACCCCAGCCCTCTCCCAGAACGGGAGAGGGAGTTCATTTGGTTTAATAGTCACACGGATTTCTTTACTCCGTTATACATTAAATCAATGGAATATGGCGATGTTGTGGCGTCCTAGCGGATTCTTTTCGGTTTTAGGGCATTGCTCTGAAGTAGTGTACAGGCTTTGATTTGTGTCGCCCGTGAAGGGCTCTGTCGGGGAGTGGAACCATAACGAGGGTCTTCGTGCCTGCGGCACTCCGAACCCGTCGCTATCGGATGTCGCCCACGAGGGGCTAATCTGGATTTCAAAATTCCCGCTATAGGGACTTTTTCAGCAGACTTACCCGTTTTAACGGGTAACGGATTACAGGCGTTCGATTTATCCCACGTACCGAGAAATGTGCCAACCTCAAACCGGTGCTAACCGGTGGCGGACTTTGGATGGGATTTCAATCCCCGTCTTTTCCCCAATGCCTTCACATAACATGCTACGTTAACCACTATATCGCATCTATATAGGCAAGAGTGATACACCTCTGATTCCCAAATCGAGTTTGGAATGACGACGGTTTCAGGGCAGCGTATACTTTGAGTGAAAATTCCGGCGACGAATATTGAACATAGAACTGTGTTCTATCTGCAGATACGAAGATCTGCAAATCCCGTAGTTGGCTTAGTCAACATTCTTCTCTCCCAAAATGGACGAGGGAGTAGAAATATCCGCTTCCGACCTTCTCCTTCCTTATTGAGATATGGCTATGATGTGGCTATGCCGCCCCATGAATCATAGGGCGGCATATCCACATCATAGCCACAACTAAGTAGGAGGCGAGTAATCTGCGCTTGACAGATTTGTTCGGGCATTGGAGATTGAACTCCAGTTTTTTGGAATATTGGAGTTTCGATGAAATGGTTTACCAGACTTTTGGATAATAAGCCGCTAGTAGCGTTTTTCTTGAAATACACCACGCTGTTTTTCATCCTATTCATGACGGTCGGATTATCGGCACTACTCAAGATCATCAATACTGAGAGCAATCCGTTCTTTTATGCGAATTTCTAAACTACTACAGTCACTATTCCGGTAAATATCAGTTTTATAAGGAGAGCTTATGTCTTACAATCAGAATCTCAAAGATAAGTATTGCGATATTTTGAACAATCTCAAGTCGAGCGGACTTTTTAAACAAGAACGCCTGATTACTGGCCCCCAAGACGCCGTCATCAATGTAGAATTCCCAATTGGTACTCCCGAAATGCAAGTGATCAATATGTGTGCCAACAACTATCTGGGTCTCTCCAGCCATCCCGACATCATCCAGGCTGCACATCGCGGATTGGATGAATGGGGCTATGGTATGTCTTCCGTGCGTTTTATCTGTGGAACTCAAAGTCTGCACAAAGAATTGGAGAAAGTAGTCACAGAATTCCTGGGCACAGAGGATACCATCCTCTTTAGCTCGTGTTTTGACGCCAATGGTGCAATTTTTGAGGCAATCCTGGACGAGCATGATATCATGATATCAGATCGCTTGGTACATGCTTCCATAGTGGATGGAATGCGCCTCGCCAAAGCTCAGCACGACACTTACAAACATAGCGACATGGCTCACTTACGCAAAAAACTGGAGCAACATAAAGACTACCCCCGCAAATTGATCATCACCGATGGTGTATTTTCGATGGATGGCGATGTGGCAAAACTGGATGAGATAGTAGCCTTGGCAGAGGAATTTGACGCCATGGTATTTGTGGACGATTCGCATGCCTCCGGATTCATGGGCAAAACCGGAAGAGGAACTCATGAGCTATGCAATGTCATGGGCAAAATCGATATCATCAGCACAACTTTTGGCAAAGCCTTGGGGGGAGCTTCCGGTGGCTGTATCTCCGGAAGGGCAGAATTGGTTGAGATGCTACGTCAAAAGGGAAGACCATACCTATTTTCCAATACCCTTGCCTCTGTGATTACGGCTGCAACTCTGGAAGTATTCAGGATCCTGAACAAGAGCACTGAAAGGCGTGATAAACTGGAACAAAACACGATTTACTGGAGAAAGGGACTTTCTGAATTGGGCTTTGTCCTGAAAGAAGGTGATTCCCCCATAGTTCCCGTGATGCTCTTTAATGCCAAATTGGCTCAGGAGATATCCTATGACCTCTACCAGGAAGGCGTCTATGCTATCGGCTTTTTCTTCCCTGTGGTAGCACAAGGACAAGCCCGCATCCGCACTCAGCTTTCAGCAGCTCATTCCACAGCTCAATTGGACAAAGCTCTGTTGGCTTTTAAAAAAGTAGGCAAGAAACACGGAATTTTGGGACTCAGCAAAGAACAATTGATCGAGAAATACGGTCTGTAAACTATCAATAACAATGAAATCTAAATATTAGGAGCATATAAATGGAACAGAAATTAATAGACTTTATCACAGAAGAATTCCTCTCGGACGATGACGACCCTATCACCACCCAAACCAAACTGATCTCCAGCGGACTGATTGACAGCTTTTCCCTGGTCTCCTTGCAGACTTTTATCGCCAAAGAGTTTGGGAAAAAAATCCCTGCTCCCAAAATTACCGCTCAGAGCTTTGATACAGTAGCACAAATGATGGAGATTATCGATCAGTTCTAAAGACAAATTGTCTGTGTTTGGCTTATAAAGGAGCAGTATGTTCACAAATGTTCTCTATTTCCCATTCCTGATGGTCTCTGCACTGATCTATTGGTTATTGCCAAAACGTGGACTCAGGACAGGGTTTTTAAGCCTGTGCAGTCTTGCCTTTATCTGGCACTTTGATCCCAAGGCTCTCTATGTAGTGCTCGCTCTCACGCTGTTTACTTATGGCATGGCCCTGTTAATGGTGAGATCTCAGAGACAGCAGTTGTATCACAGCATCGGCTTGTTGGGATTGCTGCTGGTTCTCATTGCATTCAAATATCTGGGATTCTTGACGGAGACAGTTAACGGCTTGACTAGCTTCGTGTCCAGTCTCCCGCAGTTTGAGATCGAAAAGTTATTCCTACCACTGGGTTTATCGTACATTATCTTCAAATATATCAGCTACTTAACAGATATCATGTGGGGTATCGTGAAACCCGGAAGGTTTATCGACTTCCTCTGCTATGGTTCTCTTTTTACAACCTTTGTAGCCGGACCGATCGAGCGTTTTGAAAGACTGAAGCCACAGCTAGAGTCACCCCGAGACCGCTTTCAAGTCAATCATTTGGAAGTGGCATTCTTTCGTATTGTAATAGGTCTATTCAAAAAGCTCGTGATTGCGGACTGGATGGGCTACTTCATCAATCCCATTTGGCAGCACCCCAGCGAGTATTCAGCCATCATCCGGGTCGCAGCACTGTTTGGTTATTCCATGCAGATATACTTTGATTTTTCAGGTTATAGTGATATAGCTATCGGCTCTTCCAGACTCTTTGGATTGACTATTATGGAAAATTTCAATAATCCATATTTCGCTCCAAACATTAGTCAATTCTGGAGAAGGTGGCATATCTCATTATCCGATTGGATTCGTGATTATTTATTCTTTCCTTTGTCACAAGGACGCTCCAGCAAATTGTGGCTCACATTATTCGTGCCTGTCATTGCTATGGGTTTATGCGGATTGTGGCACGGCGCAGCATGGCATTATATGATCTGGGGAGTATGGCATGGGATCGGAATTGCTATCTATCAATATTGGAACCAGTATAAACGCGCTCACAAAAAGAGAATGGGCTGGACAAAGGCAAAATGGGCTAACAATCTGGGGATATTGATGACATTTGTCTATGTGACCATTGGATGGTGGTGGTTCAGATGAAGAAAATACTACTATTGAGTCTGTCAATCTTCCTTGCTCTTGTAGCTACTGAACTGACTGTTAGATATGTTATTGGCTATCCTAGCTATACTCCTGGTAACAGGCAATATATCTCCTCAGATCATTTAAAAGACTATCGGACTATTACTTGGAAGGCTCCTTATAGTAAATTCTGGAGTGTTGAGGGAGGGAATCAAGTCTTTCGTTACAATAATATCGGACTTCCCGGAAGTGATATTGACACCAACTTCGATAAAAGTATATTCTTACTAGGTGACTCTTTTATTGAAGCTCTGCAAGTTCCGAACACTAATACTGCAAGTGCTGTTTTTCAAGATAACCTTATAGCAAACAACCGCTCTTTTAATGTACTGAATCTTGGATCATCTGCTCATGATCCATTCGTACTTTGGCATCGTTCCATGTTTTTTGCTCAACATTTTCGTCCTTCTACAGTTATTCTGGTATCTGAAAGCTACTCCACAATGATGCTATATTTAAAGAGACACACCCTACCACTAAGATTTTACACTCATGACAGTTTTGGCTCAATAATTCCTCCTAATATGAGAAAAATTTACATCGACCGGGTAAGATCACTCTCAGCATTTTTAACTCTATGTACAGTGTTCAAAGACAAAAGGGATGATACTCTCAAACAAGTTGACGATTCAATTGCCAAGATTCCGAGTAACCCGGATAGTATTAGTTTATTGTTCGAGTGCTTAGAGCAATTTGATGAAACTTATGGTGATAAATTTGTATTTGTATCACTTATGAATGACAATCCTCACGAGAAAGAGCTTGCAGAATTCTGCACAAATCAAGGCATCAAGTATTTTCAGAATAACCAGATTATGAAACCATACAATCAAATACATGGTGAAGGTCATTTAAATGAAATAGGAAATCGCCAGCTAGGAGTTTACTTATCAAAGACATACATGACATTGTATCAAACAGATAACAAATTGAGATCTCTTGGCGAATAATTGGATAACATTCAATTTTCACAAAGTATAACCCAATCTTGATCTGATTAACACAGTACCAGACAGGTATCTGTCTCAAGACATGATGATTTGATTTAATTCGCTCAGCTGTGTCCCCTTAATCAAGCTGGAGCACGTGTTCCACGGAGCCGGCCACCTCAATACCCCCGGCAATCAGGCACTGGGTATTGAACTGTATAAATGCTTCCAAACTCACATCAATTGATGCAATAATACCACCGGCTGCAGACACAACTATAAAATTCCGATTTTCCTTGACACCGCATCCCTTTCGTGATCTAAGGGTATGCACAAGAATTGGCAAAAGGAATAGCAATGATCTCCGTATTTATTGATTATAAATTAGAACGTTATAAACGGGAAATCAAATACACCTTTGATTTCATTTTCCACACTTTGGGTTACAGCCATCGCTATGTGTCGTCCCCTGAAAAGCTGAAGGACAATGACATCCTCTTTATCTACGGCTTGGCAGAGCCGGAACTCGAAGAGCTGATCCCCATTGCCAAGCAGTACATCACCCTGTTTGTACAGGCCAACACCAATCTTTATGACCATCGTGCTATGACGCCGGACAAACTGCGCCGTCAACTGCGCGAAATCAAGCTGCTCAGCGCTACTCCAGTCATCTCGGAACGCAAGTTTGACGTCCCTGCGGAAAACTATTCCGAAGCGGATATCAATGCCGGCAAGATCAATTTTGACCTCGTGGGAAACCTATTTTTTCACCTGGCAGATTTGGAACCCTTGATCGACAATCATCGTGATCTCCACGGCTTTTTCCCCGAAGATGCCAGCGCCTTTTATACCTGGAAAGATACTCCCTTCATCGACAATCTGTTGTGGCTGGTGGACAGCATGATCAAGGAACACACCCGCTCCAAAAAGCAGTACATTGTCCAAAAACACTATTGGCCGGAAGGACAGCAAGCCGCAGTTACGCTCACTCATACCGTGGACGACCTCCAAAAGTGGGACTTTAACAGCCTCATCCTTTCCGTGATCGACGATATGGTGATGTTTGCGACGCTCAAATGGCAACAGCTCTACCGCAATATCTGGAGCAAAACCAAATACCTCTTTACCAACTACGAAATGTATTGGAATTTTGACGAATATCGCAATATAGAACGCGAATACAATTGCAAATCCACCTATTTTATCGCTGCGGAACAATCCCCGGATCTGGACTATTCTCTGGATGATCCGGATCTGCAGGAAGAGATTGCCAGTATCCTGCGCGAGGGACACGAAATCGGGCTTTTGACCACCGACGACAAGCTGAATCGGGACGACTTTGTCACGCGTAAACAGATCATGCTGCATCAGATTCACAAAGAGCAAATCGGCATCCGTCAATATGGATACCACGTGAACGAAGCCCTGCGAGATTTGCACCTGAAACTCGCTCCTGCTTACGACAACAGCAGTGCCTTTCAGGATTGTCAAGGATTCAAAGGTGGCTTTTCTGTGCCGTACTACCCTTGGATAACTGCCATTAAGGCAAATTTTGTAGCCTTGCCGACGCAGTTCCGGGATCGTTTTTTACGCGTCAACAAACACAGCTTTCTCCAGCTCGACGATGCCAAGCATCAGTTCAAGAAAATCTTCCAAAACACCCTGCGCACCCGCGGCGTGTTCTGCTGTGATTTCTCGCTCGCCGGCTATTCCGAGATTCCCTTTTGCAACAAATTGTACGAGTATATCCTGGCTTTGATCCAGACCAATAAAGTGTGGCAAACCAACGGTTCCGAGATCGCCGCATGGTGGGATAAACGCAGTCGTATCACCATCGAAGAGAGTGAGTACGAGATCAGCGTCTATTTCCCTGATGCCGTGGACAATTTTGTCCTGCAGATTTTTAACGATTTTAAAATAGCCGAGATCGTGGGCAATTCCGGGAAAATCGATGGCAACAGCATCGCGTTTTCCAATGTGAAAGCCGATACCTATGCCATGATCCGGCTCCAGCAAAATACTTGATGCCCAAAAAACTGCTGCATATCCAGCTACTCCCCTTGCTCTCCGGAGTGCAGAACTTCTCGTTACATTTACTGTCTGCTTTACCTGCCTCGGAGTATGAAATCTATGTGGCATCCCAGCCCGGTGGCGAGCTGGTGTCTGCCGTCAAAAACGCCGGTTATCACTATGTTCCCATGCGTTTTATGAAACGCAATATCAATCCTTGGGATGTCATTGCATTCCTCGATTTGATCCGTATTATCAAGACCCATCACATCGACATTGTGCACACAAATTCTTCCAAACCCGGTCTGTTTGGCAGATTGGCAGCCTGGATCTGCAACGTTCCTCTGATCGTTCATACGGCGCACGGAACTGCATTTCATTATGGACAATCTCCTATTGTGTACCGCTGTTACGAGCTCTCCGAACTCTTTGGAAATCGCTTTTGTCACAAGACGGTGTTTGTCAACAATTCGGGGCGGGAGTATTGCATCGAGCATGGTTTGATAGCAGAACAGAAAGCCGTGACAATCTACAATGCCATCAACCCAGTACTGCAACAGAGCTTGGAAACTATAGCCGTTCAACGCAGCTTTTTTGCCGATGGAATGATCACAATCGGCTCCCTTTTACGTTTTTCTGATCCCAAGAATATCATCACGATCGTCAATGTTGCCTGCCATGTCTGCCGCCTCAAACCCAACCTCCGCTTCATCCTGGTGGGTGATGGCGAGCACTTGGAATTGTGTCGGACGATTGTCCACAGCTTTGGTCTCAATCAGCGGATCATCCTGCCGGGGTGGGATTCAAACCCGGAGCCTTGGCTCGCCAAATTTGACCTTTTTATCCTCTATTCGCTCTGGGAAGCTTTGCCTATGAGCATCATCGAAGCTATGTTTGCCGGCTTACCGGTGATAGGATCCGATGTCCCCGGGATCTGTGAACTGGTGGATGATTCCACCGGATATATCGTTCCCAAAGCCGATCCAGCTCTGCTCACTGAGACTTTGATCTATATTGCAGATCATGCAGACGAAATCCCCGCTAAATCTCTCCGCGCCCGTGCAGCGATAGCCGCAAAGTGTTCATTTCCGGAGATGATCCGGGCTTATACTGATATTTATGCAAATGTCGAAGAGGTTCTACTGTCATGATCGATATCATCCAGGTTTTGGGCATTGCCTTTTTTGTCCTGATCGGGACTTACCTGCTGGTTCCTCTCAATATTCGGCTTTCAAATCGCTGGGGTATTATCGCCCTGCCAAGCGAGCGCAAGATCCACAAACTGGCTCGACCGGAAGCCGGAGGACTGTCTTTTGCAATCCTGATCGTGATAGCACAAGCCATTGTGGGCTTTTTGCACAGTTCCGAATTTATCGGACAGGCATTGCTAAAGCTGAGTGCCGTAGGGATTGTGGCAATAGTCTTGGGTGTGATAGACGACAAGTATGACAGTAAAGCACGTTATAAGTTTCTGGGGCAGATCTGCCTCGGCATCATTATGTATATCATTGGATACAGGGTCCACAGTCTCACCAATCCTATGGGTTCGGATTTCATCTTGGGATGGATGTCTTTTCCCATCACCGTTATCTGGTACCTGGTCATGATCAATGCCATCAACTTGATCGATGGGATAGACGGCTTGGCCTGCGGCATCACTATCATCGTCTCTGCCATCCTGCTGGTGGTGGGTATCCGGGAACAGAACATCCTGGCAATCACACTTTCTTCCTTGCTGATGGCAGGGAATCTGGGGTTTATCCGCTATAACTTCTTTCCTGCCAAGATCTTTATGGGTGATACCGGATCACTGTTTATCGGGCTCAATATCGCTGCCATTGCTACTGCCGGATCTTCCCAATACAAAGGCATCACGACGATGACCCTGATGATCCCGATCAGCGTCATGGCCATTCCCTTGATAGACGTGCTGTTGGCTGTATCCCGCCGGATCAAAGACGGCAACCTCTTCAAAGCAGATCGAGCCCATCTGCATCATACGATGTTGGATTTTGGGCTTTCTCAAAGGGCAATCTCGATTATCGTATATATAGCTACCTTCCTTTTTGGGTTGATAGCAATCGGGTTTTCGTTTTCATCCAAAAAAATACTATTTTCGGTGCTACTGGGGCTGATGACCATTATGGTGATAGTTGCCTATATTTTGATGCGCCAAGAGGACAAGAAATGAGAAAGTTTTTCTTACTGCTATCCATCATTATCTTATGTGCCGTTTTAGGAGCACAAAATTGGCAAACATTTACCAATACTACCCATGTGTACGATGCCTATATCGTCGAACCGGGAATAAACTTTTACTCCACTTGGGGCGGAGTAGTCTATAACGGCTTTTATAAACTCAGTCCCCCCCCCCTCAGCATAGTACCGCCTTCCGAGATGGGAACTTATACCACTCGGGATGGTTTGGTATCCAATGATATCCGCTGTGTGGAGTTTATCCGGGAAACCCAAAACCTGTGGCTGGGCTCTTCCGCAGCCGGGATCAATATCATCAGTCCTAGTGGCATTCAAGTAATAAATAACACCAACGGACTGCCCTCGAACAACATACGCAAAATCGTGGAAAACAACTCCGTCATCTATGTCGCTACCGATCAGGGCTTGAGTGTTTTTTCCTATTTGGAGGGAGTTTCTTTCCCCTTGCTGCAACACCAATACAATTCCCAAAACACCAGTTCCGGTTTGGCTAATAACAATATCAACGACATGCTCTTGGCTGCAAACGGATATCTCTATATCAGTACCGCATTTGGAGTCAGTTATGTGCATGTAGATTCACTTTATCAAGATAGCGCCTGGCAGAATTGGAATATCACCAATTCCCCTATCGATACAGGTTTCACCAGACATCTCTCTGCCAATGGAAATTCCATTATTATCAGTCAGAATAAGACCGTGTACCGTCACAGTATCGAACCGAATGTCGGGTTCTGGACAGGCTATGGAGTCTTGCAAGGGGTCCGTGATCATGAAATATCCGGTGTGTGCATCGATAACGACAATAATATCTGGATCAGCTATGGAGAATGGAACGAGAATCTGCTCCGCTATTCACTTTCACAGGATGTGCTGCTTACCAGGATTGATGCAAACAATGTGGTTGTCAACTGGCAAAAGAACACTTCCGGTCTATCAACAGAGCCCATATCTGCAATCCTGACCCAGGCCGGAGAGATGTTTCTCTGTTCATGGGGAAATGGCTTTTATAAACTTTCAGATGACATTTGGAACCGCGATGAGCGGATGACAATAGGCTTCCCCAAGGTTGCAGAAATCGCCACTGACCATACGAATAAAATCTGGCTCACCAGCGGAAACATCGGGATCGATTATGTCCGCAAAGGCACTATGGGCGTCAGTAAATACGATCATAAAGTGTACAATAAATGGACAAACTTCAATCAATCCAATAGTCCGATTATCTCGGATAACATCATTTCGGTCACCGTTGACTCTCACAACCGTAAATGGTTTGGCACCTGGGAAGTTGTAGATGGCAGCAGTCCTGTCGGTTGGAAGAATGGACTGACAGTGTATGATGACAATGCCGATCCTGCAACCTGGAAGCGATTTTCACGGCAAGGTTCTACTCAGTGGAATCCTACCACCCAAACCTGGCAGTCCATTCCGGGATCTCTGCTCTTAGGAAATACTATCAGTGAGATAGCCATCGATCAAAACTCTAACATGCTTGTGGCGTGTTCCGGAGATGGTGTCACTGTTCTCAATTCAGTTGACCAATTGGTTGCCAATTTTCAAGTACCTGCGCTCACAAGCCAGAGAATACTGTACATCTACCACAGTGGTGATAAGTATTTCTTTGGTTCAAACAACGATCCAGGGATAGCGATTTGGAACGACTCATCCCTTCCCGTGACAACAGGAGAACATTGGCTGACTGGTATTCCTAGCGATCTACGTAGCTGTGTCTTGTATGGAGTTATCGATGTGAATACTCCCTATGAGGGTCGTCAATTTTGGCTGGCTGCCAGCTCCGGACTCTTTATGTGGGATCAGACAAACTGGTATCGATACGACACTTCGGTCAAGAGATCGATCTACAGCGGTGGAGAATGGAGCACAGAGACCCCATATTATGCCGATGAAGAACGCTTGTTTGGCTCTGTCCGAACAACTCCTACCGCCATATACTTGGATCCCTTCAACCGGATTTGGATCGGTAGTTTGGGAAATGGGATTAGCAAATATGATCCGCAAACTGAACGCTTTACCAACTACTTCATGCCCAATTATCCCCTCCTCTCTAATTATGTGACGAGCTTGGGTTATGAACCGGAACAGGGCTTACTCCTGATCGGAACACCAGACGGCCTCAATACCATGGAGATCGGCACGAGGCTGAATGATACACAGACATTTGGCAAAGTAGTGGCATATCCCAATCCTTTTTATCCAGCTCGACACTCGGAACTCAGGATTATCAATCTCCCGGAGATCAGTATGCCGGTCGGCACAAATATCTGCCGTGTTTACGACAGTTCCGGAGCTATGGTTTCAGAATTGAAACAAGATGAGTTTTCCCGCTTCACTTGGAACGGAAACAATGGCAATGGTAAAAAGTGCAGTAGTGGAATCTATTTCTATGTAGTCAGCGATCAGAATGGCAATAGCAAGCGTGGTAAAATCGCCCTGATCCGATAGAGGATTGAATCAATGATCCTCTGAGAGGTCTTGCACGCTAACCGATACCACATCTACTTGTTGCCATCCGGTGAAAAGCACCAAGTTGATGCTATCACTATTCTTTTTGTCTTGCAACATGATGTCGATTAACTGTGAGGTATCCGGACTTGCTTGACTTGAGGGTGGACATAGCAAACTAAGAGTGTTTTCGATTTTAGAGACAGTATCCGGATCGATCAGCTTCAAAGTCCGGCTCAGCTTTGCCGCCATACCGATACCGATCAGGACTGCATCCCCATGTTTGATCTTGTACCCCGAGACTGTTTCCAATGCATGAGCAAAGCTATGCCCCAGATTGAGCCACCTGCGTTCTTTGCGATCTTCCAAATCATGAATGCAGAAGTTCAGCTTCAGATCCACACATTGCATAATAAGTTCGACGGAGGGGATCAAATCCTCGGGAATTTGCCCCAACTGCAGTCGAGGCGACAGCAAGTACATCTTGATGATTTCAGCCCAACCCTGCCGCAGTTCTTCGAGTGCTAAGCTATGCAGAAATTCAGGAGTAATGATCACCCTGCTGGCAGGATAGAAACAACCCAAAAGGTTCTTAAACCCCTCGAAATTAACTCCGGCTTTTCCTCCTATCGCGGCATCCACCATCCCGATCAAGGTCGTGGGAATCAGGCTCAAACGGCAACCCCGTTTAAAAGTCGCCACGGCATAGGCTGCCAAATCTGTAACTGTCCCACCCCCCAATACAATGATCTCTGCAGTGCGATGGATTTGATTTCCCAGCATCCATTGATAGATCAGCTGTAATTGAGCGTCGGTTTTGGCATCTTCCCCAGCCTGCAGAAAAAGGACATGTTCGAGCGGGATTCCTGCAAATAAGTGGGGGTACAAATGGAGCAAAACCCGATCTGCAATGATCCACTTACCGGGCAGCGCAAGATAATGCCTTAACTGATCCTGATTCATGGCGTCAATTGTCGTCTCCACGGAGCAGGCATTAAATGTGTAAAGCTGTGCCATTAGATGCTTACATCAGGAAAGAGCAATCCGCTCAAAGATGTCAATCCCCAGCTTGATGCATTTGTCATCTGGCAAAAACACATCCGAATGCAAATCCTGATTGTTACTGCTGGCA
Source organism: Candidatus Cloacimonetes bacterium HGW-Cloacimonetes-1 (assembly GCA_002841975.1). Taxonomy (GTDB): domain Bacteria; phylum Cloacimonadota; class Cloacimonadia; order Cloacimonadales; family Cloacimonadaceae; genus PHBQ01. The sequence continues at coordinate 28,256 of PHBQ01000013.1, forward strand.
CCCAGCCAAAAGAGGAGTCCCGGGTAGCGAGTCGTGAAGAATCCAAAGTCTTCTCCGGTCATAAACACACCGGATTCCAAACATTTAACATTCATCTCTGCACACACAGTACCCAGTTTCTCATAAAGGGCTTTGTCATTGATCACGGGATCATAGCTACACAAGAAATCTACTTTATAATCCAGCGAATGGCTTTGTGCAACGGCTTTTGCGGTATTGAGCAGTAAAGTATTGAGCCGTTCACTCATGTCCCGGGTGAGAGTGCGGTGAGTGCCTTCCAAAACACATCTATCCGGCACGATATTGCGAATACTGCCACTTTCCATTGTTCCCACGTGAAAGATCAACCGTTCGGCATGGCTTAGTTCTGCAGTTTGTGCTTGCATCTGAGCATAAAAATCTACTCCCGCATCCAAGGCATTTCTGCCATCTGCGGGAAACGCTGCATGAGCAGCTTTACCGATAAATTGAACGTCAAATTCTTGCGGTATTGCAAAGAAAATACCAGCTTTGGCAGAGACAGTCCCCACCGGTAGTTTCCCGCTCACATGCAAGGCATAGACGCTTTCTATGGGAAAAGTCTGGACGATTCCTTCTTTTAGCACCGCCTCTGCACCACCCTTGCCTTCTTCGGCAGGCTGGAACAAAAAGAGCAGGTTCTTCTGGGGCTTCTCACTCACAATCTGCGAAATCAAGCCCATCAGAATTGCCATGTGCATATCATGACCACAGGCATGCATAATTCCGGGATGCAAGGAACTAAAACTACATCCTGTTTTTTCTGCGATCGGGAGGGCATCCATATCTGCCCGGAATAGTTTATAACTGCCTTCACCGTGCGAATACTCGACTAAAATACCGGTATTTGTTTCAAATTGATGGATTCGTATTCCCGACATTTTAAGAAGTATCGACAACAGTAATGCCTTGGTCTTATGTTCTTCAAAAGCCAGCTCCGGGATCCGATGCAAGTTCTTTCGCAAGGATATGGAATCGATCTTCATCGGTTGAATGCCGCGTGTTGCTTTAGGATACGCACGGCGTTTGCCGCTGCACCAATCCGGATGTTATGACCAACGTTCCAGAATGTCAAAGAATGCTTATCGCATCCATAGCGCAATCTGCAAACATGAGAATTATTGGTACCATTGAGCTCACGGGGAGTGACGTAGGTATTGGCATAAAACTCTATAGATTCAGAACTTAACAGAGCTTTTTCTGCCTCTTCCAGATCTGTTTCCCGCTCAAACTCCGCATACACGGAAATGCTGTGGCCATACACCACGGGAACTCGAACAGTAGTAGCACTGATCAGGATATCTTCCCTGCGCAAGATCTTGCGTGTTTCCAGGTGCATTTTCTCTTCTTCCTGGGTATATCCATCATCCATAAAGCCACCGATCTGCGGGATCACATTGAGGTCTATCACCTGAGGATAGGCACCTTTGTCGTTTTCACCTTTACGCTGATTCATCAGGGTTTGGATTCCTTTATTTCCACTTCCGGAAACGGATTGATAGGTCGATATCACTACTTTTTTCAGCCCAAAGAGCTTGTCCAATACTGCCAAAGGTAACACCATCTGGATTGTGGAACAATTAGGATTGGCAATGATTCCCTGATAACCCTGCAAGATATCGCCATTGATTTCGGGAACTACCAAGGGGATATTGGCGTCTTTGCGAAAGCCGGAAGAATTGTCTATCACGATACTTCCCGTCTCTGCGGCGATGGGAGCGTAGGCACGTGCCACTCCGGCTCCGGCAGAGAACATTACATAATCGTAGTGTTTGAGTAGTGAAGTTTCACACAGCTCTTGCACGGTGATGGGTTTATCGTTGAAAAACAACAATGTCCCGGCAGATTTTGCCGAAGCAAAGAGATCGAGCTCTGTCACATTTATACTTAATTCGGAGAGGCAGGTAAGCATCATTCTTCCCACTTCACCGCTTGCACCTATTATGGCTATTTTCATTTGAACCTCTTGTATTGGATTGGAGAGTTCTTATCTATGAATTGGCATCTTTTGTCAATGCAAAACTTGACAGAATTTGCTCTTACCAATTCCTTACACTACGAAACGCCCCTGTAGCTCAGAGGATAGAGCAGCGGTTTCCTAAACCGTTGGTCGGATGTTCGAGTCATCCCAGGGGCGCCACCTTATCTACATTAGGATGTTATGGAAACTATAAACCCCGGTTGCGTGGTTGCCTTTTACCATCACAATCAAATTCAGCTCGGTATTGTTGAGGCTATAACCGGCAATAATACTCTCGTCAACTCTCTTGATGGCAGCAGCATATCTTTGATTGCCTCCCGCATAGTGCTTTGCAGCATGAATACTGTTGCGGGCTTATCGGGACTTGAACTATTTGTCACCCAAGTCAATCAAAGCATCGAGCACCTAGATCTGCCGGGATTGTTCGCCGCCGTCTCCACTCCCCAAGAGGGCTTCACCTTTGCAGAGCTTACCCACACCCTCGCCATCAGCGATGATGTATCCCGATTTGCTTTCTTGATGAAGCTGAAAAATCACCCCGAATTAGCCGCATGTAAGGCAGATAACTACCATATTCGCAGCAGTGCGGAACGGGAACAGTATTTGCAAAACCAAGCCGTCCAAAAAGCCCTGCAAATTTACCTCGAGAGTGTTTATTCTCTCTTGGACGATGTCCTCTCCAATAGAGATCAGAACCCGCATATCAAGCCTGAAAGCGATTTCCGGATGCGACTCTGCGAAGACATCTTTCAGATGTTGACAAAGGCACATTGCCCGGAACTGGCAAAGACTATCCGCTCTTGTCACAAAGACATCGAGTGGGATCATAAAATCATCGCCCTGCGCAGAGCCTTACAGGATGTAAATCCGGAGACCGATGACCCAGTCATCCTGGCCGGAATACCTGTGGCATTTCTGCAGCCCCCGGTAGGACCGGACACTCCAAATGTGACACCACGTCGGGATTGTACGCACCTCAATATCTTTAGCATAGACGATGCGGACACCCTGGATATCGATGATGCCTTTTCTTGGGAAACTTACTCGGATCACTATATTCTGGGAATCCATATCTCGGATGTCACGGCAGCACTCCCTGCGGACAGCCTGCTCTATTCAGAAGCCCGGAAACGCGTCTCATCCTTGTATTTGCCTACCGAAAACGTCCCCATGCTTCCCCCCGAAATAGCCTATGACAAAGCCTCGCTCAAGGCTGAGGAACACCGTCCCGCATTATCCCTCTTTGTGACACTCGACAATGCGCTAAACTTCGTAGCTACTGAATTTTGCCAAACCACAGTCTGCGTACGTAACAACTTCAGCTACAGAGAGATCGACAAACGTACGGAGGAATCTCCCTTCTGCGATCTGTTTAGACTCCAGCACAAATTGTTGTCATCTCGAAACAACGGTTCCAATGGCAATCAAGCCCGTTTCTTTTATTATACCAGAGTCAAAAACGGCAATGTGGAACTCAAACCTATAGACAATCAGAGCCCTTCGCGTCGCCTGGTGGCAGAAATGATGATCCTCTTCAATAGCCTCTTTGCCGAATATGCTTTCAAAAACAATATCCCTGTGATCTATCGCAACATCGAACGCTTTCTCTCAGATGCGACCGATCCGGATTCAGCGGTCATTGGCTCCACTGCATACCTCTCAGTTACCCCGGATTATCACCATGGGATCGGCACCGAAGCCTATATCCATGCCACATCACCGATCCGCCGATTTACGGATTTGGTCAATCAATACCAGATCTGCAACAGCCTCAACGGACAGAATCCCCCCTTTGACATCAAGGCTTTGGAAAATCACATTACCGAGATCGAAAGAACTCTATCAATTCAAAGAGAAGTGATCTCTGCCACAGAACGGTATTGGTTCTTACGCTTCCTGGAAAAATCCTATTTGCATTATCCCCTCCCTGCCAAGATTCTCAAGCATACGAAACACGGTGCAGTAGTAGAACTGAGTGACTGGAATCGCAAAATCCAAGTCAGCACCGATGCCTATGCCCCGATCAATACCAGTGTGATGCTCGTCATCATGAGTATCGAGACCTCCAAACTCTCTGCAGATGCAGAGCTGATTCTTTAGATCCGGTTTTAACCCTCAATTCCTGCCCCCCCATGTCATACATGTCTCAACTTCCCAGCGCAGGCTGGGATCCAGTTGAAATGACACGTTCAGGCTTACAAGACACTCCCAGCATCCCCCTTACTTAGTTGTGGTAATGATGCGGCTATGCCTCCCTATGATTCATGGGGCGGCATAGCCGCATCATTACCACAACTAAGTAAGGAAAAAAAGGGATTGACATAGCAGAGCAGGTGGTATATTATGTAGCGAGGCAGGTGGATATGGATATTGTAAATATTATAGCAAAGTACTTTGAAAACCCTTTGGTAGTCAAGCTCAGTCTCACATTGTTGATATTTTTATTATTGTGGATCTCCCAAAGATTGGTGGCTGGGATTATAGATCGTAGGGTCAAGGATCCCGGCAGCGTGTATTATTGGAGTAAGACTATGTCTTACGTGGTGCTGATCGTAGGGTTTATCTTCCTGGGGAAAATCTGGTTTGGGGGGACGAAATCTTTGGTCACCTACATCGGATTACTGTCTGCGGGTATTGCTATCGCCCTCAAGGACATGCTGAGTAACTTGGCAGGATGGATCTTCATTATGTGGCGGCGGCCTTTTGAAGTAGGTAACCGCATCCAAATCGGTGAAACTGCCGGAGATGTGATCGACACCCGCCCCTTCCAATTTACGGTTCTGGAGATAGGAAACTGGGTCAAAGCCGATCAAAGTACCGGCCGTATTGTGCATATCCCCAATAACTTGATCTTCACCCAAGCTCTGTGCAATTATGACAGCGGATTCCGCTATATCTGGCACGAAATACCGGTACTGCTCACCTTTGAAAGTAACTGGGAAACGGCAAAAAAGATTCTGACTGAGATTGCCAACGACAAGGCCATGACTATTACCAAGGATGTCAAACGCGAGATTGATATCTCTGCCAAAAAGTACATGATTATCTACAATAAGCTAACCCCAATTGTGTTCACATCCGTAGAAGACAGCGGGATTTTACTCACCATTCGCTTCCTCACCGAAGTGCGAAAACGTCGCAGCGTAACCGAACAGGTGTGGGAAGAAATCCTGCGCCAGTTTGCCACGCACGACGATATCCAGCTGGCATATCCCACCATGAGGATTGTGAAGCCCTGAGCAGTGGGAGGGGATTGCACCAAAGTCCGCAGGACGATACAATGTTACACGGTACGCAAGTGCCGTGTTCAAGATCCCAGTTCAGTTCTTAGTCCGGCAGGACGGCACAAAATCCCTATACCTGATCACATGGGATAACATTCGTAACAATGTGAGTGTCGCCCGTGAAGGGCTTTATTGGGGTGTGGAACAATAACGAGGGTCTTCGTGGCTGCGGCACTCCGAACCCGTCGCTTTCGGATGTCGCCCTGCCGGGCTAGTTTCGTCGTGACTCTATGCTCATTGTTCTATCTAAAATGCCGTTCCGATAGAACTCACAGCGATCACAGGTTGCACAAAAAGGGCATATAACTGCGTTCTATCTACCGAGCTCCGACTTTCTCCCATTAAAAAAAACCGCCATTTACAATGTGCAAAAGGCGGGCTTTATAGTTTCCTGAAAACAGACTTTATTCGTTTACTTAGCTTCCATTATTCCTTCGGGATCGTAATCTGATTTCCATTTCTAAAGGCGGTGTAGGCAGGAGACATGATTTCGACATTGCCTTCCCGGAAACAATCCTGAATATTCTGGTGCAATACGGAATAGGTGCGCGGCATGATCTCCGGCGCATCTGTATAAGCATTGAGTTCGTATGCGACATAATAATCATCCAGAGACTTTTGCAATACAAAAGGCTCGCGTTCCTTCATGATCCCTTCGGTTTGCATCGCTGCCTTGATCAGCAGTTCGTGAACCTGGCGCCATGGTACGTCGTAACCTATGGTGATCGTGGTATGGAGGATCAAATCGTCAGTGGGGCTATTCATCTTTGTATAATTTGTAATAGACCCGTTCAGAACCAGGGAATTGGGAATGGTGATTTCCTCATTTTTGAGAGTACGAATCCGGATCACCAGTAATGAAAATTCAAACAAGTGGCCAAATTTATCTCCCACTTTGATCATGTCCCCGATTTTGTAGGGGCGCATGTAGGTGAGGATGATGCCCGCTATCATGTTTGAAATCGCCGAGGATGAACCCAGGGAAAAGATGATACCGACGAAGACGGAAACACCTTTGAATGCCGGGGAGTTCGATCCCGGCAAGTAGGGAAAGATGATCACGATTACAAAGAAGAAGATCATAAACTTGACGATCTGGAAGGTGGGTTTGGACCATTCGGGATGGAATCCACCCAAGGCAATCCGCCCTTCTTCGATCTCCAACGCAATGTAGCGCAACAAGCTGAGCACATACTTTGCGATAAAGAGGATAACGCCGATGAAGAACAGATTTGGGATGTAATTGATAAATGCTTTACCGGCTGCAAACAGCGGCACTGTGATATAACTTTGGAGCTTTTGAGCTATGCTCCTGGTAAAGGGCAGAGTGTAAAGCACCAAGTAAAGAACTATATAAAACAAGATCAGAATTATTGCAATTTTGAGCAGGCGCAGAAAGAAGCGGATCATGGTATCGATCTGTTCCCGCGTGAGGAACCTGATACCTTTAACATAGAGGCCGGCTTGATTTTTGTTCTGGAAATTGGAGACTCGCCGGATCAGAGCTTTGAAGAGTCGATTGATCAGCTTAATCAGGAAGCCCAGTATGACAAATACGACTATCAGAGTCAGTGTAATTTTGGCTATGTTGATGATTTTACTGCGGAGCGTAGTGGTTTGCAAAATAGGGATGAACTCTTGCTTGAGATTTGTGAGATATTCCTGGGTAAGCTCTGCGAGTGGCTTCTCAGCCTTGAGCGCATCATCTGCGCCCACCGTCATGATCAAAAACTCACCGTGCTGGATATTGTATTCACCATTTACCGGCACTGCCCTGAGGCTTTCGGGATAGACTTTGGTATTGGAACTCAATTCCTCCAGACGAGTGGTAACAAGTGCAGCCCTTTCCTCAGGAGAAAATGGTCCGTAGAAACCGTAAATTTTAAACAGAACTTTGGATTTAAATGCGACACTTGCCAAATCCTTCACCAGAGTAGTGTCGGCAGCATTTACATCTGCTTTTTGGCCAATCAGTGGGACAGCTGACATCAGCAATATTGACAGAAAGATCAATCCGAGGATTTTTCGTAAGCTTCGAGCTTTCATAGTAACATCTCCTAATCTACAGTAATAACAATCTCATAAGATATGTATCGTAATCGCTTTGTCAACATAATAATGTGGTAGAACAGATTTACTGCATGTGCTCGACAATTATGTCTGTATCAGAGCTTGGGAAAGTGACCTGTTCTTTGGTTAGCAGGTTTTTGATGACTACAGTTTTTGTAGCTACTTCATCCTCACCCAGGATCATGGCAAAGCGTGAACTCTTGCCGTCTGCGGCTTTGAGTTGGGACTTCATAGTGGTTTTTTCCGGCTCATATTCTACATACAATCCTGCTCCCCGCAAGGTAGCAATGAGCGGTAGGATTGCTGCCTGTGCATCGTCTCCCAAAGCCACGGCATAGACATCCGGGCTAATGCGGCCACCAGAGATCAGATCTGCCTTTTCGATCGAGAGTAAAAGTCTTTCAAATCCTCCTGCAAAGCCTATGGCAGGGATAGATTTGCCCCCGATCTGTTCAAATAGCCCATTGTATCTGCCACCCCCAGCTATGGAGTTTTGCGCGCCTAATTGATCGTTGATAAATTCAAAGGCGGTATTGGTGTAATAATCCAGGCCTCGTACAATCTTCGGATTTACCACAAACGGCACTTTCATGACATCAAGATAATTCTTCACTTGGTCAAAATGCTCGTGACACGGCTCGTCCAGGAAATCCAGTTGAGATGGTGCATCCTTGCCGAGTGCTTTGCAGGCAGGAACTTTGCAGTCCAAGAGACGACGTGGCTTGGTCTCGATCCTGGCTTGACAATCCGGGCACATGGCATCCAGATGCGGAGTATAATAGGTTCTGAGAGCTGCATCATAGTCTTTGGCACAATCTGCACATCCGACGCTATTGATTTCGACACGGATATCTTGCAGACCCAGGCGAGAGAGGAAATCCCATTGTAATGCTATCACTTCGGCATCATAGTAGGGGTGATTGCTGCCGATCAATTCCACACCATATTGATAAAACTGACGGTATCTGCCTGCTTGGGGACGGTCGTAACGAAACATAGGCCCCATATAGTACAATTTGGTGATTTTGGCTTGCATATCAAGGTGATTTTCGACGTAACTGCGCACCACAGGGGCTGTGCCCTCTGGACGCAAAGCAAAGCTTCTGTCCTTTCTGTCCGTAAAGCGATACATCTCTTTTTGCACAATGTCGGAGCTTTCGCCGGAGCTACGCTCAAAGAGTTCACTCATTTCAAAGATGGGTGTCACGATGCGTTCATAGCCATATACTTTTGCGACCTCGAAAAAGGTGCTTTCCAGCTGTTGCCACAGCCAGCTTTTATCCGGCAATATGTCAAAGGTTCCACGTGGGATCTTGTATTTCATGTAGTCCTCATAAATGTAATGTTGTTATGCTCTCACAAATCTATGATAGTCTCTTGCGTCAAGTATAGATTTTTGTCCATAAAAAAAGCCCCGTTACAAAAGTGCTAACGGGGCTCCGAGAATTGGGAAAAGTAAACTAGGGTCTAATATATATATACTGAGAATCAGTGTATCCTGGTAAGGAGAGGTACCAATTTGGATAACTGTTTCCGCTTGATTGAGCCCATGCTTTAAACATCAAATATCCTCTGGAGATCTGAGTCCGTTCTATCGGATAATTCCAAGTGGAGGGAACATGCACAGCATAGGGCAGGTTTGTCTTTGTATAATAATAATGTCCGGTGATTGGATTGCTTCCATCATGCATAGTGCCAAAATAGGCAGTATTTACCTTGCCTGTCGGGGCAAAACCGGGCAGATGCACTTCTTTGCCGCGCTCCGTGGTGCTAAATATAAATGGATTGAAGGGCGCTTGATGAGCAAAGGTGCTGGGGTCTATAGGAGTATTTAATCTGATATCCAAGGTCATGGTAACCGGTGTCAAATAGGCATTTCCGGGAGTGGTGTTAATGAAACCGCTACCGGGTTGTGCCGGGATCAGGTCAAAGGCATCGTCAAAGAGACGGAAGATAGCCTTCGCTTCGTCTGCCTCGTAACTGAGCCACTCGGGGTGATTGCCGGCATAGGTGCGGATGTTGGCAGGAGAAACTGGGAATTGGATAGCAAAGCCATTCTGGTTCCGAGCTCCGCTTGCCACCAGTTTAAACTTGTTTTTAATGATCACTACTTCGTTTTGAGCATTGGTGATCTGATTGATGTTGTAATCCATGACGATGTCATTGAAGTCATAATCTCCGGCATTGGGCCATAAGTCTTCATAACCCAAGGTTCCCCATGTATTTTCGGATGGGGTAAAATTGTCAAACGCCAGTTCGGGATCATCCGGGTAATCGTCATAATCGTCAGGTACGCCGTCTCCATCGCGATCGTTCTGTGGATCGATAGGAGGTAAATCGGCTATGTCAATAGCTGTATAGGGATTGGCTTTGACCGAAAATATCACATCATTGAAGTCATTATCCGTAGAACCTTCACGATCCTGATCTTCAAAAGCTAAGACGATGTTGTGAGTTTCCCAATCATAGGCTTGCACCACATGCTGACGCAAGACGGGATTGACTTCTGTATTCAGGTTTGAATTGGAATAAACTGTGCGACGCGTGGAATTCACGGTGGAACCATTAACCCAGCCATTGGCTATCAAGAACCAACCGACCATCATACCACCGGGAATCCTGCCGATATAAACCTGATCTCCGGCATTGAGCTCGCCACCGGCGCCGGTCTTGGAAGCATTGGGATATACTATGAAAAGCGGACCCAAATCCGCTACGGTGTTGATCACAGTACCTTGGGGATAGACATAGAAACCAACTGTGTTTTTCCAGCCGGCACCTTCATTTACAAAGGTTATGCTGATGTCGGCTTCCTGATCGACCTTGAGCAGGGTCTTGGTACCGGGAGTAAAGAACTGGGGATGACGGCTTGGTAAAGCCTGATACTCCGGCAATAACTGGTTGATCCTGGTAACAAAAGCTGCGGAAAGGGGATCGTAGGTCATGGGTGAAGGGGTTCCACTGGCATTGTAATTAAGCCAGGCCAGATATTGAAAGTCCTTAGCTTGAGCTTTGGAAAAAGGTCCCGTTGCCTTAGCACCGGTACGGCCATATGTATACTGAATCCTACCACCAACAACAGGTAATTCCAAAGTCTCGAAGAATCCGACTACAAAAACTGATTGCAGGTGTTTTGGTAATGCTTTCACTGTCCGGAATATACCGTCGTTACCGGTAACACCCTTGGTCAAGAGGTCACCACCACTACGGGGGTCTGAATTGTAAACTTCAAAAAAGATACCCTTGAGTGGAGCAGAATCAATGTTTTGGACTTTGAGCTCGATGCTAACGTCTTGAGTATTGGCAAAATCAAAACTATCGCTGATTATCAAATCCTGAAACGGAGTAAGATCTCCATTTGTAGTATTTTTATCGCAAGAAACCATAGTTATTGCCAATAACAAAACGAAAAATGTACTGATATATCTCATATTAACCTCTATTTATCTTAAATTCGGATCCTCCACCGGAAGAGCCGCTCTACAATAATAGGTTTGCAAATGTCATTCCAACTCAGCATATCTCGTAATTGAATATGATTCAGTGCATTAGCAAACAAGCGCTGTGGCAAATCTTGACTTGGTTGCACTAAATGACTGTTTTATGTTGCACTAATTACAACATTAGGGTACTTCACTTCGATGAAGTACAATCCCTGGGGAGGAGCTGTGAAAATCAATCTTTGGATCGGATTTGCTTCTTCTAACCACGTAGTGATCATTCGCGGGTCCAGATTGAGATGCGAGACATTGACCAGGGAGCCTACTATTCTCCGGATCATATTGTGCAAGAATCTATCTGCCGTAATCGTGAACTCGTAGTGGTCCGTACGTTCCACTACATCCAGACGCAAGATCTCGCAGACGCGATTTGGTATATTCGGATTGGGCTTACCAAAGGAAGAAAAGTCGTGCGAACCCAGAAACAGCGGAGCTGCTGCTTGCATGCGATCGAGATAGAGGTTTTTCTTTGTGATAAAGCCCATAAAGTTACGATTGAAGGGATTTTTATCCTTTGCCAGGAGATAACGATAGGTTCTCTCAAAAGCGTCGTAGCGGGCATGAAAATCAGGCTCTACCGGCATCACCCGGAGGACCCGGATGTCGTCCGGCAGTACCGTACGAAATGCCAATACCAACTGTGTTGCAGACATCGAACCCTGATAATCAAAATGGGCTGCCTGTGCCAAGGCATGAACTCCTGTATCTGTTCTTCCCGCACATGTCACGATCGCCCTTAGTTTGGTAAAACGAGTCAGGGCTTTCTCTATTTCTGCCTGTACGGATGCTTTGTTGACTTGGATTTGCCAACCACAATAGTTCGTGCCGTCATAGGCAACTTGCATTACAAATCGAGGCATGCTACATCCTTACAAGGCATAAATTATAGACAGGATGGCCAAAAATACTACCGCTATCAGATTGGGGTAAGTGATCGTTTGACGAGCTTCGTAGGAGCTCTCCAGGATAGCGCTCACTTCGGCATCGATCCGGGGTGAATTTTCGTAATTTGTGCCGAGGGCGTGCAAGACCTTGTTCATGACATTATGCATGGATTTGGATTCACTGAGGTCGGATGCGGCATAAATCTGAAAGTAAGATTGGATAAACAGCCATATTGCCAGAGCATAGTAAAAAATCCTCTGCACCACCCGAATTCTCCGTAACCCGATCGAGTCTTGCATCAATTGCTCAATCTCAAAAGTTCCAAAGATATAAACGCTGATCAAGACCAAAAATATCAGCCTCAAAGAGAAGCTGAGCATATCCATAAATTCTATTTTCCACAGCGTGGCAAATAACCAATAACCTGCAAAAAAGGGGAGGAGTTTGCGCATAGCAAAGCCTAGTCTGCCATAGATCCGGGTATCATAGAGGAAATACACCAGGAATGTAATCGTTTGATAGGTCAGATGCCGGATCGACGCAAAACATCCACCAGCGATAGCAAGGGCAAATACCAGTGCTTTCAGCCAGCAGTTCTGAGCAAAGAATCCATGTGCTTCCCGGTTCATTCGGTTGGCAATTCTTCCTGTTTGATGATGTCTTTGGGATCCTGTTCTCCGGTAAGGGTATCCAGTTCCGGCGTTTCCTCCGGGGGAGGTATTTCAGAAGTATCATCCGAATTCACTGCAGTGCTATCCTGAACATTCAAGGAATCTGCTACAGCTAGAGAATCCGCAATAAACAAAGAATCAGTGCGCACGCTATCGATCACGGTCACGCTATCGGCAAAGAGAGGAGAATTGCTAAACAGAAAGCGTTTACCATCATAGAAACGTCGTAAAGTCAAGCCGTAATCCCCGGAATTGGGATCAGCAAGCACTCTATTGAAGTACTCTTTGGCCTGGAGGGTGTCCGGGGCTTCAAATGTATAATACCAGCCTAGCCTAAAATCTGCCTTCATCCCGGTTCCAAACGCTGTTTCCTCGGTCAATTCGTTCAGCATTATCAGCATGGAATCCGGCATTGTTTCCGCATAACCCAGGGCAGTATCGAGCATTGTTTCACTCTTTACCCGCATTTTATCGATGAGGCGGATAGCTTCCCCTTTGCGCATTTGATTGAGCGATATCGTATATTTATCATCGGGATAGTCACGGAGCATCAGGGCATACAAGCTGTCAACCGCACTCAGGTTTGATAGTTTGTTTTTATAAATGCTGCCCTTGGCAAAATAGCAAAATGGTATCAACTCGTTTTGGAACAATGTCAAAGAGTTTTCCAGGGATGTAATACGTGTTTGGATCTGTTCCTTTTGAGCTTCGATCTTGGCGATCTCCAGATCCGGATTTACCGCAGGCTCCGCTACATCAGTTTGGAGCGTATCGGCAAGATCCACTTCGTCCGCCAATGAATCAATCTCCGTGGTCGTATGAAGCACCATCAAATCTGTACTGTCACTTGCGACCTTCATGGAATCAATTCCCTTTGATGTACCGGGAGTATTTTTCAGGGCTCTCAGGGAATCCAGATTACGATCGATGACCTGCATTTTCTGCTGCAAAGAGTCCAGAGTAGCTCTGAACTGAAGTGGTTGTTTCAAAACCATATCATAACGCACCAACGCGGAGTCCGGAAGCTCCAAGGGGCTTACGAAATAATCAGCAGCCTGAAACTGGTAATCCGTAAACTGCTGGAGATTTTGCTCCACATTGACGACACTCGGTTTGATGATATGCGTCAAAGCTGTGGCTTTGATCTGGGATACGGCTGCAAAATCTGATGCGTTAAATTCACTTCGGACTCTGTTATAGCTGGCGATTGCATCCACAGCAAGGCCTTGGGTATAATACTGATATTGAGCTTTGATATACTGTGCTTCTGCAGAGGCAGCAGTACGGGGATAGGTCCGTACGATGTAATCCATTTCCTGATCTGCATCTTTATAATCCCGGAGTGCCAGGAGATAACGTGCTTTGAGTACTCTGGCCGGAGCTATTTTATCCGTACGATACTCATTATTTATCAATTTGCGGATCACTCTATAGCCATTTTGATAGTCTTTCATATAGTACAGATTGAGTGCGATATAATAGTTGCCATCCATTTTCAGATCTTTTCCGATGCGGCGCGCAGCCACCAAAGACTTAAACTCGTGCAGGGATTTTGCATAGTCCTTTTGCAGGTAGTAGTTTTTTCCAAACAAAAAGTAGGCTTCTGCAAATTCTTTGGTCTTGGGATACTCGGAGATAATTTTTTCCAGCCAATATTGAGCCCGCACAAAATCCTTGTCCTTGAGCTCAAAATCTGCCAAAGTAAGGAGTGCTTGAGGGTGATTGTCGCGGTATTGGGGCTTGCGGATAAATTCTTCCAAGAGTGCTTTGGCCTCTTTGGTACGATTGATTTCACGATTGACTTTTGCCAGATAGATATAGGCTTCCGGCACAAAGGGACTATAGGGGAAAGCTTTGATCAAATTATCAAATTGATCTTTTGCCTGAAAAGCGCTATTGCCTTTGTAATACAGTGCTTTTGCCATCAAAAACAAGGCATCGTCTGCATCCTGGCTATCCTTCCGCTCTGTCAAAATCACACCACACTTTTGGATAGTTTTGGTATAATCTGCCACGGATTGGGCTACAGGCTTACCGTTGGCATTGAGTGGTCTTTCCTGCGCCAACCGAAAGTACTTCTTGGCATTGTACATGGTGTTATCGATCCCACAAGCCGAGACTAACAGGATACAAAAGATGGCAATGCCGATCAAACTGATATTTTTCATGGAGCTATGGAATATCATCCTATAAGTGTGTCAAAGCATTTTTACTTCGGCACCATATAATGCATGCAACAATTTTTGAGATTTTAACAAGCTGATAGATGCCTGCATATCCGGATACAATATTCTGTCCTTTTCCAGAGGTGTCACCACTCCCCGAACCAGTGCTTTCACGCTCTCCAATGCAGGAGAACTGACATATTCGCGCTGATCGAGAGCTGATGCTGCGATCATTAGCTCGATTGCCAGGACGTTATTTACGTTCTCCAGTACTTGCATTACTTTGTTGGCAGAGATGGAACCCATGCTCACATGGTCTTCCTGATTGGCAGAGGTCGGAATGGAATCCACCGAGGCAGGATGAGCCAGTACTTTGTTTTCAGACACCAATGAAGCAGCCGTGAGCTGGACTATCATATATCCGGAATCGATACCCGGACGGTTTGCCAAAAATGGAGAAAGCCCGCGATTGAGCGCGGGATTGAGAATCTGTTCGACCCGGCGTTCGGAAATCGATGCCAGCTCGGAAATCGCAATTGCCAAGGTATCCAGGGCGATGGCAAGAGGTTCACCATGAAAATTTCCACCGGAGATAACCTGTTCTTGCTCGGCAAAAATCAAAGGATTGTCGGTAGCTGAATTGATCTCAATCTGCAGGACTCCCCGCACATAGGTGATGGCATCCCGAACTGCGCCGTGCACCTGAGGAGTGCAACGCAGGCTATAAGCATCCTGGATGTTTTCACACTTGCGATGCGACTCGCGGAGGACACTGCTTTTCAAGAGACTCCGGATATTCGCTGCTGAAGCCAATTGTCCCGGATGAGGTCTTAGTCCATGGATTAATTCGTCAAAAGCCTTCGGAGTTCCCTTCAGGGCATCAATAGACATAGCGGCGGTGACGTCTGCATATTTGCACAGTCTTTCTGCCTCCAGTAAAACTAAAGCGCCGATGCCTGCCATGACCTGAGTGCCGTTGTTTAATGCCAGTCCTTCTTTGGCTCCCAGTTTTACGGGCGTGATCCCTGCAGTTTGCATAGCTGCTGCCCCACTCATGATTTTGCCTTTGTATTCTGCTTCACCTTCACCAATCAGCACAAGTGCCAAATGCGACAAGGGAGACAGATCTCCACTGGCGCCAACGGAGCCACGCATCGGGATTTGGGGATGGATGCCAAGATTGAGCATTTGGATCAAAGTATCTAGAGTTTCGATGCGTATTCCGGAGTAACCTTTGGCGAGAACATTGATACGTAACAACATGATCGCACGGGTAATTTCTTTGGAATACACGGGTCCCACGCTGGTGGCGTGACTACGGATCAGATTTACTTGCAATTCTTCGATGTGTTCCTTGGGAATTGTAACCGTGCTAAACTTGCCAAAACCGGTAGTGAGACCATAGACAATCCGGCCTTCACTGATCACTCTGTCCACAAATTCCCGGCAGTGTATCACTTTTGCCCGTGCCGCAGCAGTCAGTTTGATCTCTGCATGTCCGTTGGCTATTGCTTCTACATTTTCCAGGCTCAGGCTGTTTCCATCGATATGTATTACTTGCATTGTATCCTCTCCATGGTTCTATTTGAAAATGCATCATTGATGCTTTATAGCGCAAGCATTTGAAGTACATCTATTTTGTCAAATCGATAATTGCCACCCTATAGAAAAGCCCCCACGAGTGTGAGGGCTGTTTCGGGATTTTATAGTCATTTGATACTATTTCATCAGCATCATTTTCTTGGTTTCCGTCTTACCATTGGCAGTCAGTTTATAGAAATAGATACCGCTGGTGACACTCTTGCCGCTATTGTCGTCACCATTCCAATCAACACTGTTTGAACCGGCAGCTATGGTGCTATTGAGCAGGGTCTTTACCAGCTGACCTTTCACGTTGTAAACGGAGAGCTTTGCGTTTCCGGCTTTGTGCATATTAAAGCTGAGTGTAGTGGTGGGATTGAAGGGATTGGGATAGTTTTGTCGGAGCACCGCTGTCAGGCCTGGCGTTTCAGGATCGTCACTGCCGGAAGGCCCCAGATTCACCAGCCGGGTATA
>PHBQ01000110.1 GCA_002841975.1 Candidatus Cloacimonetes bacterium HGW-Cloacimonetes-1
CTTGAAGAGACTATAATAGAGAAAACGCTCCACCTGCTCCACTTGGTAACCTGATATATTACTTCAATAAGTTCATCGTATTCGTATGATCATCAACGCTAAAGCCATATACATAGTGTCTTCCGGCTGTGCCTTTATCAACCTCAAATCCGGCATCTTGCAGGCGTTTTGACAGTGTTTTTTGTTGAATTCTACGATTCTCGTATTGACTGCTAAACACATCGTAAAACTCTTTGAGCGTGCACTTTAGGTCAACTCCGCGGGTACAGCAGTTATCGATGAAATTGTTCAAAATATCGCAATCTTCGGTATAGTATTGCATGATTTCCTGAACTCTGGCTGGCAAAACCACGAGCTTTTCCTTCTTGTACAGCGCCCAGCCCAAGGCTTGCGCCAATGAGTTATCGACTTAGTATCCCGTTCCTTGAATCCGGGGTGATTCCCTCGTGAATCCCAGGTGAATCCCTAGTGCGGCCCGGGAATTACGAGGCAAGTACTACGATTTCATGAGGTATAAAACACTGAGATCTGCATCGGTTGTAGGTATGTAAGTGGCAGTGAGTCCATGGTGGACGACATCGGCTAAAAACCAGATTCGCTTGTAAAGTGAAATCCCGAGCCTTTACGGGGGTTCGGGATTGTTATCTACCTCATTATCCTGTTGCCTGTGAAACGTTGAACACACCCTGAAATTAAAAACGGACCGATTCAGCGTTCATTTGGGTTACCACTTCTCCCTCGAAATTGTACAGCTTAACAGCAGTTTGCGATGAAACATCTGTTGCATTCTGGGGTGTAATAACTACAAAATTGCGTGTGGTCCAACCAGGCCTTGCATGGTCTATCCAGACGCCTGAATTGGCGTAGATAGATTTTTGCCCGTTATAACTACTGTGGGTAGAAATCTTGGCTTTATGAGTATGGCCAAAGACGACGATTCGTTTATTGGAAGCGGGATTCATAAAATACTGCGTTAATGCTTGCTGATCGGTGAAGTTATCATCGTTAGAATTTGCAATTGCCTGCTCTACCGGGATTGGGATTGGCACCTGATTCAGAGTTTGCCTTTGCTCCCATGTATCCTGGATTCCCTGAAAAAGATTCATTTCGATATTACCTGCGGGAGTGAGCTGAAAGGGAACCAACTCATTGACGGAGTGAGTACCGCTAAATCCATTGATATTGGTTACCAACATAGTTTCGTCAAACATGTTTTCTATGGGTATGGCAGGGATCAGAGAATGCCACACCTGCCAATATAGATAGGCAGCATTCTGGCTGGCATTGCCGGATGAATTGGGCGTGATAACGGGTAATATGTCTGCTGAAGCATGGCAGTTTTGCAAGACATGAAGTGCAGCTAATCTGGTGAAAAAGTAACCGGGTGGTAAAATCGAACCCGGGGCTACAGTCTGATTGGAAATCGGGTCTGGAGCACAGAAAAAGTTGTACCGGTGCCCATGTTCAATTGCAATTTGCGGGTAGCCCACCGGGGAATAGGTGCCTACACCTAGCTGAACATCCCGGGCTTGATTGATCCCCGGAAGGATACTGGCAAAACTCTCTGCTGTTATGGTTAAATCGTGATTCCCCGGCACAAAGGTTACTAAAATCTCTCCGCCTTGAATGATTCTGTTTAAAGCAGTAATTACACCTTGGTTGGCCTGGGCAATACGCGCACAAAGGCAAGCTGATCTTGTCCTTGATAAGTATTTATTGTGGCAGGAATAAACCATTCATCTAACATGTCACCGGCGATAACCAGTTCTTTGACATTAGGAGCTACTCTGATGAGGTCCAGAAGCTTCACGAGTGAAGTGAGATTGGAATTAATTTCCGAATAGCTAAGATCAGCTCCCAGATGCCAATCGCTCATGACAACGATTAAATTCCGTTCCGTACCGCCATTGGTGAAAGGGTTTATCTCCTCGTCGTCGGGACCGGTTGTATTAGAATTGTTACATGCCGCCAGAAATACCAAAGCCATTCCGATAAAGATAATCCATCTCAGTTTCATGTGTTCCCCTCTTTTCTTATTCATTTTGCAACTTCACAACGGTTAATACTGCAAAATACATGTTAGCAGGTCACCGCCAAAATAGTCTCAATCTTACATATATCATCAATAACCAAGACTTGATTTTATGTCAATATCAATCCTGTCTGAAGGAATTGAACGTGAGCAGTGAAGTGCAGTACAGCCCTGTTAGCGTACCTGATTTGTGAGCCGGGAGTCGGAGGTTCAGGCTCTTTTCGGGATGAAGGACTGGCAGTTTTTCCGGATGGGCTTTGGCAGAGCTTCCAAAATAGTGCTTTACAAATTACTAAATACTTGTGATGTTGATATTACTGTACTGTGACTGCGCAGGTGGATCACAGCGTTGCCGGATAAACATCATAATTATATATAGATATGGAGGTTTTGATGAAGTTAGAAGGAAAAGTCGTAGTAGCCCAAGGTGGGGGACCCACGGCGGTCATTAACCAATCGTTAGTGGGTGTTACCCTGGAATCCCGAAAGTTTCCGCAAGTGACCAGAGTTTATGGAGCAACGAACGGAGTTCAGGGTATTGTCAACGAAGAATTTGTAGATTTGACCCAAGAGACGACTCACAATCTGGAACAAGTGGCAGATACTCCATCTTCCGCGTTACTCTCGACCCGCGATAAACCGGATGAAAAGTATTGCAAGGAAATCTTCAAAGTTCTCAAAGCCCATGACGTGAGATATTTCTTTTATATAGGTGGCAACGACTCGGCATCCACTGTAAACATCGTTAACGAACAAGCTAAATTGGTCGATTATGAGTTTCGTGCTATCCATATCCCTAAGACCATAGATAATGATCTGGTGCTCAATGATCATACTCCCGGTTATGGCTCCGCAGCCAGATTTGTCGCCTCTGCGTTTACAGGTGTAAACCTGGACAACCGCGCTCTTCCGGGTGTGTATATCGGAATAGTGATGGGAAGACACGCGGGATTTCTCACTGCTGCCGCAGCGATGGCACAGAAGTATCCGGATGATGGGCCACACCTCATCTATATGCCGGAACGCCCCTTTCATCGCGAAGATTTTCTGGCGGATGTACATAGAGTTTACAACAAATATGGCCGCTGTGTAGTGGCGGTCTCGGAAGGTATCATCGATGAACGAGGTGTACCTGTGATTACCAAAATGGCAAAAAACATAGAGCAGGATGCTCATGGCAACGTGCAGCTCTCCGGAACCGGTATACTGGGTGATCTACTGTGCGACCTGGTGAGAGAGAAGCTCAAAATCAAACGTGTCCGCTCTGATACATTTGGTTATTTGCAGCGGTCCTTTATGGGTTGTGTCTCGGACATTGACCAGCGTGAGGCTCGGGAAGTGGGTGAGCGCGCTGCTCATTACGCAATCTGGTACAATCTGGATGGATCGATTTCGATTCAAAGAACGGGATTTTACTCCGTCAATTATCAGTTGGAACAGCTTGCAGACATAGCAGCCAAGACCAAACACATGCCCAAAGAGTTTATCAACGCAGCCGGAAATGGTATAACCGATGAGTTCAAATTTTACTTGAGACCGTTATTGGGTTCAGGGTTCCAAGTGGCGCATCGTTTACGCGCTCCACGTGTGGAAAAAATACTCTATGGAAATGCTTGACATTTTATGAGTGCTTTTAAATATGCACAAAAATGAAATAGTAAACATGGAGGAATCAATGACCATTCATGATTTCATGGCACAGGTAGAAGCAAAGAATCCCGGACAACCGGAATTCTTACAAGCAGTAAAAGAAGTTGTCGAAACGATTTGGGACGTCTATATCAACAATCCCAGATTTGTAAAAGCCAAAATTCTGGATCGCCTCGTCGAACCGGAAAGAACTATCATCTTCAGAGTTCCATGGGTTGATGATAAAGGTGATGTGCATGTAAACCGTGGTTTCCGTATTGAGTTTAACAGCGCAATCGGTCCTTACAAAGGCGGATTACGTTTTCACCCGAGTGTAAACTTATCAATTCTCAAGTTCTTGGGATTCGAGCAGATTTTCAAAAACAGCCTTACAACTCTCCCTATGGGTGGCGGTAAAGGCGGATCTGATTTTGATGCTAAAGGCAAATCAGATGGCGAAATCATGCGCTATTGCCAATCCTTCATGTGCGAACTGTTCCGTCACATCGGCCCCAATACAGATGTACCAGCCGGTGATATCGGAGTCGGTGGTCGCGAAATCGGCTACATGTTCGGTATGTACAAGAAGTTAAAGAACGAATTTACCGGGGTATTAACCGGTAAAGGCCTCAATTGGGGTGGCAGCTTAATCCGTCCTGAAGCAACCGGTTACGGCTGTGTTTACTTCGCAGAAGAGATGCTCAAAACCCAAAACACCACCTTTGAAGGCAAGACCGTAGCGGTCTCCGGATTTGGTAATGTGTCTTGGGGTGCTGTCCAGAAAATTAACGATTTAGGTGGAAAGGTTGTTACTCTTTCTGGTCCTGATGGATATATTTATGATGCTGATGGCATCACTGGCGACAAAGTGGACTTCATGCTGGAGCTTCGTGCTTCCAATAATGATAGAGTCAGTGACTATGCTGATGAATATCCCACTGCCAAGTTCTTTGCCGGCAAACGTCCTTGGGAAGTGAAATGCGATGTAGCTCTGCCATGTGCTACTCAAAATGAACTGAACGTAGAAGATGCCAAAACTCTGGTGAGCAATGGCTGTATTGCCATTTCTGAAGGTGCAAATATGCCTTGCACACCTGAGGCTGTCGAAGTTTTCCAAGCTGCAAAGATTTTGTTTGCTCCTGGTAAAGCTGCTAATGCCGGTGGTGTAGCCACTTCCGGATTGGAAATGACACAAAACAGCATGCGCCTTAACTGGTCACGCGTGGAAGTGGATCAAAGATTACACCAGATCATGATCGACATTCACAATGCTTGTGTAACACACGGTAAAGACGCTAATGGCTGGGTCAACTATGTCAAAGGTGCCAATATTGCAGGTTTCCTCAAAGTTGCAAATGCAATGATGGATATGGGCGTCGTTTAAATCTAAAAACTATTACAGATATAGCCACAGACCAAAGTGCCTGTGGCTATTTTTTTATCTCAATCAGATTTTCTTCTTGTTTAGGTCTCAAAATTGCATATATTTTAATAGAAGAATGTTTACGTACCGAGAATATAATCATGAGAGGAGAAAACATGAAGAAGTCATTACTAACTATGCTTTTTATTACGTTGCTACTCGCTTCGTTATCCGCTGTTCCACGCAATCTAGTAATAGTTGAGATCGGAACTGGTACTTGGTGCCAATATTGCCCCGGTGCCGCTATGGGTGCTGATGATCTGATTGATAATGGTCACTCAGTAGCAATAATCGAAAATCATAATGGTGACCCTTATGCAAACAACTACTCAAATGCCAGAAATTCTTATTATGGTATCACCGGATATCCCTCAGCTACCTTTGATGGACTGAATTTAATTTCTGGTGGATCACACACGGTATCTATGTATCCAAACTATTTGCCACGTGTCAATGCCAGAATGGCAATTCCTTCCAAATACACTTTGGGATTATCAGGCTCAGCTACCGGTAATACGTTCAATGTCGAAGTAGCCGTAGCAAAAGTGGAAGATGATACCAATACCAACGTTACATTACACGTGGTGTTGACGGAATCGGAAATCCAGCAAGTATGGCAAGGTCAAACCCATCTCAATTTTGTAACTCGCATGATGCTTCCCAGCCAAACAGGCACACCAGTGAATTTAACAACAGGTGAGACTGCCAATATGCCCTTCTCGTTCGAATGGAATCCGGCATGGAGTATGGATCATGCAGAGATTATTGTCTTCCTTCAAAATAACACAACTAAAGAAATCCTCCAAGGATTTAAGAGTTCTCTACCGGGATTAGTCGGTGCTTACCCTGGATCCATGACCGAGGTCAATTTCATTGATACATATCTAACAGGAACTGATACTGTTCCGATCACGTTTACAAATTATCAAAACTATGCTGTCAATGGTACAATAGCAATTGACAATCCAGCCTTTTCTATTTCACCCAGTACAATGTCTATCGCACCATACCAAACAGCTACCTATAATGTGATATTCACACCTACAGCCGCTCAGAACTATACCGGCACACTCACGATCAATAGCAATTTGTATATGAACAACTTGATCACTATTCCGCTTAACGGATTGGGTTTTCTTAATGCTGCACCAGTGGCAAACAACGTGGCTATTAGTGGTCCTCCGGTAATTCACCAGACTTTAACTGCCAACTACGATTTTGTAGATGCAGACGCAAATACCGAAGGAGATTCTGAATTCCAGTGGA
Organism: Candidatus Cloacimonetes bacterium HGW-Cloacimonetes-1; assembly: GCA_002841975.1. Taxonomy (GTDB): domain Bacteria; phylum Cloacimonadota; class Cloacimonadia; order Cloacimonadales; family Cloacimonadaceae; genus PHBQ01. Next base: position 6,351 of record PHBQ01000110.1, read on the forward strand.
TTAGAATGATAAACAATAATCCCGTACCAATTGAAGGTGCTAATACCATGACTTATATTGTTCAGGATGCTGATCTTG
>PHBQ01000014.1 GCA_002841975.1 Candidatus Cloacimonetes bacterium HGW-Cloacimonetes-1
CCATTCCGCTGGGTTTGCCTCAGCAGAGCCGATGCCGATTTGCATAAAACAGATCAAGCTGCAATGGCATTGATCGATCCCAATCGGAATGCCCAAGACCGTGATAATCACTATTGGATCGAGACTGCCGAAGAAAATAAACTGGTAGTTGGGACAAAAGCGCGTATTCTATATGCAGATGAAGAAGGAAGGATACGCATAGCTTTGAAGTTTAACGATATGGTTCGTAACAATGAAATCGGTCCTGTGATGTTGGGTCGAGATCATCACGATGTATCGGGAACAGACTCTCCCTTCCGAGAAACTTCCAATATATATGATGGCAGCAATGTCATGGCAGATATGGCAACCCATTGCTTTGCCGGCAACGTCGCCAGAGGCATGACCATGGTGGTGCTCTCCAATGGCGGAGGAGTCGGGATCGGCAGATCCATCAATGGTGGCAATGGCATCGTCCTGGACGGAACCGCCATGTTGGACGAAGTGATACGCTCCGGCTTGAGTTGGGACGTCATGGGTGGCGTCGCCCGTAGAAATTGGGCACGCAACGAACACGCTGTCCAAACATCCATAGAGTGGAATCATACTCATCGCAACGAGGGGCAGATTACTATCCCCTACCCTACTGACGATACATTTATAACCGGGTTGGTAGAGCAAGAGTTTTAGGAGTTTTTATGCACGAAGCATATCTGAGCTTGTTGAAGTCAGAGAATATACCGGACAACGTGATCCGGACTTTTGAGGCATATTATCAGATGTTGGTGAGTGGAGATACAGGCAAAATCACGAACGAAATGATTTCTCCACCTACAATCGGAAACTTGGTGGAATACAATACCATCGCAAATTATCGTACCCAAGATCCCCTGAATCAGATCGTAGTGATCAAGCTAAATGGTGGTTTAGGTACGAGTATGGGGCTTTCCAAAGCTAAATCTTTGTTGCCGGTGAAAGGCAATATGACCTTTTTGGATATCATCACGCGCCAAATCCTGATTCAGCGTGCACAATCTGCGGCAAATGTACAGCTGCTATTCATGAATAGTTACAGTACCGAAGCAGACACCATCAACTATCTCAGTAAATACCCGGATCTGGCGAAGCAAGAGATACCTATTTCATTTTTACAAAACAAGTTTCCACGGATTCGCCAAGACAATTTACAACCCTTTGAGTCGCCGGACAGATCTGCAATCTGGAATCCCCCCGGACACGGTGACATCTTCACCGCCATTACTGCCAATGGGTTACTGGAGCAGCTGATAGACAGCGGTATTACCTATGCCTTCGTATCAAATTCCGATAATTTGGGTGCCACTCTTGATAGTGCCATCCCGGCATATATGAAGGACAATCAAGTGCCGTTTTTGATGGAAGTCTGTCATCGTACCGAATCGGATCGGAAGGGCGGTCATCTGGGACAAGACGCACAGGGTAAGTTGCTGCTCCGCGAAGTGGCTCAATGCCCAGATAGTGAGATCGCTTCATTTCAAAACATAGATTTCTATAAATACTTTAATACCAACAACCTCTGGATTGATCTACATGCCCTCAAAGCCGAGCTTGTAGCTAACGATGGGATAATCCTCTTACCCCTGATCATCAATCCCAAAGAAGTGGAGGGTACACCGGTTTATCAGTTGGAAACCGCTATGGGTGCTGCCATCAATTTGTTTGACAATGCCAAAGCCCTGGTTGTCCCCAGAGAGCGCTTTGCTCCAGTGAAGAAGACTTCTGACCTGCTAGCTCTGTGGTCTGATGCATATGAACTCAACGATCAATACCAGATTGTCCTCAAGCGTGGGCTTGTTAACAGCCCTGTAATCAGTTTGGACGAAAATTTTTATAAAGATATCCGGCAAATGCAGGATCGTTTCCATGAAGGTATCCCCTCACTTTACGCATGTACTTCACTGGATATATCCGGTGATGTATCTTTTGGGGAAGATGTCACCCTCTCGGGAACAGTAAAGATATCTACTGATGCACCTGTAAAAATCCGGAATCGTAGTATTACCGGGGAACTAAACCTCTAAGGAGTGGTTTGATATGGTCACAAAAGCACAAAAAGTTCGACTCGGGATATTCTTGGCAATAGGCTCACTACTCCTCATCATTTTTATTGGTGCAGTTGTAGGTAGCAGATTGGTCGAGAAGCGAGATTATTATTATATAGTTTTCGAAGATTATTCGGTCAGCGGCTTACAGGTAGGAGGAGCGGTAAACTTCTCCGGAATCCGCGTAGGGCGGGTCGAAACCATCACGATTGATCCTAAAAATGTGATGAGGATAAAGCTCAAGATCAGCATTCAAGCCGGAACACCGATCAAAGAGGATGCCGAGGCAGCTTTGGTGGCAGTCGGAATTACCGGGCTAAAATCCGTTGAAATCCGAGGCGGGACAAATGCTGCTCGAACCCTCAAACCCGGATCCTTTATCAAGCCGGGGTCATCCATGCTGGATGATATCACGGGGAAAGCCGTTTCTATAGCTGAAAAGATAGATGAAGTAGCTGCCAATATCGCTTCCATGACCGATGAAGAAAACCGCAAGAATATTGCAGAAATCCTGAAACAAACCAGTTTACTGATTGCAGAGACCAGATCATCACTCACAGCTACTCTGCAAAGCATCAGCATTATATCCGAAAATGCTGCAAAAGTTTCTGCTGATGCCGGCAATAACCTAGATAAGATCACAGACAACCTTACCAAAAACATGGATTCTCTCACTGTGGCAACTACCGGCAGCATTTATAGCCTCAGCAATACTATGACCAAGGAACTGAACGCAATCGGTAACAACCTGAACAAGAGTATCACGGATATCGATTCTCAGACCACGCTTCTACTGGCTGATACTCGTTACCAGATCAATGCAGTAGGAGGTCATACCGATCTCATGGTTTTGGAAGCGACCAAACAAATAGCAGCTATCAGCGGCAATATAAACCAATCTCTTGATCGGATTAACGCCCTGATCAATTCTCCGGAGTTTGATAAGCTCATGGTCAATGTAAACGTTCTATCAGCCCAGCTTGCAGAGGCAAACCTGAAGAATCTGGTGGTCGAACTAAGCTCAACTGTCCAAAAAACAGGCAGCTTGGTTTCGAACATGGATCGTTTGTTGACCAGAAACAAGTCTAATATTATGGAAACTTTGGAGTCTTTAAGAGAGACTACAGAGAACTTAAATGAATTCTCAAAGCAAATTTCGGATAACCCATCGCTGCTCTTGCGTGGGTATTAGGGGAGGCATCAAATATGAAAGCACTATCTAAAATAGCTATCGTTTTAGGACTGGTAACATTATCATTGCTGACAGGTTGTTTTTCCAGAGCAGAAAGAGTGGCGACAAATTACTATATCCTGGACTACCTGCCTTCCACTGAAAACCCCACATTATTGATGAAGACACCTTTTAAGAAAACACTGGAGATCAACGATACAGATCTACCCAAAACCTACAGCAGAAATCAATTGGTGGTCAAAGAGCACTTTTCTCAGATCAAGTACCTATCCAATGAACTGTGGGCAAATCGGCTCTATGATTCGGTACCGAGCCTCATCTCTCAACGCATCAAGGCTTACAATATTTTCAGCAGAGTGGATCGTGATTTGGGAGAAGTAGCACCGGATTATTATCTGGATACCAATGTCTTGAATATCGAAAAGATAGAGGGAGCTAATCCTGTTGCTTTTTTGAGGATGGAGTTTTATCTGCGCGATCGGATCACCCAAAAAGCCGTGGTCAGCTATCAACATGAATCCTCACAGCGATTATATGACGAGTCCATCGTGTACTTGGTACAGGTGTATAACGAATTGATCATGAAAGAGACCGATGTATTTGCCGCAAAATGCATTGACTTCTTATCCGGCAAACAGGTATACAATGCACCCCAGTCCATAGCAAAAGTTCCTCAATCCTATATCAGTACTCCGATGGAAGAATTCGACCAAAGTCTCTTTACCGGTGAATTGTTCGTTCCCAAAATCGGATTCTCTGAAGACGAGATCCAGTTTACCGTGACTGCGTCTGATGAAAAAGGAAGCAATGTTTTTCGCGAGGTGGGAGAATATGCCATCCCCATGACCCTGGCACCTGGAGATTATACGGTGATCTTGGGAGATAATCGGGACATCTCGGCCGAAGTTACCATTTCTTCTCACATGCGTACTGTCCTTAAACCTACCTGGGGAGAACTGGTAGTAAAAATCATGGATGACGGACAAAATCAGGTGCGGACAAACTATGATATCTGGATCAAAAAGACCAATGATGAAGGCTTTGATTGGTTCAATCAAGGGACCAGTAAAGGCGATGATGAAATAGGTGAACCGGATAAAGTATGGATCCTCAAACCCGGCAACTATATGATCAAACTCCAGGGAGGATCCTGGAATGATTACAAAGATTTTGCCACAGTGGATATTGGGGAGAATGATCGCAAAACCTTGAGCGTGATCGTTGATCCCGAAGGTACTACTTCGTACATGATTGGTGCCGGTGTTTTGGGCGACGATGATATCATCTTGGCCCGACGTAAAATCCATCGCGGAGCCATTCATACAAACGTCAATTTCTCTTCAAACAATTCCGTAAACCAAGACAAACCGACCAGAGCATTCAGTCTTTCCGGTCAATTTGATAATCGGATAGAGTACGATCTCCACAGCTTTGACTACTCAATGCGTAGCATCTATGACTTGGGGATGAATATTGCTACGGGCAGTGATTTTAATATCAACGTCGATGACTATTCCATCAAAAACACTCTCCTTCTACTGCCCTTGAAAGGACACAAATACGTCAAGAACTTAGGCTTCTATGGCAGAGCCGATCTCACCACTCATTTCTTTGATGAAAAGAGCTTTTATTCCGAGAATAAAAATCTCTTTGTGCTGAATGCTGAAGGAGATACGACCAGTGTTCTGTTGGATCAAAGTGACTTTAGAACCAAGATCGCTCTCTTCCCGTTACAAGCCAGAGAAGGCAGCGGTTTGACCTATCGCGTCGTACTGGGCTCCAATGCATCTGTCAGTTTGCGCGGTGGATACGGTTGGCAACAGAACTACAGGCACATGTCCTATACCAAGAGACAAGAGAACACGACCGTCAATGGCATCGTCTATGACACTTACCAGGAAGAGGATGATTTATTGACTCAGGGCTTTGAAAGCACTCTCATCCTGAGTGCTCTTAATCTGCTAAATACCTTGAGTATTACCTCCACTTTCGACGTTCTCTTCCCCATGGGTCAAACTGATAACCAAGCCATATTCGAGAGTGATAACCGCATCAATATCCGGCTGTTACGCAACGTCTCGGTCGATGTAAAAGCCAATATTAAGTATAACCAGGCGAACAAAGATTATGTGATCTTTGATTATAGTTCGTTCCTGCGCCTCTCGATGTATTATTGATATGAATATCGTAAAAATCGAAAACAATACCCTCTATTTTGGGGGTGTAATGAACTCCGGATCTATCCCGGAATTTCAACTGGCTATCTCCAAGCTCTTGAAGACAGAGAAACCCGTAATGGTAGATATCGCCGGCATCGAGAGCATAGACAGCGCCGGAGTAGCTTACCTGGAAATCGTGCAAGAAAGCATCGAAAACCGCAGTGGCTTAGTCATGCTCAATGGAGCAAGTGCCAAAGTAGCATCTGTGATTGATGCCTATTCTTCCAGAAAGCTGGAAATCCCCAAGCTTCCTCGTAAGGAGTCCTTTTTTGAATCTTTGGGGGGAGCCATTTACAAAGCGAAGGACAGCATGGCCATCAGTTTGGTGCTGGCTGCAGACATCTATTACTGGTCTTTTGTGGGGCTTTTCAACCGTTCTGGCCAACGTAAAGGGACATTTGTCCAACAAGGTGTGGCTCTGGGCGTCCAAGCCCTGCCCATCGTAGCCCTGCTTTCCTTTATTATCGGCTTTATTTTGGCTCTGCAATCCGCAGTTCAGCTCCGCAATTTTGGTGCCAATATCTTTATTGCAGATCTCCTGGCAGTGACCATGGTACGTGAAATGGGTCCCATTTTAACCGCTATTATTGTGGCGGGAAGAAGCGGATCTGCCATCGCCTCTGAAGTGGCTACCATGAGTGTCACCGAAGAAATCGACGCCCTCAAGATGATGGCTATCAATCCCATCCGCTATGTCATTGTCCCCAAATTTCACGCAATCACCCTGGTGATGCCGATCCTGGTGGCTTTTTCGATCCTCGTCGGCGAGATTGGGGGCGGGATCATAGCCCTGGGCTATCTGGATCTCAGCCTCAATTCATTCATCAGTAGAACGGTCGAAATCATCACCTTAAAGGACCTCTTAATCAGCCTTGGCAAAAGTACCTTCTTTGCTTGGGTTATCGTCGTAATCGGCTCCTATTTTGGCTTCCAGGTCAAAGGCGGCGCAGAAGGTGTGGGAAAGGCTACCACTTCATCAGTAGTTGCCTCGATATTTGCGGTAATCGTATTTGATGCCATGTTTAGTCTCTTGTACTTGTAACAGGATTTATATGAAAACTACACCCATCATCTCGGTCAAAGACTTAGTAGCAAAATATGGCGATAAAACCATCCTGGATGGCATTAGCGTGGACATCCTGCCCAACGAAGTAACGGTGATCCTCGGGGGTAGCGGTTGCGGCAAGACCACTCTCCTCAAAAACATCCTTCGCCTCTACGAACCCTTTTCCGGAGAAGTCAAATTCTGGGACCAGGATATTCTGGGCTTGGATGAAGAAGAATTTGGTAAAATTCTGAAGCAAGTCGGCATGCTGTTTCAAAACGGTGCCCTGCTCAATTCCGTCTCCATTTATGAAAATGTCTCGATCCCGCTGGAACAGCATACCAAGCTCACCCGAGACATTATCGACCGCATTATCCGGGTCAAACTAAATCTGGTCAATCTCAGCCATGCGACCTACCTTTTGCCTTCGGAATTATCCGGAGGTATGAAGAAGCGCGCGGCTCTGGCTCGTGCCCTAGCGCTGGATCCCAAGATTCTGTTTTGCGACGAGCCTTCAGCCGGTTTGGATCCCCTCACCTCTGCAGATTTGGACAATCTCCTGCTCAGCTTGAAGCAACAGCTGAATATGACGATTGTGATAGTGACTCACGAGCTGGCATCCATCCATCGCATTGCAGATAAAATCATCTTCCTAGATGCCGGTAAGATGCTATTCTTCGGATCCCTGGACGAAGCCAAAAAAGCCGGTATCCCCCAAATCGATACTTTCTTTGAAGTAGGTAAATTCTAAATCCACGTAATCAACTTTAGGAGATTTGTCATGAACATGTTTTCCACTCTCAAACAGCTCGATTTTGAACGCCTCGCCGGAACTGCCGGCGAACGCCAGGCCATAGACGTTATCAGTGCCCAGCTTGCCAAATTGGGACTAACTCCCACTCTGGAAGAATTTGAGATCAGTGGATTTGATGCCGGTAGCGCAATTATCACTTGCAAGGATAAATCTTGGGAAGCCACTCCCTACGGCTTGTGCCCCGATACCGAGATTAGTGGCGAACTGGTATTTTTGGAAAATGCCGATGCCCTCATGCACAGCCCCGGAACTTATGACGACAAAATCGTGTTGTACTATCACAGCAGTATTCGGCTCTATGAATTGCTTGAGTATTCACGCGTTAAAGCTTTCATAGGCATCTCTGCCCCCCTCAAAAAGGCTTATTCCTATTCACACCGTCAAAATCGCGATGAATTCGATTTGTTCCCGGCAGTCATGATACGTTATGATTATGCCAAACAGTTAATCAAGCAAGCCGGTAACGAGATCAAGCTTGTTATCAAGCAAATGACGGAGCAGAAAACAGCACACAATATCGTGGTAGATATCCCGGGAAGCGGGACAGATACAAACCTCACGCTGCTGGTGGGTCATTACGACACCGTGGCCAGATCGCATGGTGCTTGTGATAACGGGGGTGGCTCCGTCTGCCTGCTCAAAGCTGCGGAATATTTTACGAAGCATAAACCACTCAGAGACCTCCGCATTGTCTGGTTTTCCGGTGAAGAACTGGGATTGCTGGGAAGCTATGCCTATGTCGATGCCCATTTGGAGGAAATCAAGAAACGCCTGAGACTGGTCGTAAACGTCGATCTGGCTGGCGACCCGATCGGGAAAAACATGATGATAGTCCTGGGCACCAAACAGTTAATGGGCTATGCCGGCGGCATCCTCAAAGAAAGCGGACTCCTCTTCCATGAAGATCTCAGCATCTACAGCAGCGATGGCATGCCCTTTACACCTTACGAAATCCCTTCCCTCAATCTTGCCAGATTTGGCGGTGAAGGCCTCTTTCATATCCACACTGAAGATGATACTGTCAAACACAACTCCGAAGCAGGTCTGCGGGATGTTTACCAGGCAACCGTGAATATTCTGGAACGTGTCCTCAATGCCCACTTCTACCCCACACCCAAGGCCATTGACGATAGCCTCCGCGACAAAATCGAAAGCTATCTGTGGCAATCTCAATTGAAAAAACCTGAACTCAAATGGCGCGAGAAATATAAGAAATAGTGTAGCCACTGTAGAGCAGAACGCCGTTCCTGCTAAACTCCGTAGCGGAGCATTCCGATGCTCCGTATTGATACACCTCTCCAGTTCTGGGAGAGGGCTGGGGGTGATAGTGAGTTAAAGATATGGTTACAAACATGTTACATAGTGCCGTCTTCCCTAAGTTCCCCACGCAGTCTCCCAGTGCCAAAATAGCGCAGCCTTCCCAGTGCAGACTGGGATCCAGTTATTTTATCATGACACGTAAATGGTCATATACTTGTGACTTAGATTTATAGATGTATCCCTCAGGATCCTAAATCGAGTTTGGGAAGTTTACGATCTCGGGCTTGGGTGTGACTTGTGCAAAATCCTGAACATTTCTCCACCTCACTAATGTTTAGCAGTCCTGTGCGCAGTTTGCTAACTTTCCTCTTGACAAGTTCTCCCCCCTCAATATCATTGAACAATCACATTGCTGATTAAGAATAAAATAGAAATGAACGACAATAAGGAGTTTAGCATTATGGCAGAAAAGAAAGTCGAAAAAGGAAGCCTGTCCATCCACACGGAGAACATCTTCCCGATCATCAAGAAATGGCTCTACTCGCAGCATGACATCTTTTTACGGGAATTAGTTTCAAACTCAATTGACGCAATCAACAAGCGCAAATACGCCGACCCCGCATTTAATGAAGCGGATATGAAGATCGAGATCAAGCTGGATAAAAAGAAGAAAACTCTGCAAATCATCGATACCGGTATCGGCATGACTGGCGAGGAAATCAAGAAATACATCAATCAGATCGCCTTCTCCGGTGCCGAAGAATTTGTGAACAAGTTCAAAGACGTACAGACCAATATCATCGGTCACTTTGGCTTGGGATTTTACTCTTCATTTATGGTATCCGAGATGGTTACCATCGATTCTTTGTCTTTCTCGGAAGGATCCGAAGCAGCTTTTTGGGAATGTGACGGCTCCACTGAATATTCCATGAGCAAAGGCAAACGCAAAGAGATCGGAACCACCATCACGATCCATTTCAATGAAGATTCTGCCGACTATGCAGAAGAAACCAAGATCCGCGAGATTTTGGAACGATACTGCAATTTCATGCCCTACCCTATCATGTTTGAAGACAAAGCAGTAAACCAGAAAGAAGCGCTGTGGAACAAGAAACCCAAAGACGTTACCCGAGAAGAGTACATCGAGTTTTACAAAAACATGTTTCACGACTATATGGAGCCCGTATTTTGGATCCACCTCAATGTGGACTTCCCCTTCAATCTCAAGGGTATCCTCTATTTCCCCAAACTGCGGAATGAACCGGATTTTTTTAAAGGCGAAGTAAAGCTCTATTGCAACAACGTCTTCGTCGCCGACAATCTGGAAGATCTGGTACCCGAATTCCTGCTTTTGCTCAAAGGTGGAATCGACATTCCGGACATCCCGCTCAATGTCTCCAGATCCTTCCTGCAAAACGATAAACAGGTGCAGAAGATCACCAAATACATCGTGAAAAAAGTTGCAGATCACTTCCTGGAAACATTTAAGGAAGATCGCAAGAAATTTGAAGAATATTGGGAAGACATCAACACCTTTATCAAATACGCACTGCTCAAAGATGACGAGTTCTTTGACGCGCTCAAAGACTTGGTGCTCTTCAAATCCGCTTCCGGCGACCTGCTTACCGTGGAAGAATACAAAGCCCGCAACGCCGTCACCGAAGGCAAAACCAAGATTTGGTACGCCTCCAGCGAAGACACCCAAGTCAGCTATCTGAACATGATGAAAGATCAAGGCATTGAAGTGGTTTACCAAAATTCACCGCTCGATACCCACCTCTTCCAGAAACTAGAAGGCAAAATCGAGAACATCGAGTTTATGCGTGTGGATTCTGAACTGAATGATATGCTGGTGAATAATAGCGAAGAGCCAAACCAGCCCAATGTTTTCGAAAAGCTGAAAGAAGTCTTTTACCGGGGCTTGGGGCAGAAGCTGGAAGCTTCGTTTGGTAAAGACAGCTATGCCGAATTTATCAAGAAGTACCCTGTGGCAGTTACGGCTTTGGCACCGTATATCGTGCAAAAAGACGAACAGACCATCGTCAACCCCTACGAACTCCCGATGGATGTGCGCACCGAACTCGGTACAGATGCTATCAAAGAACTTTTTGAGCATGTTTACACGGATCTCAAGATCGAAGTGAAACGCCTCAAAACCCCGGAAATCCCTTCCATGATCGTCTTTAGTGAATACATGCGCCGTTGGCACGATATGGATATGATGAACCGTAAGGATTCCGGCGATATGCTCCGCTTCCATACTCTGGTGATCAATCAGGAAAATCCTGTAATCAAAAAGATCCTGGATTTGGATGCTGCCGGCAACCTAGAAGAAGTGGCAACCCTGTGTTCCTACATTCACGATTTGTCGTTACTGGAACAGAAGCCATTTAGCGGTAAAGAACTAAAGTCGTTTATCGAGAAAGCAAATCGAATCCTGACTTATCTATAAACCCCATAATATTCTCAATAACTGCCCCCGGTGCTCAATACATTGGGGGCTTTTTTTTGTATTCATTAAAACTGATATTGTATCCGGATTCCGTGGACATTTGCTCATAAAATTGCAAGTCCCAGTCCGCGTAATCAATACCGGGGAAATAGGTATCACCCCGGAAGACGGCATCAATTTTCGTGATAAATAGCCGATCTACCAGCGGCAGAAAACTCTGGAAGACTTGTGCCCCACCGATGATAAAGCAGAGATCGGTTTGAACGATTTCCAGTACTTCCGCAATACTGCTACAAACAACAGTTCCGGGAGGAGATGTCTGCATGCTGCGGCTGAGAATGATATTTGTCCGTTCCGGTAGAGGCTTACCAATGGACAGCCAGGTGTTTTTGCCCATTACGACACTATGCGCTAAGGTTTTGCGTTTGAAGTATGCCAGGTCCTCTTTGATCTCCCAGGGCATGCCATTGTGGGAGCCGATCAGACCATTTTGATCCATCGCTACAATGATCGCTAAGTTCATTCTCACCTCGTAAGGTGAATTCGCTACAAATGCCATGTTTTGTCAATACCAATCCCTCGTGATCCCCTCGTGCTTCCCTCGTGAAGCCCGGGTGAGACCCCGGAATCTCGAGGGAAGTACGGCGTCTGCATCTGGGATTTGAGCTACCAATTTCATCGTGAGTATTGTGACTATACTTCACTACTCATAAATATGTTGACTACTTAATTAATGTCAGATTTCTTGTCAGAAGGAGGATAATATGACAGATGATATCCTTAACGGCAGAGAAATGCCAGAGCATGAGCAAGATGAGGTCAAGGAACGGATTTTGGATCTTGATGCACCAAAGATGAAGTTTTATGAGGATTTACGCCAAAAAGCCAAGAACTGGACCAATCATAAAGGTGGCGCTTTAGGTGGTAAATTGGGCGAATATCTATTTGCATTACCGGATCTGTTTATTCTGGTATGTCGTCTTGCCAGCGACAAACGCGTTCCCGTAAAGAAAAAGATGGTAGTAGCCGGGATTATTTCCTATGTGCTGATGCCACTCGACATTATCCCGGATTTTATCCCGGTGATCGGGTATTTGGATGACCTGGTCCTGATCGTGATGGGGCTAAACATAGTCCTCAACGACATAGAAAAGAAGGTATTGTTGGACAATTGGAGCGGCGATGGAGATCTCCTGGACCTGATGAAAAAGATATCTGCCACAGCCGAGCAATTTATGAACAAGAATATCTTGCAGAGGATCAAAAATTGGGTTTCTAAATGATCACAAATGTCTGGGAACAGAAGCTTTTAATCGCTTCTCATAATCTAGACAAAGTCAAAGAAATCCGCCATATTTTGGGCGACTTTCCTGTGCAGCTACTATCCATGCAGGATTTTCCGGATATAGATCCCGTCGATGAAGACCAGGATTCGATTACCGGTAATGCTATAAAAAAGGCTCTGGAAACATCTTGGCAAGCAGGTGTTTATACTCTAGCCGATGACACCGGGCTCTTTATTGATGCCTTGGATGGTGCACCGGGAGTTTATGCGGCCAGATTTGCAGGCCCGGATTGCAGTTATGAAGACAATCGACACAAAGCCCTCCATATGATGACAGGGAAAGAAGATCGTAACGCCTCTTTTCGAACTGCAGTGGTACTTGCTGCTCCGGATGGTGTGCTGGCAATCCACGAAGGCTGCGTCAAAGGGACTATCACCGAGACCGAAAGAGGTGGCAGTGGCTTTGGTTACGATTCCATTTTTGAAGTGGAAGACACCGGAAAGACCTATGCAGAGATGAACGATAGTGACAAAAACCGCTGTTCTCATCGTGCTTTGGCATTACAGAGTATTCTGCCGGTATTGCAGGAACTCTTTGCCGATTCCTTTTAACCCCTTAGATTTATGAATATTACTATACATGAGGTGACAAATGATTAATGCACAGATTTTTAGACAATATGACATCCGCGGTATCGTGGGTGACGACCTGACCGAAGAATCTCTTTACCTGATCGGTAAAGGCTACGGAACCTATATGCGCAACAAGGGCTTGAAAAGCATCGCTATCGGTGGAGACGCCAGGCCGAGCACACCCGCTTTTCTGGCTGAATTTATCAAAGGTTTGCTAGAAACCGGTTGTGATGTAATCGATATCGGCATTACTGCTACTCCCATCCTATACTTCTCAATCTGGAAGCTGAAAACTGACGGCGGTGCAATGATCACTGCCAGCCACAACCCATCTCAATACAACGGAATCAAGCTCAATTTGGGGCTCGGAAGCGTGTATGCTGAAGAACTGCAGAACGTACTCAAAATCATCCAAAATGGCGTGTATGCTGCCGGAGTGGGAAGCCTGAGCCACTATGACACTATTGTCGAAGAATACACCGACTATATCGTAAAAAACATCAAACTCGATCGTCCGGTCAAAGTCATCGTTGACGGTGGTAACGGTATGGGAGGTCCCTATCTGCCCAGAATACTTACGGAACTGGGATGTGAAGTGATCGAGATGTATTGTGAACCGGATGGCACTTTCCCCAATCATCATCCCGATCCTACAGTCGAGAAAAACATGGAAGACCTCAGCCGCGCCGTAATCGATGCGGAATATGAAGTCGGGCTTGGTATGGATGGTGATGCTGATCGCATCGGAGTAGTAGATGAAAAGGGTAAGATGCTCTATGGTGACCAGATTCTCAATATTCTGGCACGGGACTATCTGAAAGCTAACCCCGGTAAATCTATAATTGCAGATGTGAAATGCTCCAAAAACCTCTATGACGATATCAGAAAACATGGTGGTGTTCCCATTATGTACAAAACCGGACATGCCAACATCAAGATGAGAATGAAAGAAATCGGTGTCGAATTTGCCGGTGAAATGAGTGGTCATGTATTTTTAGGAGACCGTTATCTGGGCTTTGACGATGCTATTTATGTCTGTGCCAGATTTGTAGAGATCATGTCTCATACCTCTGCTCCCGTCAGCACCTTCCTGGCAGATCAACCCAAAGTTTACAACACTCCGGAAATGCACATCGCTTGTGCAGATGATCGCAAGTTTGCCGTTGTGGACAAGGTTTGCCAAGAATTCAAAGATGAAAAGTATGACGTCAACGACATTGACGGCGCTCGCATCACATTTGATGATGGCTGGGGATTGGTTCGTGCTTCCAATACTACACCTGTTTTGGTGGTACGTTATGAGGCATTAAGCGAAGCCAGGATGCTCGAAATCAAGGAATTGGTCGAAAGTAAAATCAATAAGTATATTTAACACAATCCCGTGCCCTGCTTCATGATACGAGTAGGGCACATTTTCATAAAACAATGAGAGGAGAAAATATGAAAAGACTTCACTGGCTCTTGATAATACTGGTGTTGGTCTGTAGCAGTACCTTAGCTGCTGAAGATTCAAATGAAGCTCGGGGCTTAGGTATGCATTTTGGAACTGTATCCGGCAATGGCTATTCCTACCGAGTTTTTCAAAATGATTTGGGGTTCCAATTGACCTTTGGGGCTTACCAATATGGAAACAACACCCCCAGTTTTCTAGATACTTATTACTCCAGTAATGGCGGAACTACTCAAACAGTCGTAAAGAATGGTAAGAAAACCCTTGGCAGCTTTGGAGTGAATGCATTATCCGTTTTAACTAAGACCGAAGTCAGCAGATTTTATCTGCAATTTGGGTTTTCGTATTTAGTGGATCGAACGGATAAATATACTCAAGTCTATGCCAATACACCCAACAAAGGAACTTATTTCAAGCAGGGCGATAAAATTCACACCGTGAAAAATGATGATGAATGGACTATCGGTATAGGTCCGGGATTGGAAATGAGTGGCAACAATAACTTAAGGCTGGCAATTGAGCTGCCTATCACCTACAATCAAAGCAAGGAATTGATAATGTATATTCCTCAAATAGGTCTATATTACTATTTCAAATAGTCTTTATAAAGCGCTTATTCGCCGATTATTTTGACGAGTACGCGCTTTTTTCTTTTCCCGTCAAACTCACCATAAAAGATCTGCTCCCAAGTGCCAAAGTCCAGCTTACCCTTGGTTACAGCGACAACCACTTCCCGCCCCATAATCTGACGCTTGAGATGGGCATCGGCGTTATCTTCATAGCCATTGTGGCGATATTGGGAATGAGGTTTCTCCGGAGCTAACCGTTCTAACCATTGTTCGAAATCCGCATGCAAACCGCTTTCATCGTCATTAATAAAAATAGAGGCAGTGATATGCATAGCGTTCACTAAGCATATCCCTTCCTCTATTCCACTTTCCCGCAGACAGGCTTCCACCTGATGAGTTATATTGATAAACTCTCTACGGTTATTTGTATTAAACCACAATTCCTTGCGGTAACTTATCATAGGCAGTTAGGCTTTGAATCCAGTAAAGATGCCAGCTGAA
Source organism: Candidatus Cloacimonetes bacterium HGW-Cloacimonetes-1 (assembly GCA_002841975.1). Lineage (GTDB taxonomy): Bacteria > Cloacimonadota > Cloacimonadia > Cloacimonadales > Cloacimonadaceae > PHBQ01. The sequence continues at coordinate 15,481 of PHBQ01000014.1, forward strand.
TAGGATTATCATAAATGATATCTGCGCCGGCTTTTTCCAGTTCTTCTTTGCTGCCATAGCCCCAGGTTGCGCCAACGGCGATCATACCTGCATTTTTGGCAGTCAGTATATCGATGTCCATATCTCCGATAAACATGGTCTCTTCGGGCTTGGTTTTGAGTCTCTCGAGCAGCTCAAATGCCACTGTTGGATCCGGTTTAGCAGGCTTCTTCTCCTGTTCGCCGGAATAGACTCCAAAAGGATTCTTGGAATTGTTGATGAGGTTACCACGGAAGTAATAACGAATCATCCGTTTTGTAAAGAAATGCGGTTTGTTCGAAAGAATGGCAACCTTGATTTTTCTGGACACACAAGTCTTGATCAGGTACAAAATACCCGGGAAAGGTCTTGTGTTATCTGCCCAGCAGATGTCATAATGCTTCCAAAACAGATCGCTCAATTCCTGAATCTGTTTCTTGTTTTGATGTGTCTTTGGTAAAACTTGTTTCACCAGTTCGCTTAACCCACTACCTACAAAACCCTTGTAATCATCAACGGTGAAGGTAGGAAGTTGCATTGCTGTCAGAGATTTGTTCATAGCGAATGTAATGTCAGCAATCGTATCGAGCAGTGTTCCGTCCATATCGAAGATTATTGCTTTTACTTTAGGGTTCGTATCCATGTTTCTCGTCCTTTTCCTTATATTTGTTTGATTGTGAGAGGTTTTGAAGCCTCCCCCGCATACAATGATAGATGCGGGAACGGTATCTCAATGCCTTCAGCATCGAAACGTTGTTTAATCTTTATCATTAATTTGTTCTTTATAACTATAAAATCGTCGGTTTTTGTCCAAATGCCAAATAAAATATTTATACCAGAGTCGGCAAACTCTCTTACTTGGATCACAGGCTCTTGATCTTTGAGCGAAAGTTCTTCATTGATAGCGATGTCATAGAGTACAGCAGAAACCCGTTCCAGGTCTTCCTTATAGGCCACAGATAGCATTATCTCCAGCCGTCGGGTGGGAAACTTCGTGTAATTTGTCACTTCTGTCTTAATCATCGTTTCATTGGGAATGCGCACAAATTTATTGTCGAAAGTTATCAACTTGATAGATAATAAGTCGATAGACGTGACAATCCCGATTGTGGAACCGGATTCGACGATGTCACCAATGGTAAACGGTTTTTCAGAAATCAAAAAGATGCCACTTATAATGTTGGAAACGCTGGTTTGCGAGGCAAAACCGATCGCAATACCTAGTACACCTGCAGCTCCCAAAAGAGCTGAAAGCTTAAATCCAAATTCATTCAAAATACTCACAATGAGAATTAAAACACCAAAGTAATATACACTTCTCTGGATCAATTGTTCAGCCTGAGCAGAAAGCTTTTCATGCGTAAGCTTGGCCATTACTTTCTTCAACACACGCAATAAAGGTATTCCGATGATCAGGATTAGAACAATTCGAATAACAAGTGTGATTCTTTCAGGTGTCACAAACTGGTTTGTGAGTCCGGTCAAATTAATCAGGGTAAGCATGATTCCCCTTACAAATTAGTCTGTTCATATAAAGATCAGTATTTCTTACCCAAACATATTTGTCTATCTTTTTTTACTTGACGGAAACAATAATATTCACGATAGTATCCCTACGTGAGGAGGATCAATGAGGAGATTTATTCCGGATTTTATTGCTCAAATGCATGCCATCAAAGAAGATAGTGGCATTATAGATGCTTATGTGCTCCAAGTCGACATTGTTGACTTTACGCAACTAACATCTATGATTATGGGCAGTTATCCCGATGGTGCCGAGCTCTTGGCTGATTATCTAAATACTATATTCTCTAACATGATAGACACTGTTGATGCCTACGGAGGATTTGTTTCCGTGTTCCAGGGAGATGGATTTGTTGCTATTTTTCCACAAGATCAAGTAAGCGTTGAAAATGTCTTTTCGTGCACGCAGCAGATCATGAGGAAATTTATCAACAGTGCTATCGCGATAGGATCAGCCGACCCCGTACATCACCCTCTTTGTTGCAGTGTTAGTACGGGCCCCCTCCACTGGGAACTGATTGATAACCCGGACAAGAAGATATGGTATTTCTATGGTGACGCGTTGATTACCGCAGAACAGGGAATAGAATTGACTCAATACAATCAAGTGGTTTGCGATACCTCAAGCTATGCCTTGTTAAAAGCTGCAAATCCTCAAATCGAGGCAGTTGAACTGGGATATCATTTTTGTTTACCTTATGATGGTTCAGAGCAAGATACTATCCGAATCCCCGCTATTCCGAGTAAGACAACCTTAAAAGACATACAGCAGTTTTTTCCGGAACTGATGGGAATCGAGCTTCCCCTGGACGAATATAGGGAGGCGGTAACCTGCTTTGTCCAGGTGCGTAATCCCAATCATGCCAGTGCAATAGTCAATACTGCTATAGACTTATGCAATCAATTTGGGGCATACTTCAATAAAATTGATGTGAACCAGGGTTACTTGTCGTTGATGCTTGTCTTCGGAGCCCCGAAGATGTTAGAAAACCAAACTTTTAGGGCTGCAGAATTTGCTTTACATATGATTGCACACAACCCCAAGGGACTCAAGATATCTCTGGTACAGGGAAAAGTCTTTGCAGGGGTTATGGGTAACGATCTGAGAATGGATTATACCGTGATCGGTTCCAGCGTCAATTTGGCTGCCAGAATGGTAACCGTAGGTTCGTGGGGTATGATTTTGTTTAACGACCACATGGCAGCGGAACTGATGTTCGGATTCCAAATCGAGGAGTTTAATACCCTTCCTATCCGGGGATTTGCCGATAAACAGAGTATTTATAGTTTGACAGGACGAAAAGAACATCTTCGCAACGCAAGCTTTTCGGGGAGTTTCTTTGGCAGAAAAGAAGAGATCATCGAAATTAACAGATTTATTGAGACCTGTAATCGGGGAATGAAACCGGGGGTTGTGACTATCATAGGAACCTCCGGGATCGGCAAAACAAGACTCGTCAATACACTTCTTACTTCCATTCAATATGCCAAAGCACTCAAGATGTATATCAGTTGTGACAACGTCCTAAAAAGAGGGATCAATATCATAAATGAGATCTTGATGCAATATCTGGAACTGAATTCAGACGATACAAGCGACACTGTTCGTGTAACTATGCTCCAAAAAATTGAACAATACCGTATCAAGGGGATCTCCGGCCCCGATATTTCACTCTTAGAATCCAGCATTGATGATCTGGCAGGAATCTTTTCCGCAGTGTTTACAATATCCACCAATGGATTCCATAACTCTGTCTCCAATAACGCCAGTATGTTTTCAAAGCTCAAGAACTGGATAATGACCGAAGCATCACTTCGTAATGTGATCCTGGTTCTCGACAATATGCAATGGATAGACCGGGATACATTGCAGTGGGCAACAGATATGATAGCTGATTGCAGCAAGCACCATCTGAGTATTGTGACAATTACGCGTGTCCAGTATCTCGGGCAGAGAGTGAGTATCAGGCTCAAATCGCCCAATAACCTACAAGTCGAGATAAAGCCTTTGGATTCAAAGCATCTTAATAGCTTCATTGCAGATCGAGTTACCACCTATGGCATTGACCCCGATACTATTTACATCGAACCGGATTATCTCGATAAACTCATTCTGAAGAGCGATGGTAACCCTTTGTTCCTGGAACAACTGTTACTATATTCGAAATCAGCCGGGTTTGCCAAGACTATTGCTCAGGATAGTCCGCCTTTGCTTACCGGTATTCCCAATACCATCCAACACGCAGTTATCTCACGATACGACACCTTGGAGCAGATGGATAAAGAGTATCTGCAAATTGCCTCCGTATTTCCAGGAAGTTTTATGCTACAAGACCTGAAAGACGCGATAGAACAGATTCATCATATTTCAGAGGCAGATTTCTGGAGCTTTACGATCAAAGCCTTGGACATCAGATTCATCCAGCATCAAAAGGAAGAACTATACTGCTTTTGCCACGTCGTCATCAAAGATGCGATCTACTCCACTTTATTGCGTAAACGAGCCCGCCAGATCCATGGCATTATTGCAGAACAATTTGAAAAACAATACGATGAAAACTGTTCTGAACACTTCACAGCAGAAATTGCACACCACTATTTCCATTCCGGCAATCTCGGCAATGCTGCGGTTTATTACAAAAAAGCGGGCGACATCGCCAAGTTATGCAGTCTGAGGAAAACCGCTAAACAATATTACCAAAAAGCTGAACACATCTATAAAGGGCTTGCGAATTCAGCCAATGAATACCTACAGACAGTGTTGGACCATTTGTCTGTAATAGTAGGATTTGACGAATCCGACAAAATAGATGAATTGCTGAGCTTAGCTACAGCCTTGGATAGCGCTTGTACTTCGTTAGCGATTCACAAAATGTATCTGATGGCGGCTGGGTTAGTTTATCGCAATCGAGGTCAATATGAAGTAGCCTTGGAGTATTTTCTCAAATACATGAATACGCTCACAGATATAGATGTGGACGATTTACAGGAGTGCACTTCAAGGATAGGTGAGACATACCACTGTTTGAGACAATACGATAAATCATTGGAGTTTTTCCGGCAAGCACTGGATTTGTGTAAATCGCAGGACTACAGTCGTCTGGGCTCGGCATATATGAATCTCGGAATCAATGCAAATGCTAATAATGATTCACCCAACGCCCTCACTTACTTATTCAAAGCCAGGACATTTGCCACCTTATGCAATGATCAGGAAACCCTCCACAGTATAATGGGAAATATCGGTATAGCCTATAGATACGCCGGTCAATACCAAAAAGCGATGGATATTTATTCCGAAATGTTGGAGTTATCCATCAAAAACAGTGATTATTCATCTATCACCAATGACAGTAACCAACTGGCCGGATTGGCATTGACTTTGTGTGATTACAAATCCGCATTAGAGCATTCCGAACGGGCTGTGCACTATGGCTTGAAAGTCAAAAACACCAGGATCGTCGCTTACTCCCTGATCAACCAAGCCATGATTATGATGGAACTCGGATTCTACGACAAAACAATTGAACTGATCAGTGATTTCCGTAAACAAATCAAGAACTCTCCACATCTGGATGAACCTAGCGACCGCTATCTGGCATTAGGAATGTCTTATCAAAAATCCGGTGATTTGCAGACAGCCCTGGGCTATTTTAACAAGGGAATTGAATGGTCAAATGTCAATAAAACTCCCTTTTTCCTCTATGCCTTTTTGTATTTGAAAGCGGAAGTGCTCGAGGCCATGGGAGCAGACGATGAAGCACTGAAACTGATCGATACCATCATCTTGGAAGCCTGGGATCATGGACGTGATGATGCCTATGTCGATGCCAGGATTCTTCAGGTGTGTATCGCCCACAAATGCGCCCCGGAAACTATTCCGGAGCATATTCTCGGGCTTACAAAGCTCTACCATGATGTTGAGGATACAGAGCAAAAAGCATACCTGGCATCAGCCATTTATCGCTATTCCCTGCATCACAAACCGGAATTGATTCCACAGCACGTACTGCACCAATATCGGGATCATGCCATCAGTTATCTGGAAAGGATGCTAATGAATGCCGAACGAGTGGAGTATAGAAGGCGTTTAAACCAGCTACTGGAGATTCAGGACTAGCTCGAGGAAAAACCTATATCACTTCAAGTGTGAATTCCGGACATATCTTACCCACCGTTAGCCCGGCATCGTTGTTACTCGGTTTATAGTGAAAAGCGGATAACTGCCCATATTCTGCATCAGTCAGTAGTTTCAGCTCTTGTAGTACGTGCATTGCTGCGACGGAAGCCGTCCCCACAGCACCATCTTCAATCTTGAGCGCAATGCCGATCTGGGGATCACGAATACCGATAGTATAAACTCCCTGAGCCCCGATTTTGCCGATCATTCTTCCACCTGTTGCCCGAATTAAAGCCGTACAAAATCCTCCGGTTCCGGAAACCATTTCAGGATGATTGTTCATCGCCCCAAATATTCGATCTGCCGGCTCTTGATACCTATCTTGTAGGTACTGTGGATTGGCAAACCTGGCAAATCCCAAAGCCATCTGATAGATCGGAAGCGCAAAAACGGGCACTGAGCAGCCGTCAATTCCGATAGCTATATTTTCTCGGGGGTAATCACATATATCCGCTATTATACCCAATATCGCTTTCTGGACAGGGTGTAAGGGGTCGATGTAACTCTCTGAACTTTCACCCAAGGCCAGGCAGCTTGCCAATACTCCGGAATGCTTGCCACTGCAATCGCTCAAAATACTCTGGGGCTGTACACCCCGAGCTGCTTGTTGAAATGCCATTACAGAGTTGATGGATCTCGTAGCACCGCACAATAGAAAACTGCTATCAATTCCGATCTTGTGGAGGATGGACTTTACTGTATTGATGTGAAAATCTTCTGCATAGTGTGAGGCGCACATGATTGATATTTCCGCGTCACTAAAGCCAAATCGCTCAGCTGCTCCGGACAGAAAGACTTCAATTGCTTGTAAAGGTTTTGCCGAAGATCTGAAATATGTATATTTGAAAGGATCTCCGATTTTTGCCACCAGCTTTGCATCCGGTGTCACAACTGCTACATCACCACGATGGATACACTCCACCACATTGCCCCTATAGACATTGATCAATTGTTCAGACATGGAACCCTCTGTTATTCTTTTTTTAAGTCTCGGGTCATCAGTTCATAGATAGCCAGTTGGGGAGATTTATTGTTGTACAAAACTTCATATACTTCATTGACAATTGGCATTTCCACGCTCAGGGATTGTGCTAAGGAATAAACGGAGGCCGTAGTTGCTACGCCTTCGGCCACCATGCTCATACCGGAGACAATAGTCTCCAGGGACTTGCCTTTACCAATCTCAAAACCTACATAGCGGTTACGACTATGTTGGCTGATGGCGGTAGTAATGAGATCACCCATCCCGGACAAGCCTAAAAAAGTTTCAGCCTTCGCCCCCATGGCAATACCCAGTCTTTGGATCTCGACGATACCCCGGGTCAAGAGTGCACCCTTGGTATTATCTCCATAGCCCAGTCCGTCCAAAATTCCGGCAGCTATCGAGATGATGTTTTTTACAGCTCCGCCGATCTCTACCCCGATCTGATCTGTGCTGCTATAAACCCGAAAATACTCATTACTGAATACTTCCTGCAGCTTGTGCAGCAAGGCTTCTTCTCCGCCTGCAATCACGACAGTGGTAGGTATTTTCCGTGTAACTTCCTCGGCGTGGCTGGGGCCGGAAAGCGTCAATATCTTGTCCCTTGCAAAGCCCGGCAAAGCCTCATGGATAATTTGAGAGATCGTGCGTAAGCTACCTTCCTCGATGCCTTTGGCAAGATTTACAATTGCCAGGAGAGAATCAAGGCTCCATCCACCTGAAGCGACTGCGTCGAGCGCATGATTCAAGGCAGATAGCATACCAGCTACAAATTGAGTGGGGGTTGCCAGCACCAGGATATCGGGACGGAAGCGAATAATATCGTCCCAAGCGTTTGTATAAACAATTGATTGAGGTAGCTGAACACCGGGTAAGAGCAGATCGTTCGTCCCGGTTAACTGAAGTTGATTTACAAAAGCGGTATTATATTCCCAAACAATGATTTGGTGTCCCTTTTCTGCCAGCAATTTAGCGATTGTAAGACCCCAACTGCCCCCACCGAGGACACCAATATGAAAAGCTTGAGCTGTCATAATATTGATAGCGGAAGTTCTGGATTATTTGTCAAAGTGCAGATTCTTGATGCTGCTAAAGTCATCATCGTCATCGTCGTCATCGTCATCGTCGTCATTATCTTCGTCCGTCATCCAGTCCGGACAAAACAACAAATCCTCTTCGTAATCCCATCCATCTACGCTGGCAATGCCAAATTTGTCCAAGAGCTCGGCATCCCAAAACGAATAATAGACTGTACCGTCTTGAATAGACCATACTAGGCTGGGATCTTTATATCTACGTAATTCTATCTTGTGGTTCTCTACCATGTCCAAGAATTCTTTGATTTTTTTTAGGTTACTTTCAGCTTTGAAAACCATGGGAAACTCCTTAAAACTGATACTCTACCGCTGCTCCCAGACGATTTTCACTATATTCCTTCAATCGTAACACGGAACTATTCGGTGAATCGACATTACGAAATATGTGAGAGTAGTCAAGCATAAATTTCCAACTGTCCGAAATAAATACATCAATCCCGGCGTTTGTAGTGGTGATCATGTCTATGCGGCCGCCATACCAGGAGTCCAACCCTTGATAGAAACGTTCTTCATAAGAAAGAGATAGCGCCGGTCGCCATGTAATACCATTGGGATCGAGGTCCGATAATGGCATTCTCTGAAGTTTCATCCCGATATCGTATTTATTGCTCTCGTAGGAGGAGTCATCATCTATCACATCGTTATCAAATACCCGGTAATAATACATCCCTCTTAGTGAAAAAACGGGGAGATCCTGATTCCACCCTATTCCGTAGGTCAGTGAATTGCCATCGTATTCTTTCCAATATTGGTTGTAATACAATTCTTCATAGCGAACAGTGAACAGGGCAGTCCCTTTCTTCAGAGGTCTGATATTGAGATCGGCACGATACTGATTGCGCTCGTAACTATAGTCTTCGAGGGCGTGAGTTCCATCGCTATCTTTGTAATCCCGCACATATATATGTGGAGCATAAGCATACCTGAGTGATGCATCCCACTTATACCGTTTGATCTTCAGCCTGGTCGATACATCCCGTCGGTATTTTTCACTGTTTGAAAGATTGTGTGAGAGGTTTGCATCGATGGAAGGCTCGATCAGCCACCATTTATAATGCATCGGATATGCCAGATTGATATTGGTACCCATAGTAACGTCATCTGTGGTAGTCACATAGGCAAGATATGGATGATTGTGGTCATATCTATCAAAGTCGTAAGCAGACAATTGGAATACATTATCACTGAATTCTGCAGTAGTGGTAATCGAACCAGAAATCTGGCCATAAGCCGCTGTGAAGTTCCAGGACAATATAAACAGTATACACAGTATTATTGGTCTGAATGGCTTGGTAGAACGGTGGGGTCTCAATTCCTTTTCCGTTGTAACGGATTCTTCCTCTTGGGTTACCTCAATCTCACTTTCAACCGGAGTATCATTCAGCTTTTCAAATGACGCTCTGAGTAACTTGTCCTTACTATCTATGGTGATAGCTTGCGAAAATCTCCGGAGTTGAGCCATCATTCCTTCCTATTTTTTAATTACCGGTTTCACGAGGATCAAGTGTCCACTGACCGATTTCAATTCAAAAACACTGCTACCGGTGTTCTCCGGCAAGTCTATACGCATCCCTATGGAGAGATGAGTAATGCCTGCAACTTTGTATTTGGCAGTACGTTTGGTAGGTAATTGGTAGCGCTTGATCATGATACCATCTTGATACAAGTCCATTGTCGGGATCGAACGATCTGTCAATTTTGCTCTGACATACATGATGGCATCACGTTTGTTGTTCACTTCAAACTTCATCTGATGCTCGAGATCGATAGTATAGTAGTTTGATGTCTTTTGCTCAAAAGTCAGGTTCATCATCCCGCCGTGTGCCAATACCTTCAGATTTGGCAATTTCACGGGTTTGGGCTTCGGTGTAACCGTATAAAAAGACCGTAAGTATATATAGCGATCGTAGCAGAGTATTTCCACATTCTGGGTACCCTTGGGTATAGTTACATTAATCGGTTGATACACGGTATAATTTTTCACAGTCTTGTCTATTACCAGATCATACGACTGTTTTTGCTTACCGATAATCACGATAAATTTCGGCTTTGCAACGGGCTTTCTGGCAAAGGATCGGATCTCTATCTGCTCAAGGTTTTTCACATTCAATTTCATGTTTTTTTCCGGAAGAGAGCGGAAGAAGTAATAGTTTCCGGCTTCACTTTTCAGCAAGCGTTTAGTTCCGGGATTGTCAAAAGTCATAGGTACTGTCTTCGCCATCAACGCTCCCCCCAGGGAAACAACGAGTGATAGTACCATTAGCATCAGGGTAGCATATTTTTTATACATTAATCAGGCTCCAAATCTTGCTGTATGGTTTAAAGTTCTTCATCGGGATCTACTATGTTTGCCATAAAATGCCTGTCATGGCGATCAAAGATAATTACCGCTATGATAGCCATAATCAGCAAAGCCAGGCATATCGAAGAGACCAGCATACTATGAATCATATAGCTAAACACTTTGCCCTCGCCTGCCACCGGCATTCTATCGGGTGCGATTGGCAGATCGTACTGTTTAGCCCAACGCAGGATTCTGGTGACGTGCAACACGTTGATATTTTTCTTTGCCATCAGCATCAATACACCTTCAGTGTCATACTGTCGCTCTGCTATTTTTGTGTTCAAGCCTTCGGAGATCAGCCTGACATTGACATTGCTGCCGACGTTTGCCAAGCCTCCACCGATGTTCACAAAAAGTCGATACTTGCGTCCACTGGGCAGTAACTCGTTGTAAGCCTGAAATCGTAATTCCACATTTTCAGGGAGATTTGCACCGATCAAGAGCGGCACAGAATTACGCTGCATGGCATCTCGTAAAGCCTGTACGCCGTTATCTGATAAACCAATCCCCAGATCGTCACGTCCGCCCAATGATGCGTATGAAGTAGAAAAATCTATCATCTTGCGTTTCTTTAGAATAGCTTCAATATCCAGCCAGGTCATATCTTCCCGGTTTGCACCATATGAAGATGAACTGAGAGCCGTAATAATACTGGGCTTCAGCTTCATCACCGTCATCGCAGCATATAGCGCTAAGTTCACGGCAGGATTCGATCCCGTCATGCCTATTGCTATGTAATCTCCCTCGCTGAGCTTAGCTTTATTAAGCTCTTGCACAAATACTGCTGCCAAATTAGGATTTACGGATGTCTGCTTTTCGGAGAGTAAACCCTTACTGGTAGTGATTGAACTGAGGCGCGTTCCTACTAGTCCCGTCCGCATCGGATCATCCAAAGGATCAAATTCAAATCCCCTCTGGGTCAGATCTACACGGATGGTATCTATGTAAGACTGCATCAATTCTGCTGCGGCTATTTTTTCTTCGTAATAATCTGTCTTGATATGATTATAGCTGCGCTGTGCCACGACGATAAGAACGAGACTCAACACGAAAAGCATGATCAGAGATTTACCGGATTTTAGCGAAGGTCTAAACATCATACCTCCCCATTAAAAACTACCATGAGGATCAAGCGAACCAATACTGCCGCTACCATCATCGTAGATAATGTTTTCCAAAATCCCTGTCGTTCAAACCAGTTCGCAATCAAGCCGGGTACGATGTAACCGATCGACTGCATCTGGAGATCATAAACGGTGAAATTGTTAAATACCATTGCTCTGGAAGCCCAACCAACGATAAATCCGATCAAGATAGATAACACCATGCGGCGTTTCCCAAACAGTAGTGTAAAGGTCCCGATTATACGGATGATTCCCCATGTAACCAAACTGACCAATAGAGTTCCAACTACTTGGAGCGGTTTATCCAAATATAGTGCAATATATCCGGGAACAACTATACCACCGGCGGAAGCACCCAATAATTCACTAAATATTAAGCTGACGATAACGCCAATTCCGACTGCTGCTTGTACGACTGCTTCGATCACAATCAGCTCCTTTTATTTCTTCACTTTATTCAAAGCTTGCATTTTATGTTTGAAATGTGCCACAATCTGGGCACCATATTTGATCTGCCCGGCAATGTTTCCAATCCCGATCACATGCGATTCAGCCTTTGTCAGGCTGAGTACTTTTTGATATATGACGTCCGTCAAAGGCTCACCCAAAGCAATCACTTTGGCTTTGGGAATACCGATCTGCAAGGCATAAGCCTCTACCTTTTCATGCATTTCCCCGGTCAGGAAGACATAAGAGAAATCCATGGGTAAGATCTCGTCCAATAGCTGTTGTGAACGGAAATATCGATCCGATCGACTATTGAGTATGATAATAGTTTCTGCATTCTTCAAGCCATCTGTGATCATGTGAATGATTCTGCCGGTAGATTTGGGGTCGTTGGCGGCAAACACATTATAAAAGCTGATCTTCTTGCCGTTGTCGACAAACTGATATTTCTTCAGAGCTCCGGGATCCGGATGAGCGGACTGCATACCCTTGAGAGCCACAGCTCTGGAAACTCCCGCTTCTGCACACACTGCCAGGGCTAACTGTACATTCTCTGCATGCTCGATGTAGCGGAACAAGTTCAATTCTTCCTGGGTGACATCATACGGACGAATCTTGTGAATCTTACAGTGTCTTTTATCTGCCACTTGTTTTAGCAGAGAAAACTGCTCATTTTCAGCAGTGTAACACACGCCATTACGCGGGATAGTATTGCTCAGACACATCGTGACGCTCTGCACAGTAGAACCCATCAGGTCCATGTGATCCGGCCGACTGTTAGTAAGCACGGATATTGTAGAACGTACAAACTGCCGCTCTGTGATCCACTGAAACACAGGATTTACAGCCATGCATTCGATTACGATGGCATCCGGCTTTTCGGCGGCTGCATAGCGGAAGATATATTTTTGCTCGATGATATTTGCACCCATCAAACGGATGATTGCAGCTTCTCTACCATCTGCCAATACCACTCTGGGCAATGTCCCCGTGATCTTGGCTATAGTTTTTTTTCCACCGGCTCTCAGACCGGCAGCAATCAAGCGTGTTACGCTGGATTTACCCCGTGTACCATTTACATGAATGCGGATCGGGATCGACCTTACATTCTGGGTATGGCGACTATATTCAATCATCCAATTGATTATTAACACGATAGTTACAATTATCAGTACGGCCATCTATTCCTCATTAATACAATTTACGTCAAAAGCTACTCTCATTGTTGCAATATCCATTCCACTATCCACTCTGCACACCTGTAATTTTTAACACTACTCCAGATATTGCGTAGCTAGATGATATTGCCACCAATATCCGGGATCTGTCAAGATATATCGCCACGACATCCTGATGTGGTGCTTCCCTGGCAATTCCCTCGTGCCACCAGGGCTTCACGAGGGAATCACGAGGGGGTCACCTCGCATTCCAGTAGGGTAGAATTGCGTTCGCCTGTATCGTTCAGCAAGCGGGAGAATATATCAAAACGTGTGAAACTCCCGATTTGCCATTACAAAATCCTTGACCAATGACTCCCTTGAATTAGAAGTGCACTCAATACAGGGGTGCTGGATGAGATTCATCCGGCTGAGATGATACCCTTCGAACCTGATCCGGATAATGCCGGCGTAGGAAAGTGAATCACCCAAATCTTGCAATTCACGAAGGACACATCCATTTCCCCCCTGCAAATATATAAGGGGAAACTTATGGAACACCAAATTTCACAAGCTATTGTACAGGGTTGGTTTAAGAAACTGACCGACCACCTGGTATCTGATGTCGTAATCGTTGGAGGCGGTCCCTCCGGCTTGATCTGTGCCACAGAACTTGCCCGCCTGGGACACAAGACGACACTCATCGAGCGCAAGCTGGCTCCCGGGGGCGGAATGTGGGGCGGTGCTATGCTCTTTAACTGCATTGTGGTCCAGGAAGCTGCAATTCCAATCTTGGACGAATATGGCATCACGTACAAGGCTGCCAATGATGGGCTTTACCTTGCAGATGCAGTAGAATCAACTTCCGCCCTGATCTATCATGCCGCCCGGGCAGGAGTTGCCATCTTTAACGGCATGTCCGTAGAAGATCTGATCGTGGCTGATGACATGGTTACAGGAGTCGTGATCAATTGGACTCCCGTCACTCTCAACAAAATGCACGTGGATCCTCTCACCATCAGCGCCAAAGCGGTTTTGGACGGCACCGGCCATCCCTGTGAAATCGTCAATATCCTTACCCACAAAAACAAGGTCGAGTTGCATCTGCCATCCACTACCGTGTTGTTTGAGCGTTCTCTCAATGCCGAAGCTGGGGAAAGGGCGTGTGTGGAACACACTGGCGAAGTATATCCCGGACTCTACGTCAGTGGCATGGCTGCGTGTGGAGTGACCGGCAGCAACAGGATGGGACCAATATTTGGCGGTATGCTGATTTCCGGCAAAAAAGCCGCTCGCATCATAGATGAAGCCTTGAGAAAGCAGTAACATGTTGCAGGACTTTGGACTATACATTGTGATGACCAAGCCTGTCTTGGGTTATAACGCTTTTACACAGATCTGCGTCGAAGAGGCTATCCCCATGCTCCAGTTACGGGATAAGCACTTTGGCGACAGGGCATTGTATGAATTGAGCTGCGAACTCCAAGGCATCACCAAAGGCTCTGAAACGCGCTTCATCCTCAATGATAATCCGTTGGTGGCACAGCTTGCAGGGGTTGATGGTCTGCACTTGGGGCCGGAAGACCTCTCCCCCCAGCATGCCTTGCAAGTTTACAGTGCCAAGCGCATATTGGGGCTGTCGTCGCATAGCACCGCAGAGGCAACATCCATTATCGGTGACTATCACAATGCTTCCTATGGCATCAAGCCGGATTATCTGAGCTTTGGGCCGATCTTCCCTACTCCCACCAAAGCCATTCCGGACGCACCGGTCGGAACTGATCAATTGAAATCCGTAATATCCATCGCTCCCATGCCGATCGTGGCAATCGGAGGGATTTATCCAGAAAACATCATTTCTGTACTGCAAACTGGAGCCAGAAACATTGCAATGGTGAGGTATTTTATGCAGGCAGACAGCAAGAGTGAGCTCCGGCTCCGCATCACAGAAATTCGCTCAATCATAAAGGAGAATAGATAATGACCCAATTACAATCCGCCCTCATCGGTAACGTCACACCGGAAATGCTCAAAGTAGCAGAACTGGAACAGATAGATATGCCATCACTTATGCACAATATCGCGCGAGGATATGTTGTCCTCCCCCACAACCGGAATCGCAATGCCATTCCTTGTGCCATCGGGAAAGGACTCTGTACCAAAATCAATGCGAACCTGGGCACTTCTGAAATGCATAATTGCATCGAAGAAGAGCTGCTCAAAATCCAGATTGCCGAAAAGCATGGCGCACATGCCGTGATGGATCTTTCCACGGGTGGCGATCTGAACCTGATCCGGGAACGCATGCTCTCCGAATCACGCTTGATCCTGGGAACAGTTCCGATCTATGCGCTGGCGACCAAGCTCAATGAAGAAGGCAAAGACATCATAGCAATGGATCCCGAAGACTTGTTTAACGAAATCGAGCTGCAAGCTCAACAAGGCGTGGACTTTATGACTCTTCACGTGGGTATTACGCTGCGCTCTCTGAAGTTTCAACAAAATGCGGATAGATTGCTGGGCATAGTCAGCCGGGGCGGAGCCTTGCTCAAACGCTGGATGCTGCATCATCAGAAAGAAAACCCATTGTATGAAGGATTTGACAGAATCTTGGCAATCTGTGTGAAACACGACGTTACGCTGAGCCTGGGTGATGGATTGCGGCCGGGTGCCATATCCGATGCCACCGATCAAGCGCAGTTATCGGAACTGATGGAATTGGGCGAGATGGTGAAACGCTCCCGGGCTGCCGGAGTCCAGGTCATGGTGGAAGGTCCGGGGCACGTGCCGATACAGGATATCCCGGCAAATGTGCGCTTGGAAAAGCTGCTTTGTGATGGCGCGCCGTTCTACGTTTTGGGACCTCTTCCTACGGATTTTTCACCGGGATACGACCATATCACAGGTGCGATCGGCGGAGCTTTGGCAGCGTCACACGGGGCAGATTTCCTCTGCTATGTCACCCCGGCGGAACACCTCTGCCTGCCGAGTCTGGATGATGTCAAACAGGGAGTTATTGCTTCCCGCATCGCTGCTCATGTGGGCGATATTGCCAAGGGCGTCGTTGGTGCTATCGAGATTGATAACGACATTGCAAAGGCACGGCGGTCGATGGATTGGGAGACGATCTTTGCCAAAAGCGTGGATCCAGAATTGGCAAGGGAACGCAAGAACCTCACTTCCAAAGATAATGCAGATCAGTGCTCCATGTGCGGTAACCTCTGCGCCATCAAGACAGATAAAAAGAGTGATGAGAGCGCCTAAATACATCCTTTCCCTTGCAGCACTGGATACTTCCGGTGGTGCAGGGCTCAATCAGGACACCCGTGTGGCATATCTGCACGGGTGTCATTTACTGACGTGTTGTACTGCATTGACACTGCAAACCAGCCATGGAGTGGAAGCCATCTACCCTACTTCTGCGCAGCAACTACAGACGATGCTCCTGAGGATGCTGTCACAATATGATGTATCAGCCGTCAAGATCGGGGCATTGGTCAATGCAGAGCAGATCGATCTGGTGCATAATACTTTTTCCCACGCTCGATCCTATCCGGTGGTTCTGGATCCCGTCTTAGCACCTACGGAGGGGGCAGTATTTATCGCTCCTAATCTAAGAGAAATGTATCGGCGAATGCTGCATAGCATCGACTATGTAATCCCGAATCTACCGGAGCTCTCGATCTTGAGTGACCTCCATGTAGAGGGCAGGGATTCAATCTTAAATGCTGCGAAGACTATTACAGAGACATATAGTACAAACGTGTTTGTTTCAGGAGGTCATGGCAGGGATAACAAGATCACCGAATGGTATATTTGCCCCCAGGATGTAAGTTCTTGGACAAAAGAGCGGCACGATTGGCACTATACACATGGAACCGGATGCGCTTTATCAACGGCATTTACCTGTTTACTGGCGAGTGGTATGGATGCTCCCACAGCTGCGAAACAAAGCTCCCGTTGGGTTTCGGAATACTATCAGAAATGGAATACTGCGGATGATTAGAACGGTAAAGACAGTGAAAACGGGTTGAAGAACGAAGTCCTACTCCATTAAGACTGATAATCAATCATAAGAGCTCCCACATCGGGGAGCTCTTTTGATATGTTAAACTGCTTTTATTTTGCAGGAGTGATGGGGACAAATACCCGTTGTGCCAGTTCTCTATCCATCATCAGCACACCTTCGATCCGATCGCCGATCATTTTGAGCTGGCTCAGGATTTTATCGGCATTGGCTTCTTCTTCGACTTGTTCATCGACATACCATTGCAAAAAGCTGCGTGCAGCATGATCATTTTCGGAGATGGCAATATCCATCAGACCATTGATACTGCTGGTGACATAGCCCTCGTGCTCCAAGGTGATCTGGAAAGCCTTGATCGGGCTCTCGAAATCATGAGCAGGCTTTTCTATGGCTTCGAGTTCGATCTTGCCACCGCGTTCTATGACGTAGTTAAAGAACTTCATGGCATGGGCATGCTCTTCCTGAGCTTGAATGTCCATCCAATTTGCAAATCCATCCAGGCTCTGCTGGGCAAACCAGGCACGCATGGATAGGTAGAGGTATTCGGAATAGAGTTCCTTGTTGATTTGGGTATTTATCGCATCTTGTAGTTTCTTGTTGATCATTGTTCCTCCAGTTTTATACTGATGTTGTTTTGCAGTTGTTCCGTGATTGCTTTCAAGTCTTCATCGGAAGGGATATACTGATATTTGATCGGTTCCAGCATATCAAAACCGCATTCCTTGGGGTCTCCCAGCAAATGCTGGACTATCGGTACGCCTTGACCGCCCCAACCATGAGACCCAAATGCCAGCCCGATACGATCCTTGGGAGAAAGTCCCTTCAGGTAGTAGATAAAAGCTGCTACCGTAGGCAGGATGGAGCTATTCAGGGTAGGGGAACCGACGCAGATAAACTTTGCTCCGATCACGTCGGTCATAATATCGGAGATATGAGTAAACTGTAGATTGAGCATCTTGGTATGAATGCCCAGGTTTTCAAAAGCGTTTTGGATGGCATATGCCATCTTCTCTGTGGATTTCCACATGGTGTCATAGATGATCAGGGCGCGATGCTTATCCGTCACATTATAAGCCCAGTCCTTGTATGCTGCCATCAATTCCGGAATATAGGTATCCCAGATCAAGCCGTGGCTGGGGCATATCATGTCGATAGCAAGGGGAGCAGCCAGATCCAGTACTTTTTGTACTTGCTTCGAATAGGGCAAGACTATATTGGCATAATACTTCTTTGCCTCTTCCATGACGATGCTAAAGGGATACTCGGATACAAAGCGTTCGGATGAGGCGATATGCTGGCCAAAGCCATCGTTGGAAAAGAGAATCTTTTCTTCCGGGCAATAAGTAAACTGGTTATCCGGCCAATGCACCATCGGAGTTTGAATAAAGCTCAACGTCCGCTTTCCAATAGAGATGCTGTCTCCCGTTTTGACTTCGTAAAAGTTCCAGTCTTTCTTATAGTGCAGCTTCAAGCCCTTGATGCCGTTTGCATTGGTGTATATCGTAGCATTGGGAATTCTGTCCATGAGGATGTTTAATCCTCCGGAGTGATCCATCTCGACGTGGTTTTGCACGATGATATCGATCTGTGAGGGATCGATGATAGCACTGATCCGCTCGATCATTTCATCATACAGATAGTGCTTTACATTGTCGATCAACGTGATCTTTTCATCTATTATCAAATAAGCATTGTAGGTAGATCCCCGCTGCGTGAGATAGCCGTGAAAATTGCGCAAATCCCAGTCTACACCACCGACCCAATAGATGTTTTCTCTAATCTTGACAGGTTTCATTTACTTCTCCATTCATGAATTCTTATTCTAAGAGATATAATATCCAATGCTACAAAAATGGGCAAGCTAAATCTTCATTTCTGGCAAACCGGACAGTAGAAGCTGGACCTGCCAGCAATGCGAAGATTCTCGATCGGATGATCCAGGGGACAGCTTTTCTTTTGATAGACGCGCAAGAAGTTTTGAAACTCTCCGGTTTTATCGTCTATTCTGCGAAAATCCGAGATACTGGTGCCGTTGTTTGCCAGTGCTTCTGCCAAGACTGCTTTGGTATGCTTTACCACTTCTCGCAGTTTGGGAAGTCGTATCCCGGCAGAATCCCGGTCCGGACGGATCTTGGCACGGTATAGAATCTCACAGACATAGATATTGCCCAATCCGGCAACTGTGGACTGATCCAACAGCGCTGTCTTGATCGGGCTTTTCTTGCGGGATAGCTTTTGCAAGAGGTAATCCGCCGTAAATTCCGGGCTCAAAGGCTCTGCACCCAGCTTCGTGACATAGCTACCTACATTTGCAGTGAGGCAGATCGTGATCTTGCCAAAGGTGCGCGGATCGATGAAAGGGATCTTGTGATGGTCACCCACCAGGATGCAGGCACGCTGGTGTTTACTGGTTTCTTCTCCGACGGTGGACCACACCAGTTTCCCGGTCATTCTAAGATGCACGATGATGCTATGCGCATTCTCCAGATGGATGATGATATATTTCCCGCGGCGTTCATAAGCTTTTACGGCTGAAGGAAAGGGTTCATCGCCCAACTCTGGATCGTAGATCACCGTCCCGGGATAGTTGCATTCAATACTAGTGATTACTCCGTTTTTGAGTGTGTCCTGTAACCCGTTGATAACGGTCTGTACTTCCGGGAGTTCCGGCATATTAGCTCCTAATTTTCGGTCCAGTCTTCAATATATTTATTGATCCAGAATGCTGCACATGCACCATCACCCACGGCTGTCGCCACTTGGCGCAGGGACTTGGCTTCTACGTCTCCGGCAGCCCATACACCCTCAACATTGGTAAAATGCCGCCTGTCGGTAACGATGTATCCGGCTTCCAGTTCTATTTTCTCTTCAAACAGCTTGGTATTGGGGACGTGCCCGATAAAGATGAACACTCCGTCGGCGGGAAAGCTGATTTCTGCGCCTGTCCCCTGCTCCACCAAGACCAGATGCTTATCATCTGAATTGGCAAATTCGATGCTTTGAACCGCATAGCCGGGCATCAGTTCGATCTTGGGATTTGCCATCACTTTATCCTGGATAATCTTGTCTGCTCGATAGTCGTCACTGCGGTGAATGATCACCACTTTGGATGCGTACTTTGCCAAAAAGATGGATTCCTCAAATGCAGAATTGCCACCCCCGATTACGGCTACTATTTTATCGGGATAGAACGGCCCGTCGCAAGTGGCACAATAGGATACACCTCGACCTGCATTTTCCTTTTCACCGGGTACACCTAGCTTGCGGGAGGCAGAACCGGTGGCGATCAAAACAGACTTTGCCTGCCACGTACTGTAATCCGTGACGATCTTCTTAATCGATCCCGCTAAATCCACATCGATCACGGACTCGTTGATAATCTCCAGACCAAATTGTTTTGCCTGAGATTCCATATCCTTGGCAAGTTTTTGCCCCAAGATAGGCTCTGGAAAGCCAGGATAGTTTTCTACCCACTCGGTGGCAGTAAGCTGCCCACCGGAGATCACGGCTTTTTCCAGCATCAGTGTTTTCAGTTTATAGCGTGCCGCATATAGTCCGGCGGTGAGGCCCGCAGGCCCCCCGCCAATAATAATGAGATCATAAAGTGTGTTCGGATCTGCATTTGTAGGCATACTGAGATTAAAATCGAACATACTGTCCTCTTTACAGGGATTCTTTGATCTTGTCGATCAACATCTGCTCCGGGGCTGCTCCTTCCATGAACCACTTTTCGTTCACAACTGTACGTGGAACTCCCTGTACTGAATACTTGTTGCCAATGTGCGGAAATTCACTTACTTCCACCATATCTGCCTTCACCTTATCACTGTAAAAAGCCATCTGATGTGCCATGATCACAGCCGGTGGGCAATATGGGCAAGTCGGCGTGACAAATACTTGCAAATGTACGGGCTTTGCCAGATTGTCCAAGAACTTCTTTGCCTGATCCGTCAATTTGTGTACTCCGGTAGAGACCATCAAGACCGCACTGAGCAGCGATGAAAACTCGTATCCGGCAGGGATGCCATAAAACCGGATTCCGTAGTCTCGGTCTCCGATAACGGCGATCGCCGGTATCTTGTCGATCCCAAATTCTGCTACGACATCTGTATCCTGGTCAAACTGGACTACTTCCAATTTCAGCAGTGGGTTCAATTCCACAATCTCTTCCAGGAGCTCATGAGTATCCTTGCAATATCCACATTCAAAGGGTTGAGTAAACAGTTTCAGCGTTACAGGCTTTATCATGGTACCCAGTATTTTTGTTACTTCAGTTTTTGTTTTGTCATCGAGTATTGGCATTTTGTGACTCCTTTATGTTTTGCTTTGGTGATAGTATAATTCATTCCGAACTATAAGCAAATCAAAATATCTCATCTATTCGGATTATTGTAGCAAAATAGCGTATTCCAAGCACTTAGAATCGATATATTTGACACACAGCTCCCACTTTATAACATTGTGATATGCCATATTTATTTTACGTACAATATTTTGCGCTTTTACTACCCTTCTTCCATGCTCAAATCCGAGGTGACCCCCTCGTGACTCCCTCGTGAAGCCCTCGTCGCACCCCGGAATCATCAGAGAAGTGCCTCCCGATCATCAGGGTCTTCAGCAGCATAAAAAAAAGCCGACTCCAAAGAATCGGCTTTGATATATCTGTTTTAGATTATACGGTTACACGCAGACCTGCAACCAATTTGGCTTGCAGTTCCGGTTTTTCGGTAAGGTCGGAGGTCATCAAATAGTCCTTTCTTTGCTGGAATCTATCCACCAGGACCTGTTTGTAGGCATCCTTGTTTCCACGTAGTTTGGGATCATACTTATCATAATATCCCGGAATAACCTTTTCGATTGATTCCCGCGTAGGGATCAGTGCACCCGTGACATCATCCCAAGGTTCCCACTCCAACTGATCGGTGAGGATCGCGGTTTGTAAACTCAAAGATGTCTTGAGCGGAATTGCATCGAGGACATCATCGGAATCTTTCCAGTAACCGCGTGAATTGAAACAGTAGATATCTGCTCCGGATTCAGCAACACTGAGGAAGGATTCGACGTCGCGATAGAGTTCGTAAACACGGAAAGGATTTGCAAATGGTTCAAAGACCAGTTTGTTCAGTTCCTCTTCTTTGACGTTTTCAGCACGATTGCGCTGTGTCATCAAGGCCGCGCCCATTGCGATTGCGAGATATTTGTCATTAATCTTGATTACGGGTGGCATGACGGAGTCTTTCATCAACCAAACCAGTGCTTTGGGGAAGGCACAACGGTTTACCCAGTCGCCCAGCAAGTCCCTGTCTAACAACGCTCTTCCGTTCGAATTGCGTAAATCCTGCCCCAGAGGCATTCTCTTTCCATCGACATCCATCACCATGTGATTCATCAAAGACAGGGTATAATTCCAATCGGGATGTCCCAAAGGACGGCTGTCGGTCTTGTCGAACAGAGTCGGTTCCCAGGCTCGGCATAGATGGTTTTCCAAGTCAATCTGGAAGGCATCGTCGTGAAGTACCACTTTGGAGAAACCTTCGGGTAGGGTTCCGGCGTTGTCATGGTTGTTTGTATGAGAGGATTTCCCTGTGCCGGATAAACCGAAGAACGCCATAGAGCGTTTGCCCAAATGGTGGAACCGGGAGTCCTTGCAGGTAGAAAAATCTACTTCTTTGATCCCGCCGTGACAGGCTGCCATCCCGATCCGGATACCGGATGTCCATGCCATTGTGAGCGTTCCTTTTTTGCGTTCGCCAAAATAGCGCATACCCAGATTGACGATAACGTTGTGCTTTTCATCCACGAGAGAAAGCTGGGGAGCACCCACGTTATTGTAATAGGGATCGTTGCAAGTCCACTCGTTGAAAGCGATCAGGATAATGTCCTGGATTGGGATCTTTTTGCTTTTTGCATACTCTTCTTGCTTTTGTTCCATCGGGCAGAAATTGAGTAGCCAATTGAAGAGATTCACGACATCCGATTCAGTGGTAATAAAAGTGGCTTTGATCATCATATCAGGATCCATACCTAATACGGCTTCAGCCTTGATCAGAGGATGATGCTGCATTTGCCATACAGCTTCACGGAAATCGCCCTCAAGTTTGTTTTTAAACGACGAGTTCTGACGATTGTAGTAACGGACAGCTTTTGCAGTTCTTCCGATGATGTTTCCATGACAGTCGTTGAGAACTTTAGCACCTGCCGGCAGGTTGTGCCGTTTGGCATATTCCGGATAAATGGGCAAATCGGTTACTGTCACACCAGGTTGATTCTTTGCCATTTCATAGGCTTCTGCCAAAGTTACTGTTCGAACATTATGGTTGTTCATCAAAGTTACTGCGATTGCACGGATAGGAGACATCTCCTTCAGGTTTTCGTAGTATTCATTACTGTTCTTGCTTGCCATGGTTCCTCCATCTATTTTGACAATACTTTTGTTTATTTATCCTCAGGGCTTTGATGCTGTGCATTATTTAAATGATCTTCAGTTCTTTGCCAATACGGTAGAACTTTTCCAAAGCAAAATCGAGCTGAGCCCGTGTATGCGTTGCCATAAATGACGTACGGATAAGGCATGAACTGGGTGGAACTGCGGGTGGCACCACAGGATTGATGAAGACTCCCTCATCACCGAGGCGTTTCCACATTTCAAAGGCTGCCATCATATCGCCTACATGCAAGGGGATTACGGGAGTACACGAAGTACCGGTGTTATAACCCATTTGTTTAAATTGGTCGAGCATATAGTGTGTAATGTCCCATAAATTTGCTATCCGCTCGGGTTCTTCCTGCATGATCTTGAGTGCCTCTAAGACGCTTGCCGTGGAGGCAGGAGGTAGTGAAGCAGAGAATATCAAAGCTCGGGATTTGTGCTTCAGATAGTGGATATAATCATCGTCTGCAGCAATGAATCCACCAACCGAGGCAAGGGATTTGCTAAATGTACCCATGATCAGGTCAGTCTTGGCTGTCAATCCAAAATGATCTGCGGATCCAGCTCCTCCGGTACCCATTACACCCAGAGAATGGGCTTCATCCACCATAAGATTGGCACCGTACTTTTCTGCCAGTTCGCTAATACCCACCAAATCGGCGATATCACCTTCCATAGAGAAGATACCGTCCACAATAATCAGGATGTTTGCACCCTTGATTTTGGTGAGGACCTTTTCCAGGCTTTGCATATCGTTGTGGTTATAACGGAGCATGGTCCCCTGAGAGAGCATACAGCCATCGATGATGGAGGCATGATCCAGCTTGTCGGTGATGATGTATTCATCTTTCCCAACCATAGCAGAGATACAGCCCACATTTGCCTGATATCCGGTAGGATATGCCAGAGCGGCATCTTTGCCTACTAATTTGGCAAGTTCGGCTTCCAATTCCAAATGAATATCCAGAGTCCCGTTCAAAAACCTTGATCCGGCGCAGCCACTACCATATTTACGTATAGCTGCAATAGATGCTTCCTTGACTCTGGGGTGAGTTGTGAGTCCCAAATAACTGTTGGATCCCAACATCAGCATCTTTTGACCGTTACAAATAACTTCAGTATCCTGTTCGGAACTGATCTCTCTAAAATAGGGGTAGTATCCGGATGCTATTGCTTTTCTGGCATCCTGGAACTTTTTGCATTTGTCCAATAATCCCATTCATTCCTCGTTTATATCTATGCTTATTTATATCAATTGAAATTTCTTCAAGTTCACGTACAACACTTTTACCACACTGTAAATCAAATATACCAAGGGGACAGATATCAGCATCCAGATAATCCCGCCATACCAGCCACCCGCCAATACCGTGAGCAGAACAATCAAGGGATGCATATTGATCGTAGTGCCTACCACGACTGGGTACACTATGTTATTGTCTATCACCTGTACAATGTACATTGCGAAAATAATATTCAGAATCGGCAACATGGAGGTGTTGCCATCGATCAGGGTTGTGGTGATGGCTATGGCAGTGCCGATAAAGGGACCGAAATAAGGGATCACATTTGCTACTCCGGCACATAGTCCGATCAAGATGGAATTCTTGACTCCGATAATGCTGAGGGCAATGGATGCCATAATAGTAACTGCAATGATCTCAAAGAACATTGCACGCAGAAAGTTACCGACCGTTTCGTTGATTTTGTTGATGATGATAATGCTCAGTTCAAAATAGCGGTTGGGGATAATTTTGTAAAAGTCTTTTACCAGCTTATTGCCGTCTTTGAGCAGAAAGAAACTGATCAGTGGGATAGTAGCCACAAAGGAGACTGCGCTCAAGACCACCTGATAATTGGTGATAAGTAGCTTGGGTATAGATGAAAGAAATACCTTGGAGCTTTCGATCAGGCGATCAAAATTATCCACCAAGTTCAGCATCGGGATTTGTTGATCCAGCTTGAGTACAGAACCGCTCAAAGACTTAAATATCGGTATAGAAAGCATCGAATTTGCCGGAGCTTGATCTGAATTGATCATATTCATGAGGGTCTCACCCTGGCTGATCAGATCCGGTAGCATACGGTAGGCAAACCAGACAATTACACCTGCAGTTGAGAGATAGATCAGAACTACAGAGAGCCATCTGGGCACTCGCTTGCGCTCTAACCAAGAAACTGATGGAGAGAGGATATAAGACAGTACAATTGCAGAGATCAAATAGCTAAATATCCATTTGTAGAAAGTTGCTGCCAGGATGATTACTGCCAGCAAAAAGATATCAAAGAGGATTGTAGTAAGCTTCATCAATCTCCCTTTATCTCTGCCGCTAAGTCAAAGGAGAACTTACTGATTAATTCACAGGTTCGGATTAGGATTTTGATGCCGATGCGAGGATTGTCGTGAATGAACTTGCGCAGATCCGTCTGAGAGACCGCCAAAAACACCGAATCCTGAGTAACCCTGGCTGAACTGCTGCGTACGTTTTCCTGAAACATATCTATCAGACCTACGAATTGATTCTTTTTCAAAAGCCTTGAGCCATTGGGCTGGAGCGCACCAATGACTTCTACTTCACCCTTGTCTATGAAATAAATCAGCTCTAGGGGAAACTTATTTTCAAAGAGGATTTCGCCCTCGACATAAGCTCGTTCATTCATGATCTGATGCAGCAGATAGAGCTCAAAGGAGTTTAAATCCTTAAAGACCGAAAACTTTCGTAAATTACCAAATCTATCTTTTCCTTTGAGCAAACTGAGCGCCCAATTAAAGAGATTACGATGCATCCAAACTCCTGTAAACTAACAAGTAGTGATCAATGGAACAAAGGCACATTGCCCATGTTCTGAGGTGAGTATATCATTATTTGCATTACGTATTTTTGTCAAGATTTGATAATCACTATTGCCGACAGGTACCACGAGGATACCATCAACAGCTAGCTGAGCAACCAGATTATCCGGGATTTGGGGAGCAGCAGCGCTGACCACAATTTTGTTAAACACTTCATAAGGCGGATATGCCTTTTGCCAACCCAGAGCTCCGTCACCTATCCGAAACCATATGTTCTTATAGCCTTGTTCCTTGAGGATTTTCTTGGCATTCATGCTGAGCGCTTCCAGGCGTTCGATAGTACATACTTCCGAGACTATTTCTGCCAAGAGAGCTGCTTCATAACCGCTGCCCGTACCGATCTCCAGTACTATATCCTGAGGCTTGAGCTCCAGATGCTGTAGCATCAATGCTACCATCAAAGGCTGAGATATGGTTTGCTTCAGGTGAATCGGTAGCGGTTGGTTACGATATGCATATTCCCGCAATTCAGGGAGTACATAGGCCTCACGTGGTACTTTCGCAAAAGCATGAAGCACCAACGGATCTGAGATCCCGTTATGATAGAGCTCTTTGACTAATAGCTGCCTTTGATCTTCGAAACGCATTTAGAACAACTGGATCAGGCTCTTGCTTTCGAGCCATTCCAAAATCACCGGAAAAGCATCGCCTTTTGTCACATCAAATTGTAAAGGAGTTAGTGAGATATAATTTTCTGCAATGGCTTCGGCATCAGTGCCTTTGGAAGTGTCCCATACCGGCAGATCGCCACCGATCTGGTAGGAAAATCCATCATCAAACTTGTCTATTACTTTGATAAAATTATAGTATTTTCGGTGACCTACGCGAGTCAAACGCAAGCCTTTAACTTCTTCGTAGGGGATATTGGGAACATTGATATTGAGCACTGCCATGCCATTCAGGATATTCTCCACTCCGACTTCCAGCATTGTCACCAGCCATTTTGCTGCAGTGTCGTAGATCTGGTCGCGATAAGAGCAAATAGATATAGCAATAGCCCGATAGCCAAAGAATGATGCCTCAACAGCTGCGGCAACCGTTCCGGAATACATGATATCTTCTCCCATGTTCTGACCGGCATTGGTACCGGAGATCACGAGATCTATCTTGTGTTTGATGATCTCTTGCAGAGCTATCACCACACAGTCTACAGGGGTGCCACTAACGGCATATTCATCATCGGCAATCTGGCGAACCCGGATATCATTTTTCAGGGTTAACGAATGCGAGGCTGCGCTCCTCTCTCGATCCGGTGCGATTACTATTACATTATGCCCGGCTTCTTTCAGCCTGGTTTGGACGGTGCGTATTCCAAGTGCGTGGATTCCATCATCATTAGTCAAGAGTATGTTCAAAAGATTCTCCTTTGGTACTGTGTTCAGAATATCAGATAAAAGTATTTCAGGGTTAGGATTATAGCAGTAGCGACAAGTGTCATCAACAGAGCAAATACGACGTAACTGCGGATAAACTTCTTTACCGGTGAACCTCGCCTGCGCCTATGTTTTTTCTTCTTCGGAAGCCTGAAGCTGAGACCTGAAAACAAGCTCTGCTTACTACTCTGCATCAGCTTGTATGAGCGCTGCTCTACAGTCAACCACTTAATGGTGCCATCTTCTGTCTGATATGGCCGATATCCATTCAGCAATAGATTAGTTTTTTCATGATCCCCAATACTTTTGGCATCAAGCGGATCAATCGGGTCCAAGACCTTATATTTATTCTTCGACATACATGTCCCCTTACGACCAAAATTAAGTACATTGCTCAATTGTCAAGAGTAATATGAATTTCCCGTGAATGCGCTGTAATTGGTACTACACGACCATAATCCACTGGGGTTTTGCAGAAAGTCAAACCATGCTTCCGAGGGGGAAAGCATCCGTCAATATTAGTTCACTCGTAGGGAAGCGGTTTTCTCCTGCTCTTGTATCTCTATTTCATCAATAGTATTTTTTGCGTAGTGAACACTTTCGAATCAGCTACACTGCGGACAAAGTATATCCCGTTACCTACAGTGTTTCCCAGATGATCTTTTGCATTCCATTCCAGTTCCAGCTTGCCCTTTGGCAGGGAGCTGTTGTACACCGATGCCACATACTGGCCTTTGATATTGTAGATATCGACAGATAGTCGGCTCACAGACTTGCTGACCGAGGTCACATCCAACTTTATCCTGGAGTGGAAGGGATTGGGATAAGCTGCTATAAGCAGACTTGGAGCAGGAGTGATGAGATCATCATTTTCTACGGAATCACCATTGAGAAATATCGCGAAATCATCGATGAAAATACCGCTACTCTCATTGTAGTCATTCGTAACAATCTGAAATCGAATGTACACTGTCTGATCCAGATAATTGTTCAGGGAAAAGGACTTCAAAGACCAGTCACTAATCCCTGTATAGTGATCCACAGTGAACCAATTCGCATTATCAGTTGATAACTGCAGAGCCACATAATCCCCATCCAGAGCCAAATTGTATTTGGCATAAAACTGGATATTGGCATTGGTCTGATTGAGCAGATTGATAGGTGTATTGTACTTACAATAGCTATTTGTATTTGATTGGTAGTTTTGATTTGGCCTGTCTGTGAGACTATTGGCACCTGTATAATGGTCTGTGGAAGTAGTGTTCCACGTTCCTGTCCGGCTCCACTGGGTCATGCCACTTTCAAAATTGTCCATATAGACCGGCATCATCGTAATCCGCAGATTCAGATTAGGGCTATTGATATTGATGTATTTTAGTAAGGTTTCATATCCCTCTCTTTGGACTTTGACCTGGTAATAGCCATAGTAAAAAGGATCAAGGCTGATTTGCCCGCTATCATTGGACATAAATGAATCGGGACCAATGGAGGGGAAAGATACTACTGCCCCACCGAGAGGCTCAAAGAAATCATTCAGCACTGTGATCAGTACAGATTG
>PHBQ01000015.1:0-44174 GCA_002841975.1 Candidatus Cloacimonetes bacterium HGW-Cloacimonetes-1
ACATATAGACATCAATGACCTTTACAAAAGTGTCCGACTACCCCAAGAGTACTGTTATGCTTGCTTTAACGGAGACTATCCTATCGAGGTGAATGAAAAATGATCTCTAATACTATCAAGTCCTTTACTCACAAAAAGATATTAGTAGTCGGCGATGTAATGCTGGATCATTATATTAAGGGGAATGTAGAAAGGATTTCTCCCGAAGCTCCTGTGCCTGTAGTTGATGTTCACACAGAAGAGTACCGTTTAGGTGGTGCTGCCAATGTGGCATTGAACCTCAAATCTCTGGGAGCTGAACCTGTGTTGGTAGGGATAATCGGTGAAGATGAGAATAGAGACGTCCTATTGAGTTTGATGGAGGCCTCGAAACTTAGCACCAGAGGTTTGTTTACTGTACCAGATCGTGGAACTACTCTGAAAACCAGAATCTCTGCCGGAAACCAGCAGATTGTGAGGCTTGATTTTGAGACCAAATCGTACATCGACGCAGATCAAGAGACAAGACTTATGAAATTTCTGGAAACGCACATTGAAGATTGTGACGCCATCATTATAGAAGACTATAACAAGGGGATGCTCACATCTGCCATCATATCAGGCTTGGTACAAGATGCAAATAGACTGGGTAAGATCATCGCTGTTGATCCCAAATTCAAACACTTTTTCGATTATAAGAATGTTGATGTATTCAAACCGAATTTTGCCGAGATGCAGAAGAACCTGGGACTCAATTTTGAAAGTGATGAAGATTTCATGGAAGCATCCAATGGCTTAAAACATAGGATCGAAGCACGCAATTTGATCGTGACTCGTGGTAGCATGGGGATGTATATATTTTCACAGGACGGGGCATACACTCATATTCCTACTTTTGCAAAAGAAGTTTATGATGTCTCCGGTGCCGGCGATACAGTTATCAGCGTTCTAACCCTGGCCTTGTCCTGCGGTCATGACATTGTCTCCGCCGCTATTATTGCCAATCATGCAGCGGGTGTAGTCTGTGGAAAACAGGGAACAGCGACATTAACTACGCAAGAACTCCTGGATGCATATAATGCTCACAGATAAAATCAAGTCTTGGGACGAAATCCGTTCAATCTCATCAGATTTAAAATCAAAATGCCAGACAATTGTGTTTACCAATGGCTGTTTTGACATCCTGCACTGTGGTCATGTGCTATACCTTGAACAGGCCAAAGCCTGCGGGGATGTCTTGGTACTGGGCTTGAATAGCGATGCTTCGGTCCAACGCCTCAAGGGCAAAGATCGTCCGATCAATAAACAAGATGACAGAGCTATAGTGCTTGCAGGTCTTCAAGCTGTGGACTTTGTAGTGATATTCGATGAAGATACGCCTTACAACCTCATAGCTAACATCATGCCAGATGTTCTAGTGAAAGGTGGAGATTGGAGCATTGCAGATATCGTCGGCTCTGATATTGTTTTGGCTAGTGGTGGCATCGTGAAAAGCCTGGGATTTACGGACGGAAAGTCCACCACCAACATCATTACAAA
Source organism: Candidatus Cloacimonetes bacterium HGW-Cloacimonetes-1 (assembly GCA_002841975.1). Taxonomy (GTDB): domain Bacteria; phylum Cloacimonadota; class Cloacimonadia; order Cloacimonadales; family Cloacimonadaceae; genus PHBQ01. Next base: position 1,519 of record PHBQ01000015.1, read on the forward strand.
TATCGTAAACAATACAAAAGGATACTAGCCATGCATGAAGAAGAACACACCATCGAAGATGTAGGGATTGTTACTGCGGTAAACGGTTCTACTGTCAGTGTAGAGATGCAACGGGGTGGTGGATGTAAAACTTGTGCCATGCGAGGTATGTGCTTCTCCAAAAATACTCCTGCTGTTTTCAAGATAGAGACTACTATCCAGGTCGAACCCGGTGATAGTGTATTGCTGGAAGTTTCCCCCAAAGCCAGAGTTTTGTCTTCATTACTTATATTTATACTTCCAATTGTTTTCCTGGGCATAGGATACGCAATCGGTTCAGTGTTTTTTACCGAACTCATAGCTGCTTTGATTAGTATGGCTTTCATGGGACTTGGTTTTTTTGTGATCCATTTCGTAGACAAAGCCATAGGTAAAGATTTATCGGTAACAATCAGGAGAAAATTGTGAGAATCAGTATCAATGAAATGGTCTTCTATGGCTATCATGGTGTATATGATGAAGAGCGCAAACTGGGACAAAGATTTATCGTAACTGTCCATCTGTTTACAGACCCCGCACTGGACGCAGGGATATCCAAATTGGATGATACTATCGACTATACCAAGGTATATGCAGACATCAAAGAAATCATGGAGACGCATCAGTTTCATTTACTGGAAAGCTGTGCCAATACAATTGCCGATAAACTCCTCAGGGACTATCCTCTGATCGAGCGTTTGTCTGTATGTATCAAAAAACCTGCTGTGGCTATTCAGGGGAGTCTGGATGCGGTTGAAGTCGAGGTTCAGAGAAATAGGTCATGACGTCGATACTTTGCTTAGGTTCCAATCTCAACGATCCATCACAGCAGATACAAAACGCTCTTCAATTCCTAAACCTACAACCGGAACTCCATGTTTTGAGATACTCCGACCCACTTACTTCGGCACCCTATGGAGTGACAGAACAGGCTGATTTTGTGAATTGCTTGGTAGAAATTGAGACAATGTTAGATCCTCTCTCACTTCTGGAAACCATCAAAGCCATTGAGTCCCAAATGGGAAGGATACCCAGCTTTCGTTGGGGACCACGCCTGATTGATATTGATATTATTTTCATGGAAGATTCCATCGTGAATTATGATGATTTGATCGTACCTCACGTTGATTTGCAAAATAGATTTTACCTGTTGTCATTGTTAAAGGACTTCTGTCCGGATGCTGTGCATCCAGTTTTACAGAAATCCATGATGACGTTATATAATGATTATTGTACTCTGGGAGGAGTTTGATGAGACCCCTTGCTGCTATTATTCTAGCCGCCGGCAAAGGCACTAGAATGAGATCTAAAATGCCTAAAGTGACTTTTAAGATTGCTGATAAACCCATGATTCAGAGAGTCGTGGATACTGCGTTAAAGCTTGATTGTGATACAATTTGTACGGTTGTAGGATTCCAAAAGGAAACTGTAATTGCTGCTCTTGAAGACTGTGATCGCCTGAAATTTGTCGAACAAACAGAACAGCTGGGTACCGGTCACGCTGTGATGATTACGGAAAGTACCTTTGCCAATCAAGATTTGGATATTATGATCTTGTGTGGAGATGTGCCACTACTTACTGAAAACACTCTTCGTAAGATATATGATACCCATCTTGCAGAGAATGCCACTTGTACTGTGTTAACTGCCTTTTTAGAAGATGCCGGGAAGTATGGAAGAATCATGCGAGATGAATCAAACCGAGTCAAAGGAATCGTTGAATACAAAGATGCCAGTGAGACTCAGAGACGAATCCAGGAATTTAATACCGGGATCTACTGTTTTAACTCACTCGAGCTTTTTAGTGCTTTAAAAGAGACGAATAACACAAATAAACAGGGTGAATACTATCTGACAGATGCTTTATCAGTTCTTTACAACCAAGGGAAAGTAGTATCATCGGTTGTTTTGGATGATCTGATGGAAGTCTCTGGTGTAAACTCTCAGGAACAATTGGCAGAATTGGAAGAGTGCTTTTTAGATAGGATACGTAAACACTGGCTCAACAATGGAGTCGTAATGCACAATCCCACGAGTATCTACATCGGTGATGAAGTAATTATCAAGCAAGATGTTGAAATTGATGGCCATTGCATTATCAAGGGTAAATCCATTTTGGAAGAGGGTTCATATATCGGACCTAATTCCTTGATAATAAATTCCAAGATTGGTGAAGAAACGATTTTACAAGGATACAACGTAATCTGCAGTGCATACATCCAAGAACACCAGATCGTACCCTATAAAGAACTGATAGAAGAAGAAGATCCCTATGAATAGAGAAAAGACCTATCTCTATTCACCTTGGAGACTGGATTATATCCTTTCCGAAAAGCCTGAAGACTGCATTTTGTGCAGACATATCGATCCCAAGCTGGATAAAGATAACCTCATCGTTTTTCGCAGTACTCACTGCTATGTCATGCTCAATCGTTACCCCTATAACAACGGGCATTTGATGGTTGTACCATACCAACATACAAATCGCCTCTGCAAAATCGAGGAAGAGATTTTGTTCGACCTGATGGCAGTGCTAAAGCTTTGCGACCAGGCTCTGTACAATGTATACAAGTGTCATGGTATCAATGTTGGCTTGAACGAAGGTGCAGCAGCTGGAGCAGGAATCGGCGAGCATCTACATTTTCACCTTGTACCCAGATGGATGGGAGACAATAGCTTTATGACCGTAGTGAGTGGAGAAAGAGTGATTCCTGAACCTTTTGAAACGGCATATAGCAAAATTTCCCAAGAGATTTCTAATCTACTAGCAATAAAAGAGTAATACGTTGGATTTGACAACACAAGAGCCTCAAAATAATTTGACCTCGAAACGTACAAAGCTGATCATTGCAATCAGTGTGGTAATCGTGTTGATAGTAATTATTGCTATCATCAAAGGGTTATCCTCAAAAAGTGATCATGCTCATAGAACAGAAAATGGGATGCCTGCGCTCAAGGTAGTGGTTACCAACGGCTGCGGATATGACAAATTAGCGTCCGAGTTTGCAGAAAGTTTGAATAAGAAAAACATTGAAGTCGTAGAATTGACTGATACACCAAAGCCAATATACGATAAGTCTATCATAGTAGTTCGAAAAGGTGATATGCAAGATTTGCAGAGGCTACAAACAATGACTGGCATCACGCGCTACACAGTAGCCAGAAGTGACGAGTTCCCTGCGGATTTCGAGATAATAGTCGGCAAAGACTATGAGGACTTCATCAAGTAATCTTTGATGTTTTGTGAGAGCGTTTTGATTATCTTGCTTCAAGAGGCTATTTCAGAAATAGGGCTTCGGCTCTACTGTGAAATTAGTGAGTTAGATCATTCTCAATCCTATGTGATTGAGCCATGTAATAAAACTATATTAAATAGACCGGGAGGATATCTTGGCTGACAATGTCAAAATAGAGGCCATCGTCGAGTGGCTTACCGAAAAGAAAGCAGACAACATCAAGTTATACGATGTGCAAAAGCACAGTGGATATACTGATGTGATAATTGTGTGTGAAGGTTCTGCGGACATTCACAACAAAGCAATTGCAAACTATTTGATTGATAACGCAAAAGGACATCACTTGACAGTGATCAGTAAAGAAGGGCTTGATAACGGGCACTGGATTTTGATCGATGTTGGTGATGTAATAGTACACGTATTCCTACCCCATGTTCGCGAACATTACAAAATAGATGAGCTATTTGATCGGGTCCGTGCTGGGCAGATAGAAGAAACTGCTGGGTTGGAAGAGAGTGGAGAATGATAAAACAAATACTTCGTGATCACATATTCCAGATAGTCACGGCGTTAAATCTCAGTCACGACCGAGAGTTTATCATTGAGACTCCTACCAAAGATGAATTCGGAGATTATTCCACGAACGTGGCTTTGGTCCTGGCAAAGGAAAACAAAACTTCTCCTGTAAAGCTTGCAGATATGATATTGAAAGAACTCAAGAAGAGCAAGCATTACAAGAAAGTAGAAATTGCGGGCCCTGGCTTCATCAATTTCTTCCTCTCCCCTACTATGTACCAGAACATCTTATGGAGCATCTTTGAAGCTCAAAACGAATATGGTAAATCTACATATGGTAACGGTGAGAAAATCCTGCTGGAATTTGTAAGTGCAAATCCCACTGGTCCACTGAACATAGTTAGTGCCCGTGCAGCAGCTTTTGGAGATACGCTTTACCGTATCATGAAACATGTGGGTTTTGATCCCGCTAGAGAGTTTTACATCAATGATGCGGGAAATCAAGTAGATATACTGGCTGAGTCGGTTGAGCTTCGCTTACGTGAAATCCAAGGTGAGAAGATTGGAGAGTTTCCATACGAAGCATACCATGGAGAATATGTAAAGCATCTGGCTCAAAAGCTGAATTCTGTAGAAGGAGTTCGTGTGTTTATGCTCCCTGAAAAAGACAGAATGGAGCATTTAAAGGAGTTTGCACTCTCCGAGCTTTTGGAAATGCAGCGCCTGAGCTTAGAAAAATTTGGCGTTACCTTTGAAGGTTGGGTCTCCGAAAAGACACTCCGCATGGAAGGTGTCGTAGAAGAAGTTCTGAGCTACCTTGCTGAAGCAGATTGTACTTATGAAAAAGAAGATGCGATATGGTTCTGTTCCACCAAGTTTGGGGATGACAAAGACCGTGTCCTGATGAAATCAGACGGGTCAATTACGTACTTTGTTCCGGATCTGGCATATCATTTGACGAAGATTCAACGCGGTTATTCCAAGCTAATCGATATCTTTGGCCCGGATCATCATGGATATGTTCCGCGTTTAAAGGCCGCTTTCAAAGCTCTGAATTATGATGAAAACATGCTGGAAATCATATTCTTACAGCAGGTAAACCTCTTCGAAAGCGGAGAACGCGTCAAAATGTCCAAACGTGCAGGCAAAATCGTCACAATGGATGATTTGGTCTCCGTAGTAGGCAAAGACGCAGCACGCTACTTCTTTATTGCTCGTAAGGCAAATGCACATCTGAACTTTGATCTTGAATTGGCGATGAAGAAAAACAATGAGAATCCTGTCTATTATTGCCAGTATGCCTATGCCAGAATTTGTAGTATTCTCAAAAAAGCGAAGAAGGACAAAGTACTACCCAAAGCCTTCAAAGAAGACATGCTCGCAAAGCTGGTAAAACCGGAAGAGCTCAACATGATGCAAAAGCTGGCAGAATTGCCGGACTTGTTGGTCGCCATTGCAGAATATCGTGAACCTCATCGTCTGACGAATTATTTAGAGGAACTCGCTGCAATGTTCCACCGGTATTATGCAAAGTATCAGATCGTAAGCGAGAAGAGTAAAGATCTCACCAAGGCAAGATTGCTCTTGATACAGATAATCAAAGAAGTGATGTTTATATGCTTTGAACTTATGGGAGTAAGTGCCCCCGAGAAGATGTGATCTAAGGGATATTAGTGATAACTTTTAGAGAAATGCGGATTGCTGATTTGGAATCAGTGATCCGCATCGAATATCAGGTCTTCGAGAATCCTTGGCCTATTGAGGCTTTTACGGAAGACATCGTTCACGATGCATTCGTTCTCACTGATCATGATGTGGTGTTTGCATATATCTTCTGTATGGTGGTATTGGATGAATGCTCCATCATGAATATTGCAGTTGCTCCAGATCATCAAAGGCGCGGATTCGGTGAAATACTATTCAAAAACATCACTTCTATCCTCGCATTACGTGAAGTCAATGTCTATTTCTTGGATGTGCGACAGTCAAATAAAGCCGCACAGAATTTATATAACAAATTGGGATTCAGAGCCATTGCTATCCGTAAGGGTTATTATAATCATCCGGATGAAGATGCAATAGTCATGACTCTGCTTATTTCAGAAGCAGCAGGAAGTTATGAGAAACTATGATTTTTTAGTCTTGGGAAGTGGTATCGCCGGTTTGGTTTACGCACTCCAGGTATCCAAGAAAGGCAAAGTTGCCATCATCACAAAGAAAGGCCTTTTTGATTGTAACACGGATTATGCCCAAGGTGGCATAGCTGCTGTCTTGGACGAGCGAGACACATTTGAACAACATGTCCAGGATACGTGGATTGCCGGTGCTGAACTGGGAAAACAAAGTGTGATCCGTAGCGTCATCGAAGAAGGTCCTAAGCTAATTCAATTCCTGATCGATCTTGGCACCGATTTCACTTTAATCGATGAATCTTACGACAGCAGGCTGGAGAACTTATCCTTAACCCGAGAGGGTGGCCATACTCATCGGCGAGTAGCATATGCTGCAGATTCGACAGGCCATCAAATCATGGAAGCTCTGGTTCGGAACTGCTTAAACAACCCAAACATAGATATCTTTGAAAACCACATTGCAATAGATCTGATCACCCAGCATCACATATTGCAAGAAGACGGTTTTATTCCCGGTATTGCTTGTTGGGGTGCTTATATCATGAACAACGATACGAACTTCGTTGAGATATTCAGGGCACGAAAAACCATGCTGGCTACGGGTGGGGCATCACAGATTTATACACATAATACCAACCCTGCGGTAGCTACCGGAGATGGTATGGCAATGGCAAGGCTTGCAGGTGCGAGATTGGCAAATATGGAGTTTGTCCAGTTTCATCCAACCGCATACTACTGTCCGGAAGGAGATACATTCTTGATTAGTGAAGCCCTTCGTGGCGAAGGTGCTATCCTTCGTTTGACAGATGGAACTGCCTTTATGGATTCTTATCACCCCCTGGGTAATCTTGCCCCCCGTGACATCGTATCCCGGGCAATCGACGCCGAGCTAAAAAAACGGGGAGAGAAATACTGCTACCTCGATGCTACAGGTGTTGATCATGAAGTGTTGAAAAAACACTTTCCCTTCATTCAAATGAAGTGCCTGGAGCACGGAATAGATTTTACAAAAGAGCCAATCCCGGTTGCTCCCGCCGCTCACTATTTTTGCGGAGGCGTACTGTCCACCATTGATGGCCAAACCGATATCAAAAACCTCTTTGCTGCCGGTGAAGTGGCTTGCACAGGACTTCATGGAGCCAATAGGTTGGCTTCAAACTCCTTATTGGAGGCTTTGGTCATCGCCTGGCATGCTGCAAATCACACATGCAATGGAGTTAATGAAGAATTTCCAGCAATTCATAAGTGGCGACAGATGGAAGAATTTAACGAAAATGAGTGGGTTGTTATCTCTCACAATAGAGAGATTATCGGAACCATTATGCAAGGTTATGCAGGCATTCGTAGATCTCGGAGACTTCTTAAATACGCCCTTTCTCGCATTGAAAACATATACAACGAGATCAACAATTTTTACCAGCACAATTCCGTGCGCTTAGAAGTAGTCGAAACGCGAAACATGGCAGTCATTGCTGCCAGTGTAATCCGATCGGCATTAACTCGCAAAGAAAGCCGAGGCGCACATTACTTGATCGACTTTCCGGAGCGGGACAACAAATTAAATATGGATACAATATTGTAGTATGAACAAAGGAATATTCATTACATTCGAAGGCATTGAGGGCAGTGGAAAGAGTACGCAAGTGAAACTCTTGAACCAGGTACTAAACGCAAATGGCATCCCTACCTTGATGACACGAGAACCCGGTGGTCCCCCCATATCTGAAGCGATTAGAAATATTTTGCTGAAAATCGAGCATAGCGAGATGCTACCCGAAACAGAATTACTGTTATACATGGCAAGTCGTTCCCAGCACACCGGTCAATGGATATTGCCGGCACTGAATCGCGGTAAAGTAGTTATTTGTGACAGATACAATGATTCTACCATTGCCTATCAAGGCGCAGCTCGGGACATGAACCAAGCATTTATTCAATCTTTGGCAAATTTCGCTACGTTTCATACTTCTCCGGATCTCACCTTTCTGATAGACTTAACCGTAGCAGAAGGACTGAGTCGCATCGCAGACCGGAAATTGGATCGCTTAGAGCTGGAAACAATAACATTTCATGAAAAAGTAAGGGAACAGTATTTAGCTATTGCCAAGAACAACCCTCTTCGATATATTGTACTGAATGGATCGGACAACCCTGATAACATACATCAGCAAGTCCTTTCGAAAGTGTTTTCTTTGATAGGAGTAAAGCAATGACCGGATCAAAACAAAAAATCACCCTTGTCTCAATCCTCAGTATTTGGTTACTGGGAGGCATTCTGCTTTTCACTGCCAGCAATGCCTATGCCCAAACACAACCGAAAAAATCGGATTTGTATTCACAACTGCAGCTGTTTAATGAAGTTTTAATCAAGCTCAAACAAACCTATGTAACGGACTTGAGCGATGAAGAGATCATCAAGGCCGCAATCGTTGGTATGCTGGGAGCTACAGACCCTCATACGAACTTTTTTACTCCGGACGACTTTGCAGATTTTACCACCAGTACCAAAGGTGAGTTTGGTGGGTTAGGAATTCAAATCGACAAAAAGGGAGATTATATTACTGTAGTATCCCCCATTGAAGGTACTCCTGCTTACAGGCTTGGCATTGCATCCGGTGACCGTATTATCAAAGTCAATGGCGAAAGTGTGGTCGGCCTCACTACCGATGAAGCTATCAAAAAGATGAGGGGTGAAGTAGGTTCCAAAGTTATCATTACTATCGCCAGACCCGGTGTATCAAAGCCCTTAGATTTTGATATCGTACGGGCAATCATCAAGATTCATAGTGTCCCCTATAGCTTTGTTCTGGATAATGGCGTTGGTTACATCAGGATCAGCCAGTTCAGTGAAAACACATCCACCGAACTCCGTTCAGCATTGGCAGATCTGGAAGCAAAGGGTATCACAGGATTGATAATGGATCTCAGATTCAATCCCGGTGGCTTACTCGATCAGGCAATTGATACGGTCAATGAGTTTGTGGGAGCAAATAAGCTCGTAGTAGAGACAAAAGGAAGAGTCGAGAACACAAACCGTCAATACTATACCAAATACAACACCAAAGAACGTACATACCCCATAGTTATCCTTGTAAATGAAGCCTCTGCAAGCGCTTCCGAGATTTTTGCGGGTTCACTGCAGGATTTTGACAAGGGATTAGTGGTCGGAAGACCTACTTTCGGTAAAGGTTCCGTCCAACAGCTCTTCCCTCTATCCAACGGCAATGGCATCAAAATCACCACTTCATACTATTATATACAATCTGGCAGATGCATCCATAAAGCCATCAATGACAAGATCCTGAAGGGCGAATCCGTTTCCGAGACAGATATCAAAACTGCGGAAAAGAAAAGCCATGAAGACATCTATTATACTGTCAACAAACGTAAAGTCTATGGCGGTGGTGGCATCACTCCGGATCTGGCCTTTGATTCGGATTTACTTACCAGCTTCGGTGCAGAATTGCGCAGGAAAAATGTATTCTTTGACTTCGCAGTTGATTATGCCATCAAAAACAAAGATTCTATCACAAAGACGATGACTATTGATGATAAGACTATGAAGTCATTTCTAGACTACGCCAAAGAAAAAGAAATCAAGTTCACTCCTGCCGATGTCGACAGTGCCTCAGCTTACATCAAAAACACGATAAAAAGTGAATTGGTCGGTAAAGCCTTTGGTGAAATAGAGGCCTACAAGATATCATTGAATCAAGACAAACAGCTTACCAAAGCCATAGAATTGTTTGATAAATACAAAACTATGGATGCTATGTTTAAATATGCCATCTCACAACAACCAAAATAGTTTCTGCGAGGAGATCTAATGGCCTTTAATGATGATTTACAAAAAATGCTGATATATGCTGCGGATGATGACACAATAAATCTCAAGTTATTGAAGACGATCCTGAACCAAAGCGACTTCTTCAATGTTCAGCTTTTCTACTCAGGCGAAGCACTTCTGACCGAAGTAGAAAATCAGATTCCGGATTTGATCCTTCTCGATATCATGATGCCTGGCTTAAGTGGATATGATGTCTTGGATAGGCTAAAAGACAATTCAGAACTTCATCATATACCGGTCATCATGATTACTGCCGCACCCCTGGAAGAAGAGATGGAACCCTTGCAACGAAGTTTTGAGCTTGGTGCTATGGACTATATAGCCAAGCCGTTTTCCTCAATTGAGCTGATAATGCGCGTAAAATCCGCCCTCAGAATTGAGAAACAACGTAAAGACCTCGAACGAGCAGCTGAAAAGATACGTTCTTTAGAAAAGCTTCTACCTATATGCTCATATTGCAAAAAAGTCCGTTCGGACAATAACTATTGGGAAGAAGTAGAGGTTTATATCAGCGAGCACACAGATACCATGTTCAGCCACAGTATCTGCCCGGATTGCTACGAAGTCCATATCAAGCCTCAGTTAGATGAGTTAAGAAAGAAATAAGCATATCGAATTATTTCACAATCTGTTGATTGTTATCAACACTAAAAAGGCAGCCTCTCGGCTGCCTTTTCCTATAAATCACTTATTACCATTAGCTTAGAACGTGTTTTCGAATTGGCTTCGATCTTGCATATTAATTAGGTTCTAACTCCCCAATCCGACTTCCCAGTCGGCGGTTTTTTTGTGGTAAATCCTCAGTACCACAATATGCAACCTCCTAAGTCAAAACCTGTAACCCCTTCTCTCGAAGGGGTTATTTTTTCTATATCATCTCTATTGCATGCTTGGGGCATTTGCCAACACAAAGCTCGCAACCTACACATAGGGAATCGTTTACTGTGTGTAGTTGTTTCAATTCTCCGCTGATAGCTGTGACCGGACATACCTTTGCACAGATAGTACAACCAATGCAAGCCTCACTGATAATGTGAGCTTTCTTTCGCATACCCACCAGTAAATCCTGAATTGCTTTGGTAGGGCATGCTGTGGCACATCTTCCACAATTGATACACTTACTATAATCGATGATAGCAAGATTGTTTTCTATCATGATCGCATCCACAGGGCACTTCTTCGCGCAAATTCCACAACCAATGCAGGGATGGGCAGATCCGCAATTTGGCTTTGCTATTGCCCCCTTATCTTTGGATGAGCATTTGATATACACTACTTTGTCCACAGCCACCAAGTCTATCAACGCACGGGGACATGCTTTCACACAGGCACCACAAGCTGTACATTTTTCCAGATCAATACAACGCATTCCATACTCATCTACAGTAATGGCGTCAAATAAACATACCGCTACACAATCGTTGTATCCCACACACCCATAACTGCAACTATTGGGTCCGTCAGCGATGTTGACGGCAGATTTACAGGTTTCGATGCCCTGATAGGCATATTTCCAGTTTGTGCTTTGTTTACCACCGGAAGTACAATGAATTACTGCAATTTTCCTGGTTTGCGTACTGGCTTCTTTACCCATAATTTGAGCGATAGTGGTGACGGCAGTAGTACCACCGGGTGCACACTTATTGATGTCGGCATCTGCATGCACGATAGCATCAGCATAACCGGCACAACCGGGCAAACCGCAAGCGCCACAGTTCGCTCCCGGGAGAGCGGCAATAATCTGCTCCACCCTGGGATCGATCTGAACATGAAATACTTTTGAAGCAATAGCCAAGATGATGCCAAATAGCAGACCCAGCCCGCCAATGATAACTACAGGAGCACCGATAGTTTGCAACATTGAAATATCCATTAATATTATTGTATTCACCATCATACCCCTCCTTTAAAGCTTAAAGCCCATAAAGCCATAAAAAGCTAAGGCCATGATACCGGCAAGTATCAGGGCTATGGGCATGCCTTTCATCGCCTTGGGTACATCGGAATACTCCAGACGTTCCCGGATCCCTGCCATTGCCATCAATACAACTGTAAAACCGACACCGGAAAAGAATCCGTTCAACACAGAATCCAAGAAATTATAGGTTGTGATTCCGTCTGATCTCATTTGGGAAGTATTCAGTATAGCTACACCTAATACTGCACAATTGGTAGTGATTAGTGGCAGGTAAACCCCCAGAGATTTGTATAAAGCCGGAGAGTTTTTTTGAATCACCATCTCGACAAATTGGACCAGAGCCGCTATTGTGAGAATGAAGCTAATCGTCTGCAGATATCCCAGTCCATAAGGTAGCAAGAGGTACTTACGGATCAAAAATGTAATAGCCGATGCCAAAGTCATCACAAAGATAACGGCCATACCCATACCAAACGCAGAATCCAACTTTTTGGAAACACCCAGATACGGACACAAGCCCAGGAAACGTGATAGTACAAAGTTCTGGATAAAGATGGCGGTCATCGCCATCACAAATATTTCACCAAGATATCCCATTTCTACTTCCTCTCTTTGAGCATATTAATTAAGGCCATCAGGAATCCCAATGTGATAAAAGCTCCCGGTGCCAATATTGCTACCAACATAGGATCATAGGTCTTGGGCATTACAGAGATATTTAGCCATGTTCCTGCTCCCAATATTTCACGAATGGTAGCCACGATTACCAGGGACAGAGTAAATCCTGCTCCCATACCGATCGCGTCTGCCAGTGAATTGAGTACATTATTCTTGTTGGCAAATGCCTCTGCCCTACCCAAGATGATACAATTCACCACTATGAGCGGAATAAACAAACCCAAACTCTTGTGCAGAGCCGGGACATAAGCCGCCATCACCATATCTACAATTGTAACAAATGAGGCAATAACAACGACATAGATCGGGATCCTTATTTTGACTGGAGTCACATTCTTGATCATCGAAATAATGATATTAGAACAGATCAAGACGAAGGTTGCTGCCATGCCCATGCCGATAGCATTGGTCACAGAAGTCGAAACTGCCAGAGTGGGACACATACCCAGAACTAATACAAATATGGGATTCTCTTTGACAATCCCTTTACTTAGCTCAGAAACGAATCTCATTTGCCACCTCCATCATTTTGTCCCAGTTCCTTTTGCAGAACTAAGATCTGTTCGTGTACGGAATTTGCTATTGCTCTGGAAGTAATGGTGGCACCAGCCATTGCTATGATTTTACCATTATCTTTATCGTCTTTATCCACCATCAAATTCTCAACTCCCAAGCCTTTGAACATCGCTTTAAAACTATCTTTCACGCAATTTGCTCCCAAACCCGGTGTCTCTGATTGAGTAATAATCTTGACGTCTATCACTTTGAAGTCTTTATCCAGACCTACCATGGTCTCGACTTTACCGCTATAACCATTCTTCGATGCTACAAATGTGTATCCGTTGACTTCTTTAGTGGTCTTGTCGAGTGCGACAAAATATTTATACGAACTATCCGCGGCCGTTTTCTCTTCAAACGTCGAATTGGGTATCAAGGCTTCTCGTGTTTCGATAGCTTCCTTTGCTTTGCGTTCGCTGATAATCGGTGTTGTTAAACCGTTCACGTAAGCCAATACCCCGGCAGCAACAGCACAGAATATCAGCAAAATCACACCAAGCTTGAGATAGTACATCATTTCTTCACCTCTCCAAAAGCCTTAGGCATGGTGAGACGATCGATCAAAGGTGTCATGACATTCATGAACAAGATCGAATATGATACACCTTCAGGATAACCTCCCACCAAGCGAATCACGATGGTCAAAACACCGCAACCAATAGCGAAGATGATGCGGCCTCGTTTGGTGATAGGACTAGTCGTATAGTCTGTCGCCATAAAGAAAGCACCTAACATTAGTCCTCCGCCAAAGATATGGAAGAAGGGTAACATCACAGAATATCTGGAACCGGTAATCCCACCAAACAAAAAGCTGAGGGCAAACACGGTACCAATATAGAACAAGGGTATTCTCCACTCGATGATGTTCTTATAGAGCAGATAGGCAGCACCCAGCAGCAATGCAAATACAGATACTTCGCCGATGCAACCGCCAATATTTCCCCAAAACATAGCCTTGAGAGTTCCCATGTCGAACAAACTATTAAATATATTACTCGCCAATGTGGCATTTTCTGTTGCCGAACCGGTGAGTGAACTGACAAATGATGTATCCCGTATCGTTTGGGCAACTTTCAAGGGAGTGGCAGAAGTAATCAGTTCGTAAGCCTTAGGAGCTATAGTCTGCAAATTTGTCCCGATCAAATCCGGATTGATCCCATTAATCGAACCGCTGCGGGTAGGAATCCAGCCGTTCGTAACCAAAGTAGGCCAGGAAGCCAGCAAGAATGCTCTACCGAGCAATGCAGGGTTGACAGGGTTGTTTCCCAAGCCACCAAAGACTTGTTTTCCGACTACGATCGCAAAAACGGAACCGACTACAGGCAACCACCAAGGTGAGTTTGCATGAATATTAAACGACAATAGCATTCCGGTAAGAAACGCACTACCATCAGCAACCGAGATCGGTACTTTGCGAAACTTCTGGACCGCAGCTTCGGTAACCACCGCCGTTACAGCACCCAAAAGCGTGAGCATCAGAGCTTTGATACCCCAGAAGTATGTTGCCATCACCAGTGCCGGGGTCAGAGCCAATATCACATTCCACATCACCATCGAAACATTTGTTCTATCATGCAAATGTGGTGCGGGAGATACTAATAACTTATCATTCATCAATTTCTTCTCCTTTACTTCTTGGCTCGTTGCAGGGCTGCCCATTTGATTTTGCCGGTATCAATCCATTGTACCAGCCGGATCTGTGCAGGGCATACATAGGCACAGGATCCACATTTCATACAGTCAGTCATTCCGGCTTTATTTGCCATCTCCAAATCCTCTACTTTCACGGCAGAGACGATTAAACTCGGCAAGAGATTCAAAGGACATACATCTACACACTTGGCGCATCGTAAACATGTATGTTCTTGCAATTGCTTTGCTTCTGTACGATTCATCAAAACTATTCCGGAGCTGCCCTTTGTCATTGGAGCATCCAAATTCGGGAGTGAAAAACCCATCATGGGTCCACCCGAGATGATCTTTCCAATCTCGGTATTTACACCATCACAATTGTCCACCAATACAGAATATGGTGTACCAACCCGTGCCAGGAAATTTGCAGGTCTTTTAACAATGGAACCGGTAACGGTAATTACGCGCTCCAATAGCGGTTTTTTGTAGCGTACGGCTTCATAGACTGCAACTGCGGTTCCCACGTTTTGGACCACAACTCCGACGGCCATAGGTAAGCCACCTTTATTGGGAACTTTGCGCTTTGTGGCGGCATAGATTAGCTGTTTTTCTGCGCCTTGGGGATATTGCATTTTGAGACCAACGACTTCTATATTCGCTTTTGATGCAGTATGTTTTTGTAACAGTGCGATGGCATCCGGCTTATTGGATTCGATGCCGATTATTCCTTTGGAGGCTCCCACTACTTTCATCACGTTTTCCAAGCCCCGGAGAATCTCTTCAGGTCTTTCTATCATCAATCGGTAATCTGAAGTCAGGTAGGGTTCGCATTCTACACCGTTCAAAATTACTGTATCAATTACCTTATCTTTGGGCGGAGATAGCTTCACATGGGTAGGAAATCCTGCTCCCCCCATACCGCATACTCCGGCATCTGCTATCCGCTTTTTCATCTCGTCCGGTGTCAGATCCAGATAGTTTTCATCATCTACCAGCTCGATCCATTTGTCCAATCCGTCACCTGTGATTTCGATCGCCATTTGCTTTGTTCCTACCGGATGGGCAAAGAGATCGATTTTTGTGACTTTCCCACTGATGCTGGCATGCTGTGGGATTGATACAAAACCTGAAGCTTCCGCAATCAACTGTCCTACTAGTACTTCATCCCCCACTTTCACACAAGGAGAAGATGGAGAACCGATATGTTGGGACATGGGGATTATCACCTTTTCAGGTGGAGGAAGCTTATCAATAGCGGCGGTTTTTGAGAAATGCTTAAAATCATGAGGGTGTACACCCCCAGGAAATGTCTTCAAACTCATTAACACTCCCAGTTGGCTCAGATTTCTGTATGTGGAGCCTTTAGAATATTTTTTTGCCATAAAATGATATTGCCCATATTCGGCAAGATTTTTTTGAAATATTTCTTCTCTTGTGGCTCCGAGTGCATTCTTCATGATCAAATCCGAGGTGATTCCCTCGTGCCCCCCTCGTGCTTCGCTCGTGGGAGGAGTGAATCATAAGGGATGCATCTCACCCTTGCCAGAGTTTGTATCATGTGGATCGAGATACCGAATTCACAGCTTTATAGAGACCCAATCTTCAATTCACTTTGCAGCTGTCCGTGCAAATACCGGATCTGTCCGCTCCTATATGTTAGAGGCCAGTTAAATTGGCAGAGACAGAGAAAAGAGGAGACATTATGAAAGTGAATTTTCAGTACGGTTTAGCCGGTTACACCGGCAAGGCAGATGGCTTAGTATTTTGTTACAGCAGAGCATTGGGTAGAGTTTACGCACGTCATAACACCTATCCCAGGCTCACCCCGGAAAACGACAGAGTGCGGGATATCACATCAGCTCTATTTGCAGTAAAACCTACGGCAGCATATTGCAATGATCTGAGATTCTATCTTCACCCTTATAATGCGCTGAGGAAAAACCATGAACGGCCAGTACGATCATGGTCGGCACTATACCTCAAACTGATGTATAATATGGCAAAGCTGGATCTGGCGATAGATCTCAGAACTATCACCCGTGAGGAAATCTACGCACTCAATCTGCCCTGCATTAGCGTGAAAAATGCAGTAGAATCTGGACTGTTACCTGCAGTATACGATTATCAGAGGTTTGATAATCAGATTTAGTTAAATTAACCTGACCCGAAACACAGACAAGAAAACGCATGGAGCTAAAGGTGTCTTTTCAAGTCATAAGCGTTAAGTTGTTTGTGAGCCGTCTTCGACTTCAATGGCACGTTGGAACGAACAATATACCGGACTGAGACGAGTTCAACTGCCGAGTTTTAGAGTCTATTTTTGATGAATCAAATTCAGTCTCAAACCTGCATAGAAGTATGATTCCATGCGTCAACTTATTGTCGTTTGGGCATCAGTGAGAGGTTCTGAATGCAGTTCGATAATGCAAAATTAGACGATGTGTTGAGGGAATGAATATTTGCACAAATAGCTCTTGACTAAAAAACCATCAATACAATTTGTGATCAAACATTTGCATACATTTTGCAACAAATGAAATCATCGTTTTATACATAGTTGTGGAAGAGATGCGCGAATTGTGTGATATAGTTTTGGTGTGTTTTAGCCCATTAAGTAAGGAGAATTGCATGAACAGGCTTTCTATAGTCATTATTTTATTGGTATTTTGGTGTGTATCATTCCCTGCACAAACAGTTTATGAATGGTCAAAAGGAGCAGGCGGGAGATATACCGACAGTGGGAAGTGCATAGCAACTGACAGCCAGGGTAATACCTTTGTGGCAGGAACTTTTGCCGGTACTATAACCTTGGGTACGACAACTCTTACATGCAATAGTACTACCTTTACAGACATATTCATCGCAAAAATGGATTCCAATGGAAGCTTGTTGTGGGCAGTAAAAGCTGGTGGATCTTACCTTGATACAGTAAATTCCATGGCAACTGATCGGCAAGGTGACTGTATAATTACAGGCACATTTCAGACTTCTGCGAATTTTGGTTCCACTACATTAATCTCCAGTGGTGGAGCTTTGGACGTTTTCGTGGCAAAGTTGAGTGCAACTGGCACCTGGATGTGGTCCCAAAAAACTACCGGTTCAGCCGTGATTTCAGGGTTTGGACTCGCAACAGACATCAATAGCAATATCTATGTATGTGGCAATTTCAAAGGCAATTCAAACTTTGGACCCTATACCATCATCAGTAACACTAGTTCTTATGACCTTTTTGTAGCAAAGATGAGTGCCGGTGGTGAATGGTTATGGGCAAAACAGACGGGTGGATCTGGGGATGATACAGCCTTTGGAATCGCAAGTGATGACTCTGGTAACTGCTATGTAACGGGTAACTTTAGAAACTCTGTCAATTTCGGCTCAACATTACTAAATGCAAGTGGTTTTGATATATTTATTGGCAAGATGGACAGCTACGGAAACTGGTTGTGGGCCAAGAAAGCCGGTGGCTCGAGTAATGATTATGGGTATTCTATCGCGATCGACCAACAGGGTTCATGTTTTGTAACAGGCTACTACAAGGGAACCGCGCAATTTGGATCGGTCACACTTCCTGCAGATGCAGGAACCAACAATGAGGTATTTGTAGCAAAACTGAGTTCCACCGGTGTATGGTCTTGGGCCAAACGAGCCGGGGGCAGTCTTTCCGATACAGGTAACGGCATAGTTGTCGACAATATCGGCAATTGTTATGTAATCGGATCATTTGCCGGAACAGCCACTTTTGAAACTAACTCTATACAAAGTAATGGAGGTAGTGATATCTTCATAGCGTACTGGGACACAAATGGGAAACTGTTGACCCTTAGTAAGATAGGTGGCAGTGGTGAAGATGTGGGCAACGGCATAGCTATAGATCTCCAGAACAATTACCATCTTACAGGTTCGTTTTCAGGAACTATTACACTGGGATCTATTCAATTGGAAAGCAATGGAAGCAGTGATGCTTTTGTAGCTAAAATCAACCCCTCTACCATAATCGTTCCTACAATGATCTATGCAAATACTCCCACAGCCGTCCAAAACTTTATAGTCAATTCTACACAGGCATTGACTGTTGTGCCTGCTATAAACAATTCAAATGCCATTGTTACAAGTCTGACGAATTTCTCCCGATTTACAAATTTCAGGACAATGGGATTCAATGGTAGCGGACTTATAGATGTAAGTTTCACACTCCCAACAGGCCTTTGGTTTGGAGCTGTTTACTACCAAGGAACTTGGCACTGCTCTGTGCCGGAATATGCATACAATTCCGGATTACTGACATTTCCGGGAGTGGATTTTGGAGCCTCACAGAATGTTACATTTGTCCTTTCAGAAGGTGTTCATCCCCTATCACCCGGTACTATTGTGGTATATCAGGATATACCCACTGAAGTCCGCAATGTAGTGATAACTTCTTCGAAGACAATTGTTACAAACCCCTCAATAGACTTTACAAATGAGATTGTATCAAGATTACCAAACTATAGCAGTTTAGTAGATCCATTAGTATTGGGCTTTAGCGGTAGTGGAGTTTCAGATATCCAAATAGAAATGGGTCCCGGCTTGTGGTATGGAACAATTTACTACAATCATAATTGGTTTTTACCGGATCCCCCATACTTGTTAGGTTTTGGTGGAGTGTTCACTTTTCCACAGGTGGATTTTAGTGCTAAAGGAACTATCATCATAGTTCTCTCCGACGGAGTTGATATGGGACAGACCTTACCGGTGGAGCTTTCTTCTTTCACAGCAATATCACACTTTGCCGAATTCAACACTATTGCTTGGGTTACAGAATCTGAATTGGATGTACTGGGCTTTAACGTTCTACGGAGTGAGATAGCTGACTTGAAATCCGCAATTAAACTAAATATATCTTTACTCCAGGCCGGATCAATCATCGGCGCACAATCGAGATACACTTTCAAAGACAATCAAATTGATAACAACACTCGCTACTACTATTGGCTGGAGAGTGTTGAGATGAATGGCGTATCACATTTCACAAATCCAGTATCTATACTCGTAGAGCAGGCAACGGTCGAACCCGGAGTTCCTCAAATCCCCATTACCACAAAGCTGTTGAAGGCATATCCGAACCCCTTTAATCCACAGACCTGTATCAGTTACAGTCTTGCGGAAGCAGGTAGTGTAACTCTGGAAATTTTCAATACCAAGGGACAGTTGATACGTACGTTTGCCAAAACTCACAACAGTGGTGGTTACTTTGAGATCTCATGGGATGGAACAGACAAATCTGGACAGCCCGTTAGCAGCGGCGTATATCTCTATCGCATGAGTTCCGGTAAATATAGTGCTTCATCTAAGGTGATGCTGGTAAAATAGATCAAGGGTACTAAAGACCCCATAACGGCAATTGCTTTTGCTCTATCAGCGTAGGCATTTTTGGTTGTAAGACAGAGTCTTGACGAGTGCTCTGATGCAAAAGCCGGTTATTCCCGGTCTTTCTCCGTATCTACTTTCTGAGTAACTACAGCATAGATGCCGGTATCGTCTCTGAATGGCGTTATATGTTCCACGCTATATAGTTTGCCGTCGGGAATAATGTATTTATCAAAGAGCATCTGTTTTTCGTCAGTGCTCAGGTCGTGCTTGTATACTCTCTGCTCACCTGGATTGTAAGAGTAGATGACTGAGCCCGAAAAGGCGATATTGAAACTACCGATATCCTCCATCCTGGTCCAAAGCATGCTTAGAAAGTCCCTATAGTAAAAGCCAATTGCCATAGAACCGGCAACATTCGGCTTAGGCAATAGGTACCTGCCGTCGGCGGTGAGAACACCTTTGCGGATGACCTCTGTGACTATTGCCCTACCACTGCCATCCATATTCATGTTGTTCAAGTGATAATCTTCGTATCCCACTATTGTGCTAAAAAAGTATTTGGAGCGAAAGTGATCAATCCAGCAATCAATTACGACGCTATCCAAAAACTCATCACCGGTGGCAAGGCTGTGTACTATACCTGTCTGTAGGTCAAGATAAAGCGGATACCCCTGCCAAACCCAATAGTTTTCATGATTTTTACGCAGAAATGCCAGATACCTACCATCTCCACTCTGAGAGGGTGAAAAAAAAGTAACCCCCGCAGAATCTACCAGGCATTCTTCTTCAAGGCTCTGGAGGTTTTTACGCCATACTTTTCCATCTGTGCAATAGAAGATGGCATCGCCATCCCGGCTTAAACAAAAGGTGCTTCCCTCCCCGGGAATCAACAAGTTTGGTGTAGGGATTCTCGTCACTGTATTTGTAGCTTTGTAGTATACATAAAAATCTCTTGCCCGGATCAGGAGATTTCCGTCCGGCAATGCTCTCATTTCTCTAAGAGAATCAAATTGAGCGGGCATTGTAATCACACTGGAGTTTCCGTCTGCATCGATCCATAACAACTTGCCCTCCAACCTGTAATCCAAGGTTGCAGGTGTAATCTCACAGGAGCTGATTGCGATCAGGCTCAGTATTGTCAGAAATATGCAATATAGAATTTTCACATGATCCTCCCATAGATCTGTTCATTTCTACCCCAACCGTAGATTCTGAGCTTTCCTTCATCTGCCCTCAGGATCATTTTATATAGATAATAGTAACGGCAGTCGCCCATATATCCGGAATGGATTTCGGTCATTTGCCCTGTGTCAAAAGCAAAGCTGCTCACTTTGAAATATGAGCCATCTACCGGCAAGAGAATCATTCTGTTGCTCTGAGGACACATCTGAAAACTCCTTACAGAATCTAATTGGACTGTTTCACCGATAAGCAGGTCGTGAACGAAAAGAGGGTAGCCGGCACCGCCGTTATCCATTGCCGTTCCTGCCACATATCTGCCATTTGCGCTAACTTGAAAGTTCCGTAGGAGGTATAAACCACTCTCCACCACCATCTGGTCTCCGGAGCCATCTCTGTTGCGAACCCTCACCTGGCCTCTCCCGATTTCCTGTACCCAACACAAATAGCTAATCTTCTGCAGATCTTCGTTGTAAAAGGCTTTATAAACACCGTAACTTGTGATTTGCTCTTCCATAATCCCAGTCGACAAATCCACAAGGCAAAGGCTTTCAGATCTGTCGACTCGAAAACCCATCAGAAAGTTTCCGTTGTTTGATAGCTGCATTTCTTTGATAGGTGTGGGATTAATGTGAGTAATATCCCCCCCAGTGAAATTGCAGCTCCAGATACCATAAGTGTTGCTAAACCAAATTTTTTGTTGGGCAGTGGAATAACTGATGCCATAGCCAAAACAGTCTAAACTGTCAGGAAGCAGTTGCTGAAAGAAAGTGGAATTTAAGCTGCTGCGGTAAAGCTTTGCCTTGCTGTAAAGCAGGAAATCATCATTGATCCATTCAGGATAGCCAAAGAGGGAGTTCTCCATCTGGGAGACACCATAGGTATTCACAGCGCTCAATAAATCTATCTCCATGTAGATTGTATTATCATAAGGTACATCTTCACTGACCTGATCGCAAGCTGTGATCGTAAACACGATAACCACCGCGACCAATAGTACTACATTCCTTTTCATCCCTTTCTCCTTGTTGAATACTCCGTTTGTTCATTAACACTTAATGCATATTACATTCCATAAATGCACAATTCAGGTGTAAATATAGTTTTTCATATTATCATAATAGTATGTGAACCTGAAGGCATAAAGATGAAACTTGGTTTTGCCACAATCTGGCTGGGAGCTTGGGACTTCTATGTTTCTGAACCACTAACATAGGAGGGAAGAGTGCAAGTGATGTGATATTTCTTGACAAACTAAGAGTAGTATAGAAACATCAGACCAATAGCTATATAGAACTGAGGTTGTGATGAAGAAGATATTGTATGTTGACGTGCCGTTTCAAGGCTTGCAAGGGGGAGATAAAAATCGGAGCCAATTTATTTGGGGTAACTTGTGTAAGCAATTTGATGCAGATTTGGTTTTAATACGAACCCCGGACTTCGCAACACAGCCCATTCCGGAGCATACTGGTTACGACCAGTGTATAGGTATAACGGCATCAGATAGTCTTCCCTTTAGCTCACCTGCTATTTACCATTTTTCACAATCTCAAAAACAGAAATTTCGGGAACTACTGAATAGAAAACGTTACGAAATTATCGTATTCCGCTTCCTCAGTTGCTTTAGTTTGGCCAAAATAGCCAAGGCGACCCTGCCACAATGTAAGATAGTAATAGATGTTGACATGCTGTTTTCCAGGATTGCAGAACTCTCCTGGAATCAGAACAAAAGCTTCAAAAATCGATACTACTTCATGGAACTGGTGAAATTGCGTGCCTTTGAAGCTCTTGCCTTTCGCTACGATTTCATGTTTTATTTTACAAATAGCTTTGAGCGTGACCTGGCAATTGAACGTTATAAACTGAAGGACACCAATGCTTATCTTTTCCCCAATATGATGCCGTCCATTCCTGATGAGTTTGTGCCCCAAGTAGCAGGAGATCAAAAATACATACTGTTTTTTGGCACCTTGAATTCCGCAGCCAATCAGGATGGCTTCCTCTATTTGGCTAGCGAGATTTACCCCAGAATAGCCAAGAAGCTTCAGGAAAAGGACATCTATATCTATGTAGTGGGCAAAAAACCTACCCCGATCTACCAGAAATATGCGGGAACCAGAATCAAGATCATTGGACCGGTGGACGATATTACCTCTGTTATAGCAAACGCTCTGTTTATAATTCTCCCTCTGCGGGTAGCATCCGGCACTAGAACGAGAATTCTGGAAGCTGCGACATTAAAAAAAGGCGTAATTACGACAGAAATAGGTGTTGAGGGTTTAGATTTTGATACCAATGAACTTGCCATTTGCAATGATGCAAATGGTTTTGCCAAAACAGTGATTCAATGGCTGCAGTCTCCGACTCATGTTTGTGAGAAAGGGGAATTATTGTATCATAAAGCAAGCCAACTGTATTCCCAAGAGACTGTAACAAACAATTTCTTAAGCTCTATCATAGAGCCGCCAAAGGATTATAGCAAATCGTCGGAGCCTTCAAAGAAGCTAAAAATCGCCATCATCACTAACCGCTTTTACCCGGAAGTAGGCGGTGCGGAAACCAATATCTACTATCAGGCACGGAAGCTTGCAGCAAAATATGATGTGACTGTAATATGCCCCAAACGAATAAAGAAACCCCGAGTCGAAAATCTGGAGATATTTAAAGTCATCAGAATGTGGGATATCTTTAACCTGCCTGCAAAGTATCCATATTTGAAAGCAAAGACACTGTGCGTAGAGCTATTCTTTCACCTGATCTTTAGCGACTATGATATCATCCAGTGCTATCCTGCCCTCAATTACAATAACATCATCGCCTTTATTGCGGCAAAATTGACTGATAAACCCTTCATATTGTGTTTCTTTGACTTTATCGACTATGCCGGTGTGATAAAACGAGATGGTAAGATAGATCCGGACATTTTGAGAAGTATCCAACCTTCTTTGAATCAGAGATTTGTACTCAAGGGTATGGACTATGCTTTTGCGATAGCAGATAAAGAAATCGAGTTTTTACGTAGATTCAATCCTAATGTCGAATATTCTCCCGTGCCAATACTTATAGAGGAGTACGATATCCCCACTCAGGATCCACGCTCACAGCTTGGAATAGATGACGATAGCTTCACATTTCTCTGTTTAGGTCGAGTTTCGAATATCAAGGGGCAAGATATAGCCCTTCAAGCTTTTGCAAAAGCTCATCGTAATATGCCTGGCGCAAAGCTGATCTTCGTAGGTCGAACCGATTATGAAACTCCCTTTTATGAGATGTTGCAGGCTTTTGTTACACAAAATTCACTCTCGGAAAAAGTACTTTTTACCGGGATGCTGGAGCGAGATCAAGTACTTGGCTGGTTACGCTATTCTGATATCCATGTAGTCCCCGTAAGGTTTATGAATTCCGGAGCTGTGGTCGTGGAAAGCTGGATCAGCGATACTCCGGTTATCCAGAGCAACGTTGTCGATCCCAATCTGGTGGTGGAAGATTACAATGGGTACCTTTTTCCCAGCGAAAATGTAGATGAGCTTGCCCGCAAAATGATCTTGGCTTTTCAAAGCAGGGATCGCTTGCCGCAATTGGCGGAAAATGGTAAAGCTCTAGTGAAGAGCAAGTACACATATGACTATTTGACAGATATATATACCCGAGCATACTATAAATTGTTGGAGCGTTAAATGCTTGATCTTGAACCGGTAGAATTGCCACACAAAATCCTGATGGTAAATTCAAACAGGGGTTTTGTAGGTGGTGTTGAGCGCTTTATGGTCCAAATGGCCTCAATTTTGAGAGGACAGAACTGGGAGATTTACGGTCTGTTTGAACAAACTGCATTCCAGCATCCGGAGTTTGACAAGGCATTTGACGATTTTGAAGTTCTGGACTACCTGGAGCTTGAAGATTTGATCGAAGACTACATCGACATGGGCATAGAATTGGTTTGTTTCCATAAAGTAACAAAATGGCAGTGGGTCAAGCAGTTACAGAGCAAATTTGTCAATGTCGTTATCGTTCATGATCATGACTATTATTGCCTGCGCAGACACAAGTATTTTCCTTTTCGCAGGATAAACTGTTCATTGCCATTTTCGACCATATATTGTCCCATGTGTGCCGGAATGCTCGAAAAGAGAGAGCAATCCTTCAAACTAATCGATGTCGAGCAGAAATACCTTACTCTGAAGCATATCCGTGAATGCAATATCAGCTTTGTCTTATCCGATTTTATGAAAGATAACCTGCTGATGAATAAATGGCAAACCTCCAAAATTCATAAGCTGATCCCTGCGCAAATCCCCTATAATGGATTGCAATCAAATGAAAGATCTTCAATCCCAGTGATTCTATATGTCGGGCAATTGATAAGAGGTAAAGGCGTAGATTTGTTGTTAAAATCACTAGCCTTAATAAATACCCCTTTCAAGTGTATTATCTTGGGCAGAGGCAATGACCAAAAATATCTCGAAGGACTGGCAGATAAGCTGAACCTCAATTCCCGAGTAGAGTTTAGAGAATGGACGAATGCTGTTTCAGCGGTTTACCAAGAGTCAGATTTGTTGGTCGTGCCATCACGCTGGCAAGAGCCATACGGCCTGATCGGGTTGGAAGCCTTTGCACACAAATTACCTGTGATTGCCTTTGACATCGGTGGGATATCAGAATGGTTGAGCCATAATGCCAACGGAATCTTGGTTAAACCTAAAGATATCAAGCGGCTTGCAGCTGCCATAAGAGCTTTGCTTAGCGACAAATCTAGACGGCTTAAGCTGGGGAATTACGGCTTTGAAGAAGTACGTGCCGAGCATTCAGCGGAATCATTTTATCGGTCTTTTATCTCACCCTTAGCTACATATCTATCATTTATCAGCAAAGGTGAAATCACCATCAATGAACATGAGTGACAAATATTCGGTTAAAACCGGAAGTTTCATATCAGAACTGTTTACCAGATTTATCGATTTGATTCTTTCAATTCTGCTGACTGTATTCGTCAGCTTGCCTGTACTCATATGTTTTACTTTAAGAAAGATCCTTCTCGGAACTTCAGTTTTTACTTCAGTCGAGGTTTTGGATAGGAGAACTGAGCCCGTGAAATACCTGTTATTCAATTCTAGAAACTGGTTAGTTTCACACTCATTGCTCTTTCCAAAAGTGATTACGGGTAGACTAAAAATGGTGGGCGTGAGTTTGCATCATGTCACAGGTGAAGAATTAAATGCTCTTGATAGATTTGTTGTATCTCATACTGCAGGAATATTCAGTTTATTTTTTGTCCGAAGTGGGACCAGGATCGCATTTGTAGGGCAATCTGAGTTGGATCTCGAGTACTTGAACTCTCGGAGCATTGGTAAGCATATCAAGATTTTAGTCAAAGCTATCCCGGCGATCCTTTTGTATAGTCCGACAGTAAATGATAGCGATCACTTCAATTTGTTTGGTGTTACCCTACTGAACATTAGCATGAAGGATGCAGTCGAATTGATCGACTTAAAAATTACAAACAAGATCAAGACTAGTGCTTTCTTTGTTAATGCTGACTGCCTTAATAAGATTTTTGTTGACACAGAATATTATCAGATTTTAAGAGAGAGTAAGGTAATTTTTCCCGATGGCATAGGTATAAACATCGCACTTCGCATGACTGGAGGTGCTTTGAAAGAGAATGTAAACGGAACCGATATGCTACCCTATCTCTGTGAGAAGTGTGTTGCAAAGAAATACCGGATTTTCCTCTTGGGGGCCGCTCCTGGTGTTGCTGAAGACATGAAGACGCATCTGGTAGGGAAATATCCGGAGTTGAATATTTGTGGTGTGCAAGATGGTTATTTTGACTGGGAGTCAGAAAGTACCACTGTGATAGATATAATAAATAATGCTCGAGCAGACTTGCTGTTAGTGGCATTTGGTGCGCCTTTGCAGGAGAAGTTTATAAATCGTTTTATCGAGAGCTTGAATGCTCCGGTACTGATGGGTGTAGGAGGCTTGTTTGACTTTTATAGTGGCCGCATCCCACGCGCTCCTTACTGGATGCGGGAAATTGGTTGTGAGTGGGTTTTTCGTTTGATCATGGAACCCAAACGTATGTGGAAAAGATACATTATCGGGAATCCCCTATTTTTGTATCGAGTTTCTCGCTGGAAGAAATCCCAGCCGAGATAGATTTTCAATGGCGGTATAAGTTGGTGTGCAAAAGTTGAAGCGTTCGTATAAACAAGACAAGAACAAGGAAATAGAGCGTTTAATGCTGCTTGGAAAGAAGCGCAGTAAGTTTCATATCCAATTGAAGATGTCCCTTTGGGAGTGGACTGTCGGTTTCGCTAAGTTTCTCAAATTCTTTATTGATGGTGGCATATCATTGGTGATGCTGGTTGTGCTTTCACCCATTTTTGTTATTACTGGATTGATAATATATATCACCGATCCCGGTCCCTTGTTTTATATAGCCCCCAGAGTAGGACTGGACGGAAAAACATTTGGCTTTATCAAGTTCAGATCAATGTTCGTAAATGCCGACAAAATGAAAGACGCTTTGATCGAAGAGAATGAGTCTGCGGATGGAGTTATCTTCAAAATGAAGAACGATCCCCGTGTCACTAAAATTGGCAGGATTATTCGAAGATTCAGCATCGATGAATTACCGCAGTTAATCAATGTGCTCAAAGGCGACATGAGCTTAGTAGGTCCACGCCCCCCCCTCCCCCGAGAAGTACAGGAATATACTTTGGAAGACAGAAAACGTCTCCATGTCAAGCCCGGCATCACTTGTCTTTGGCAGATCAAAGGAAGAAGTGAGATACCATTTCAACAGCAAGTTCAGCTGGATATGCAGTACATCCGAAGCCAAAATGTGTGGCAAGATCTGCTGATATTACTCAAGACAATACCCGCTGTAATTGGCGGTAAAGGCGCATATTAATTCTTAGATAGTTAAATAAATCCCAGGAGTAGAATAATGGAACTGAACTTTGTAAATCAAAACAACATTGGTGTCCTGCATATAGTTGGACGTTTGGACGCATATAATTCATCAGAATTGAAGAGTTACTTCGATCAAATCTCATTAGAAACCACAAATCATGTTTTTGAAATGGGTGGATGTGAATTTATCGATAGTACAGGGCTGGGCACCATTGTAGCATGTTTGAAGGCAGCTTCTCAAAATGGTGGAGACATACGGCTGGCTAATCTTCAGGATAAACCACGTATGGTTTTTGACATCACCAGAGCCTATAAAATATTCCATATATTTGATGATATTGACGCTGCATTAATGAGTTTCGATTCAGATTTTTGATAATGCAGTACCCACTTTTTGCACTGACGAGGTTTGAATGCGCTGTTTGATCTATGCCAAGAGTATCGACTCCACATGGGTTAAAGATTGCTTTCCGGAGGTTGACAGATATCTCTTGAAACTGGTCAACAAGCCATTATTGGAGTACTATTTAGACTTTGCGGCAATACTCAAAATCTCGAGTATTCGAATAGTCTCGGATACTTCAATCAAGGAGATTGAAAACCATTTTAAAGATGGTGCAAAATGGGGGTTAGATATATCATACTCTCTTGCTAGACCTGAAGATAGCTTAAAAAGTGTCTACCTCAAAAACATGTCTTTTTGTCGAGAAGAAGACTTGATAATCTTGGATGGCTTCTTTTTCATCGACTATGATCACAACAATCTCATCTCCTACTTTGAGGAGTCAAAGATAATCTCTTGCAATGATATCAATAGACACTTAATCTACCTCTCTAAAGATACGCCTTTCAATGAGATTCCTCAACTCATTTGCTACTATGACCAGTCTATTTCTGTACGTGAGATTTCTTCCGTCCTAGACTACTACAAGTTGTCGATGGAGATTTTAACAAGGAAAAACAAGTCCTACGTTTTACCTGGGTATTCTAACGAAGAAGACGCTTTTTACGGGGTAAATTTCATATTTCCCCATACTTCACAAGTGACAAAACCGCTTATGATTGGAAACAATGTAAGATTTAGAAACAATACGAGTGTAGGACCTGCTGCGATTATCGGTAACAATGTTATCATAGATGCAAATACAACCATTACCGAGAGTATTGTTTATGAGGATACCTACGTCAGCAGCGATTTGGAATTAAGTGGAAAAATCATTTATAAGAATCGTTTAATCTCCGGATTGACAGGTGATTCCATATTGTTGACAGACAATATCCTAGTGTCTCAAATTGAGATGGGAATTATGACATCCTTTTTTAACAGGTTTGTGCAATGGATGATATCGTTGTTCTTGGTTATGGTGTTATTGCTTCCCTGGTTGATCTTGTACTTACCATATCGGCTGTTGAAAGGTAAGCCGGTCAGTGATTTCATCATCAACAAAAATTTGGCAATAAAATCCTATCTAGATCCTGAGAAAATGAAGAAATCTTCTTGGGGCAGATTCTTGCTCCACTTACAGCTGGACAAGTTTGGGCTTTTGTTGCTTGTATTAAGTGCTCGTATACTATTAGTGGGAAATCAAGTCTTCCGAAATAATACACGGAATAGGAAGCTTATCAACGATCTACCTGTATACACACCAGGAGTTTATTCACTCTTTGAGAGTGTAGATGCAGAACACGGTAATGTCGAGATCTTTTATGAACTGGAGTACATCAATAACTGCTCTACGATATACAACTTAAATATCTTAATGCGCGTAATATGGAAGAGGTTCTGCCATGGATACAAAAAATAACGTTCGGTTGATCCTGATTGGCGGTGGTACTTGCTCTGGGAAGACAACAATAGCCAAGGCTATTGGGCGAAGATTGAGTGATTTGAAGACTGTGATTATCTCACACGACAACTACTATAAGGACCTGAGCTACATGGATCCCGAAGAGGCAAATTTAGTTAACTTTGATCACCCGGATGCCATCGATACCGAATATCTCCTGAAGGACCTCAAAGAGATGTTACATGGAAGCGCTGTAAACGTTCCTGATTACGACTTTATTAGTCATTCGCGGTCAGAGGGAAACCTCTGCATCGCATTTGCTGATGTTATCATTCTTGAGGGAATATTTGCTTTGTATTATCCTGAATTGATAGAGCTGGCCGATCTCAAGATATTTGTCGATACGGATGCGGACTTGAGATTGACCAGAAGAATTGTACGAGATATCAAAGAAAGAGGATTCAATATAGAATCGGTACTTGACCAGTACATGGAAACTGTGAAACCTTCACATATCGCTTTTATTGAACCTACGAAAAAGAATGCGGATCTTATAATTCCCGGTGAGAAAGAATTTGATAATGTTCTGTATATGCTGAACGGCTTCTTACTGTACGAACTGGTTAGGAAAAAATAGTGTCAAAATACTCTCTGTATGGATCTGAGCTTATTGACTCTAAAATTGATCACATCCTGTGTGTCGTTCGGCAAGAGTTCCTCAAAGTTTTCCCGATCGAGGAACTGAAAGCACTCGTCTTGGGGGGTGGTTATGGTCGCGGAGAAGGCGGCGTCAGATTTGAGGGAGATGATGAATTCCCATACAACGATTTAGACTTTTTTGTGATCTCCCGGGATATTCCCCTTTACAAAAAACTCAAGTACCAAAAAGCACTTGCAGAATTGCATTATAAATTGACTGATCAACTTGGAATCGACATTGATTTTTCTCCCATTCAATCACTTCGAGCCCTGCCCCAAGCACCATTTTGGTTGGTTTGGTATGAGCTGAGATACGGACACCGGATTGTAATAGGCAATACCCATATTCTGAACTATTTGCCGAGATGGGAAGACGATAGTGTTCCTCTTATTGAGGCAGTTAAATTACTGCTAAATCGGGGTGTAGGGCTTTGGAAAGCTAAACAAGTAATTTCGGAAGACACCGGCACAGGAGATCTGGATTTCGTAATGCGAAACATCCACAAAGCCATCCAGGCTATCGGAGATAGCATATTGATCTCACGTCATCAATATCATTGGTCAAATATAAAGAGAATGGAACGAGCCCAGACCACGTTTAAGGAGCTTCCTTTTCTTCATAATGAGTTTACAGCCCAGTATATCAATTCCATGGAGTTTAAGCTTCAGCCGCAGTACTCTGATCTGTCTGCCGGAGAGATGCTAACAATAATTGAAAACTTAATACCTACTTTCATTGATGCATATTACTACATATGGGCTTGCATGGTAAGCCGGAATTCGATCGGTCCAGAAAACTATTACCGTGAAATTCAAGCATACTTTACAAACAATCTTCTCGAGAAGGATGTGCTGAAGAACTTGGTTTTGAATATCAAAGAATTCAAATTTAGTGCCTATTCACATGAATTGTATTGCCAATATCCCCGCTACAGATTAATTTGTACATTCCCATGGTTTTTATGGAACGAAGAGTTAGTTCACACGGATATAGATAAGTGTCTATCGCTTTCATATGGTAGTACTCAAGATTTGAGGTATAATCGCTTTATCGAGCTGTGGGAAAAGTATAATTAGGTGAGTATGAAGAAATTGGCCATGTATGTTTTTATTGACGCATTGGGTTGGGAGATATTCGAGAAGTATGGTTTCTTGCAATCGATCGCCCCACATAGTCGTAAATTGGAGACCACTTTTGGGTTTTCTTCGGCTGCAGATCCGTCGATTTTAACAGGCAGATATCCAGATGAACATACTCATTGGTCAAGTTTCATATACGACCCCAAATATTCCCCCTTCAAGGCTTTGCGCTATTTTGCGTTTTTACCGCCTCAAATATTCGACAGGTGGAGAGTTCGGCACAACCTGAGTAAAGTAATCAAACGAGCTTATAAATATACAGGTTATTTTCAGCTTTACAGTGTTCCTTTCAAATTCCTTCCATACTTTGATTACCTCGAGAAGCGAGATTACTTTGTTCCCAACGGGATATTGAAAACTGACACAATCTTTGACTGGTGCGTAAAATCACAGATTCCACATTATTGCTCAAACTGGCGTCATACTGAAGAGCAGATCCTGATTGAAAACAAAAAAGCAATCAGTGAAGCCCAGGCAAAACTGATATATGTATATTTGCCAAAGCTAGACGCCGTGATGCACGAACACGGTCCATTTTCCACTCAGACCGAGGAAAAGCTTCACTGGTTGGAGCAGCAGATAACCTCATTGTTCGATTATGCGAACAGGATATACGATGACGTGAGTTTGTATGTAATCTCAGATCATGGGATGGCTCCCGTCACAGGTACCTATGATTTAATGAAAGAAATCAATCAAATGGGATATGAGTACGGGAAAGATTATGCCGCATTTTATGACTCTACAATGGCAAGATTTTGGTTCTTTAACGATGATGCCAAAGCGAAGATCATGAGTCATTTGAAAACATTAGCCTGTGGCAGTATTATCCCGGAACAAGAGCTCATGGAAATGCACGTTTGGTTCCCACACAACAAGTTTGGAGACGTCTATTTCCTGATGAATGAAGGACTATTGATAAACCCTAGTTTCATGGGTAAAAAACCGGTAAGTGGTATGCATGGCTATCATCCCAAAGCCGCTCATTCCTATTCGATAATGCTATCGAATCGGCAAATTCCGGAATCTATTTCTTCTATAACAGATATTAGAAAAACTATGGAGTATGAACTTGCTAAATGAACCGAGATCATTAGACACCTCCGAAAGTACTGAGAATTCAGGGCTGAAGCTTGATCGACAAATACTGAGTATTGTTTATAAAAAACGTTTGAAGTACATAGTCGCTTTTACTCTGATATCGATGATTATTGCCGGAGTATGGGCAAAAGTACGTATTACACCAACATGGAAAGCGAACTGTTTTGTGATTCGAGCGCCAAAAAACATGTCCACTCCTGCCAATATGCCGTATTTGTATCAGACATTTGATTTGAACACGGTACTTGAGACTGTTCGCACGCGAGATGTTTTAGTCGACGTTATCAATAAACTCCGGTTACGATTGACTCCTGAAGACTTGTTCAAGGCCATCGAAGTACAAAGGGGAAACCGGTCTAATGTCCTAAAATTCTCAGTTGTATGGAACGACAGAGAGCTTGCAGCTCAGATCGCTAATGTGACCGCCGAATCATTTATCAACAACAACACAAAGCTCCAGAATTCTGCCACATTGAGCATCTACAATTACTATCTGCAACAGCAAAAAGATCGAATCAAGTTAATGCATGACCTCGAGCAACAATATGAGCAGTTTAGAGGTCAATACGGGATAATATCTATACCCAATGAAAGCCAAACCAAGTTTGATCAGCTTAAAGCTATCGAACTAAAGATGATAGATAATAGCCTGCGTATTACCGAAATGGATACCAAAGTAACAGAGTTAGACAAGCAGATTGCATCCACACCTACAGAAGTCATCAGGAGTTGGACTTTTACAGAAACCGATGAGAAAAAGCTGATTCAGCTTCGGAAAGAGCTTGAGATTTTAAAAACCAAATATACCGACGACAATCCCAAAGTTCAGAAAGTCAAAAAAGAAATTCAAGATATTACTGCCAATTCTCAAAAACAAACGGATCGCAAAGTTCCGGAATCTATCACTTGGGGACCCAGTGGCCTGATCGAAACTTATACTATCGACAAGACAAGGTACGAGACAGAGAAAAAAGCTAATCTTGAGATGAATCAAGAATATCAAATCAAAGTTAACAACATTCGCTCAGAGCTTGAGAATCTAACTCAAATTCAAAAAGAATTCGTGGAATTGGATCGTCAAATTCAACTAAATCGTGATATTCTGAGAATCATTGAAGGCAGACTGTCTGAGGCAAAAATGGCCATGCAATCGAACGTGAGTGACTATGAGATTATTGAGCCTGCAAAAACACCAAATTATCCAGAGGGAACAAAGAGGAAAATTCTAGTCGTAGCGGTTGGGATTATTGTCTTTTTCATGGGTAGTATCTTGGTGATCGGTAACGAAATATTAGATTTTTCTATTAAGTCAGACATGGATTTCAAAGATATCATCATGATCCCCATGATTGGTCAGTTGCCAGATGAAGATCAGTTTGACAAAAACGTATTCTTCCGAAATCTTCAGATTTTAGTCAATAACATAGTTCGCCTCTGCGGAGGAAAGAAAAAGCCCGTCATCTGCTTTGGCAGTGATATTCCTGAGACCGGAAAATCGTTCTTAGTGAACGATATCATGAAAATGCTGATTGGGAAAAAACAGAGAATTCTATACATCGATTCAATACATGCCCTCACTCCTGAAACTTCAGAGTATGCATTAAATGATTGGCTCTACAACGAAGATGCTCAGTATAAATTTGACACCACCGATCAGTATCTGCACCGCGGCTATTTTTTGGCTGATGATTCTATTTTTACGTCGATACTTGATACTTCCAAGGTGACAAGTTTGTTTGAATCCCTAACTGATTATGATTATGTGTTCTGGGAACTGTTTGATTGTCATTACAATGTCCAGCTATTTTCAAACATTGCATCCGCATCTGATATGCTAGTTTTGGTAGGCAGGTTTAAGAGAAGCAGTAGACATATATTTGCCAACATAGTCCAGTTTATCAATGTCAGAAAGTTCAAAAACATCTACGGAGTATTAAATTATGTTCATAAAGACTATTTCCAAGAGAAGTACTAGTATCATGCAAGCTCCTTTTAGAATACTCCTTGCATTGCTACTGATGCTATTGCTGATAAGCTGTTCTTCCAATAGACCTAAGCATTTCGTGGAAGCAAATTCCGACGCTTTACCGGAATATCTTGAGGAAACATATCTTGCTACTCAGACTACTCAAGAGACCGTCGAAGAGCTGAAACGCTTAAATGAAATTGATTTGCCAACCTATAGACTGGGACCCGGTGACAAAATGAAAATCTACGTTTACGATGAGCCAGAGCTCGATACAGACGTAGTCATAGTAAAGCAAGACGGCACAATATCTTTTCGTTTAGTGGGTGAAATTGATGTGACTGGATTGACCATTCCACAGGCAACAAAAGTAATAGAAGATAAACTTAAAGCCTATTTAGTCTATCCCAAGGTATCAATAATCCCGTTTGAGGCAAGAAGCTCGACTATTACGCTTTTGGGCAAAGTCACATACCCGGGAGTCCTGGAAATCAAAGGAAGAATGAGAATTCTTGATGCTTTGGCTAGCGCTGGTGGATTAGCTCTGGGTTACTTTCAATCTAACTCTGTAGAATTAGCCGACTTAGAAAGAACTTTCATGATCCGGGACGGCAAAATGCTCCCTATAGACTTTGTCGAATTGGTTCAGAAAGGGAACATCCTCTACAATATTCCTCTCATGGACAAAGACTACATATACTTGCCATCTGCCATCAATAGAGAGATCTATGTTATTGGAGAGGTCAATGCTCAAGGGCATTTTTTCTACCAGGAAAATATGACACTGCTACAAAGTATTTCATTCGCTCAAGGAACAAAGACGACAGCCCAATCGACCGTTTACGTTATTCGTGGAAACCTGAGCCATCCTCGTTTGTTTAAAATCAATACCAGAGATATTATGAAAGCCAAGGTACAAGATTTTCCGCTCAAACCCAACGATATCATTTATATTCCCAAGCACCCTATCGCAAAGTGGAACGATGTAGTAAATATGGCTCTCCCCAGCCTTCAGGCAGTCCAATCGGCATGGTTTTTAAATGATCTGATTCAAAACAACGGTAAATGATGATCCAGACTATCCTCCTACTTGAACAAGATTTAGTAAAGTTCTTAGATCGAGATAATCTAAATCTTAAAGATAGCCTTCAGCTCCTGAACCCCAGATTTTTACCGGTCTTTATTTTTAGAATCTCCAATGCTTTTTACAGACACAATTTGGGATTCATTGCTAAACTGTTAGCTTTGAAAAACCAGATTATTTTTGGGTGTGATATAGCCCGTGGCGCTAGGATATCCGGTGGTTTGTACCTCCCTCATCCCAATGGTATTGTGATTGGTGAACATGTTCGTATTGGTAGAAATTGTATTATTCACCAGGGAGTAACCTTAGGCGCTAGAGGTGAAGATCATGAATTTGCAAATCCCACGGTTGGACATGAGGTTGAAATCGGTACCGGAGCTAAGATACTTGGTTTTGTCAGGATAGGAGATTACGCCAGAGTTGGAGCTAATGCAGTAGTTTTGCATGATGTACCGGATTATGGCATTGCTGTGGGTATACCGGCAAAAACTATCGGTTTGCGCCCCAATATCACTTAATTAGTAAATGACAGAGACTCTCTCCGCTGCAAAATACATCGTTTTTTTTGTTACCTTATTGGTGGGGGTCCCTCTAGGTTTTACTCTATCGCTAAAATTCCCAAGAGTCGAAAAAGTGATTTTTTTCCTGATGATCTTTTTTACAGTGAAGATGGAAGATATCAATTTTGTATCAAGGGAAACCTTTCGGTTAACTTCCAAGGGATTTGAAATTGGTTTGGTCGACATTGCTACCTTCATCATCTTTTTATTGGTACTCAATCGCAAAAAACGTTTCCCCCTTCAGGCACCACCAGGCACCTATATTTACCTCACCTATTTGCTATTCAGTGGCATTTCTATAATAAATGCTGCTGTCCCTCTGTTTTCCATGTTTGAAGTTTGGAAAATGCTCCGCATGTATATGTACTTCTTTGTAGTTTTCAACTACGTTAATGATTTCGAGCAATTTCATGACTTCATGAAAGGCTGTGCGGCAATTATAATCTACATTTTCTATGAAGTAATGAAACAAAAATACATCCTGGGTAAATTTCAAGCATCAGGACCTTTCCCCCATCAAAATTCACTTGTCATGTACACGATTATATTGGGATCAATAGTGTTTGCGTTTTTGATGAACAAGAAGGATCTCAAGCCACTGTATTTCTTTATTTGGTTAATGATTTTTGCGATGTCAGCTGTTATTGTAATATCCGCTTTATCGAGAGCTGGCTTAGTGCTCTTTGCTATAGCAGTTTTGATCGTTCTGACTGTGTCGTTTTTTGCCGGCATTACAGAAAAGAAAGTGTGGATTGCAGTTATTTTACTAATCTGCTCCATGGCAATGATGGCAAAGGCCTGGAATTCTATTCAAGAGCGCTTTAGGACAGCCCCGGAGGAATCTGCTACTACCAGAGTAGATCTGGCTATAGCAGCTCTGAAAATGGTTAAGGACGAGCCCTTAGGCATAGGTTTGAATAATTTTGGTATAAAGATAAACCCACCTTGGCAGTATAGCAGTCACATTGAAATGCATGATGCTGAGGATGAAGATGAGAAAAACGGACTTGTAGAGACTATTTACCTGATGATCGCTGCCGAATGTGGCTGGCATACCATGGTCATCTATTTTCTTTTTATTTTTTACTTTTATTTCCTCAATCTCAAGAACTTCTTTCGTTACAAAGGTTCAGACTACCAGTACTTTACTATTGCCATGGTGGGCGGACTATTGGCAATATACGTTGAATCCGGTTTAGAATGGGTTTTAAAGCAAACAAATAACTATTATCAGTTAATGCTCATGTTCGCACTAATAGCTGTCATGAGCAAGCTAGGAAATAGATATTCTCTTGCTAAGATCAGTTTGCCTGCAAATTTAACGCTTAAACAGCGACTACATACCATAAACGGACTGTAATATGAATGAGAATAAGACAGATAGAAAATCAATCGGAAACAAAGGCATTACCGAGAGCCTAAGTCATGAACAGCGTAAAGAGCTGATTGGTCTTATGAAGCGGATGCTTCCTCCGGTTCCATCAAAGGGGATCATCGATATTCGATTCGCCTTTTGGTTTTTTCAAAACTGGTACATCGTCCTTATATTTGGAAAGGATACCAGAAAGCAGTTTAAAGCCCTTGATAAAGGAGACATGGATAGGAGCTTAACCACAGTTGCAAAAATATTCACATATCTCTTTATGCTTGTATCCTTGCTGATTGTGTTTTTGATATTGCTTTACTTCCTCAAATCAGCTGTCGGTATTGATTTGTTTCCGGATACTCACTTCCCGGATATGTTAAGAAAACTCTTTAGGAAATGATATGAGTGATTGCGATAATGTCACTATTGTAACAGCATGCGATCACCGATACGTGTGGGGAGCCATGCTCCTGGGATTGTCTCTTCGTTATTCCCAAACTAAATGTCGGTTTCATGTCTTAGGATATGATTTGACTGCAGAGGACATCAAGTGTTTAGAGAGTATCGCCGATACCAAAGTGTTTCCGCTGGATCTATCTACTACCAGAAGCATGTGCACTCAAAAGCCGTTAGCAATAAACACAGCTACTACAGATCGAATTGTCTGGATGGATTCTGATTGTATTGTAACCGGTAATGTCGACAAGTACTTGATCGCCAGTGAAGGTAAGATGCAAATCCGCTTTAGAGGGAAAACAGAGAACGCAAGTGTGTATCGAAACATCTACCATAAAAGTGACAAATATGGTGCTATTCCCCAAAGTGTTCTGAAGATTTGGCAACATGATGTGGCAGATTTAACTGAACCTAAAATCTCATCAGTATGCCAGACAAATTGCTTTGTTATCACAAAGGAGCATATTCCTTTCATCCAATTGTGGCATCGCCAAATGAATCAAGTGCTGCCATCTGATGCTTCTGGAGTGTATCTTTCAGATAATTTGGGCTATTCTATGACAGACGAATCCGTGATTAATTCTCTCTTTGCCTACTCATCTATTGCTCCACAGACTACAGAATATCTAATGGACCAGGATCCAAACGCTTACTGTGCGCATTTTGGGTTGCAACCCAAACCATGGAAACATTGGACTCAACAGTCATTTGTCTATTATGAGTACGTTCAGGCATTACTAAGCTGGGCAAATACTCACGACATCGTCCTCCCCACTTTGCCGACATCATTTCTCCGGGTAAACCGCAGCTATGAATTACTTCGCTCTCAGTGTGTTTACTACTATCGGGCTTTTCGCCACACTGCATCAAATATCTGCCGGCTCATTTTGAGGTTTTGGAGATAAAGTGAAAATTCTATTTATCTCGAATTACTATCCTCCACATTTTGAAGGCGGATACGAGATTTCGGTAATGGAAACAGCTAAGTACCTCAGTGAGCATGGACACGAGATTTACATTCTAACCGGTATCAAGGGCGTAGAAAACAATCCTGATACTCAGATCAGTTTAAAGCCAGACACACCATACAGAATCTTCAAATACATTGATTATAGGCATGGTGGATATCTCGACAAGCACCAAGTTGAGAAATTCAATTACAAGATTGTACAAACAGCCCTAATGCAGTTGCAACCCGATATTGTGTACCTTGGCAACATGAAGGCAATATCAATTGCTCCTGTAATTGCAGTTCAAAATAAAAATGTAAAACATGTCTTTGACTTGGGAGATTTGTGGCCAAATACATACATAAACCAGTCATACTCAAATCGGATTAATCGTTACCTGAAGAGGCTTTTACCATTTACAATCGGGGGAAAGATAGATCTGAATCCTGTGATTGTCCTATCCTCGTGGATGAAGCAGGAAGTGACCGAACGCTTTGGATCCAAAGATGTTCATATAGTTCCACGGGGTATTAGTATTCCCCCGGATACTCCCAAAGAGCTATCAAAACCACTGAAATACGTGTTTTTGGGAAGGATTGAGCCAATGAAGGGTCTTGATATCTGTATCAGGGCATTCATCGAGATCACTCGTGATTATCCGGAATTTGAATTCACTTTTGATGTTATTGGAGAAGAAGATCTCCCATATGCAGATCTTTGTCGAAAATTAATTGAAACTAATGGTCTTTCTAACCGAATCAGTTTTAAAGGCAAAACAAATAATGCCCTTGTTGCCCTTCAAGACTACGATGTGATGCTAATGCCGACCTTGGCTCGGGAAGCCTTTGGAAGGGTGATTATAGAAGCCATGGCATGTAAATGCATCGTCGCAGCTTCCGATGCCTACGGTCCCTCAGAAATTATTACTGATGGCGTAGATGGGTTTCTGTTTACTCCCGGTTCAGTTTCTGCTTTGGTACAAGTTATCCATATCTTGAACTCCTTGTCTGCTATAGAGATCGCACAGATTAGAACAAATGCTCGTAATACAGTTTGTTCCAAGTATGAAATATCTCTTGTCAAAGAAAGGATCGAAGATATACTGGTAAATATAGTGTTTAATCATTCAAATAGATAAATGTGAGGTTGTCATATGCTACACTTTGATAAAAGACATATTCTGTTACTGACTGTCTGTATTGCACTATTCTTAAGTGCGTGTTCTTCAAATCGGCAGAGAGATACTCAGGAAGAGCGGGGAATGTTTTCGCAAAAAATCCATATTCGTTCTTTGCCCACAAAAGCGAAGATCTTCATCAATGAACGGGAGATCGGCGAGACACCTCTCACCTATAAACTCACTCACGAAGAAAGAAGAATGTTCAATATCAAGGCCGTCCCCATCTATCCCAATCAGTACACTCAGAATATTTTCCTGATGGTACCACCCATACCCAAAACTATGACGATTTATATGAACCATTATCCCGAAGATTATAATAGCAACAAAGACAAAAACTTCTCACCCCCAGAAAAACCCAAACCGGAAATCATTGTCGAAACTGAAATCGATACGGTGTATATCGAAAGCCATACTAAAGAGGTGGTAGCACTCACCTTACCAATTATTTATTTCGACACAGCCAAAAGCGATATTAACGTATCCGAAGAGTCTAAACTGCAGGAAATCGCAGACATCATGAAACAAAATCAGAATTTGGCTTTGGAGATTTACGGCTTTGCAGATAAACGTGCTTCTGAAAAATACAATCTAACCCTAACTCTGAACAGAGCTAATTCCGTGAGAGATTACTTACTGAAAAATGGTGTAGCCGCATCACGAATGGCAACTTTTGGCCATGGCAGGATTTCCAAAATAGATTCCGAAGGTGTAGAAATGGATCTTTCACAAAGCCGGACTGTTATTTTTATGCTACG
This sequence comes from Candidatus Cloacimonetes bacterium HGW-Cloacimonetes-1, assembly GCA_002841975.1. Lineage (GTDB taxonomy): Bacteria > Cloacimonadota > Cloacimonadia > Cloacimonadales > Cloacimonadaceae > PHBQ01. The sequence continues at coordinate 42,547 of PHBQ01000015.1, forward strand.
CAAACAATAGGTTTTTACTACAATCAAGTAAAAGCCCATCTGATGATGGGCTTTTTTTGCATTCGACGATTGAGACCGTTTGGAGCGATCCCTGCCGTATGTGAGTTGTTTCAAGCTCTGGTATCGACGTGGTACTTCCCTTGTGATTCTGAGATCCCACGAGCGAAGCACGAGCGAAGCACGAGGGGATCACCTCGGAATTGATGTGCTGCGGTTGTATCGTCCCGATGGTTGCTATCTGAAATATCGTCCCGATGGGGACTCAACCTGTATTGTTTAAATACCTATTGCTCTATCTAAAATGGCGTCCCTACGGGACTCACATATGCCTTTAATACTTGTTATCTATCTAATATGATGTTCTGCAGACGAGTAAGAAAGTTCCGTATGAACGATATTTCAGATAGAACCGATGGTCACAGAGAAAATCCTGAGTTCCTTAGGTACGATATTTTAGATGGTATCCCTGTTACATCTACACAGAGAGCATTCCGGGCAAAAATAAAAAAAGAGCCAACCCGGAGGTTGGCTCAATGTCATGTATCAAGATGGTTTATTGCATGGCTTTGATCATTTCTGAAGTAGGTTCAGAATTGTCATTACGTTCCCATCTGTTGTCGATTTTTGTACGAATCGGGCTTTTATTTTTGAAGTAATGGACGATCGCATCACGAAGATTTGCCTGGTGATAGATTACGTCTTCTTCGGGGACTTGGGTCAGCAATGTTAATCCTGCATTACCCTGCATCAAAAAGTCAGTAGTTGTTACTTTGTAGATCTTCTTGGGATCCCATAGTTTGCCACCAATGCGTAAATCCGTTACACGGTCAAAGTTCTTACGCTTCTTGGTATAAACCACATTCACTCCGGATACAATCAAGCCAGCACGTGTATCGGCCACACGAGTTTCAATAATCCGTTTCAAGAATTCACCGGAGCAATTGAAGCTGATGACCATATTATCAAAAGGCATCACGTCGAATACGTTACGATAGGTCACAGGACCTTGCTTGATATCAGAGCGGATTCCACCCAGGTTGATAAAGGCAAAGTCTGAGCCTGTAAAGTTGCGCATTGCATCTACAACCGTATTGCCCATCAAACTCTGAGCATCTACATTGACGCGAGATAAATACACTGCGGTATTACCGATAACTTCATCCATACCCTTTTCGGCAATAGCTACTTGAGCGGCTATTTTGGGGCCTATTACGGCGTCCGGAATGAACTGATCTTCAAAGAGTGTAACCAATACTCCTTCACGGATAGCAGGTTTTTCAATGCCACTGATGGTTTTTGTTTGGGGATCAATTGTCAAAGTCATCCATCCTAATCCACTGCCATAAGCATAGCCTTGAACTACGATTGTATGTGTCACAGGATCAATCCATGGCTCACCGAAGCCTTTGTGCATATGCCCACCAATGATAAGGTCGATTCCCTCAATTTCACGTGCCAATTCCTGGGTATCATATCCCCAGTTACTGGTTCTCTGTTCAAATTTGGGATTACCCTGGTCATCATAGCGGCTTTTATAACCGGCGATCGGGTCATAAGGAAGACCTGCATGGGCCAATACTATCACGAGATCTACTTTCTCTTGTTCACGCAGTATCTTTACATACTTT
>PHBQ01000015.1:44180-51493 GCA_002841975.1 Candidatus Cloacimonetes bacterium HGW-Cloacimonetes-1
TGAGAAACTTGGTGTTCTTGATGTTTTCAGGAAAGCTCATCTTTTCTGTATCGGTCGTAGTAACACCAACGATACCGATTTTGAGTCCCATTTTATTCATGATAATGTAGGGACGGGCAAACCAAGGAATCTCTCCAGTTCTTTTATCGATAATATTGCAAGTGATGATCGGAAAATCCGCCATTTCCAGGGTTTTTTCCAAAGTTTCGCCATTGACATCAAATTCATGATTTCCTATGGTCATAGCATCGTAGCCAATGTCATTCATATACTCTATCACGGCAGTTCCATTGGTAACAGTACCAACTGGACGACCCTGAAAAAAGTCCCCTGCGTCAAGCAATAAACTTGTTCTCTTGTCATTTGAGAAAGAACGTATGTACTTGATCAAGGTTGCAGCAGAGCCTCCCCCACCCAGTTGGGGAGGGAAACTCGGATTGATGAAAGTAGCCTGAGATCTGTCGATTCCGCCATGCATGTCATTTGTAGACATGATATCGAGCCGTAGATCTTCAGCATATATCAGTCCTGCAAAACACAAGACCAATACTAATGAAACAACGAGTTTTTTCATATTTTTACCAAGTAAAGCTTAAGCCGGTTGTAAGTGTCATAAAGCTCTCTCTAACCTTGTCGGGATTTTCCCAGCCACGATCTGCCAAAGCGATGTATTGATTTGGCCACAAGAGATATGAAGTACGACCAGTGTAGAGCTTGTCATTGTAATAAGTATCGCCGAACATATCAAGAGCTTCATATTCGCGCCATGCATATCCAAATCCCAAGTCCAGAGTAACATTCTTCATTACTTTAATACTGCTTCCGGCAGTTATCATGGGAGTTATAATCTTGTTTGCAATATACACATCTGTAGAGACACCATTCACAACAACCTGTTCGGTTGCAAATTGCCAAGATTGTAAAGATTGGAAACCAAATCTAAGAGGCAGATGATTGTCCACTTGATGTTCTACACCAACATATAGGTTCCAAACATCATCGAAGGCTTCATTAACATCTGACCATTGAACATATTCCAGGTCCATATTGAGCCATGTTCTCATAATGTTTCGGGGTTGGTAGCATATACCGCCCCGGAATTCTGTCGGCAATATATAGTCTTCATTTATGGCTGTCTCGACATGAGATGCGTCAACCATGTTTGTGGCACTGGTGCTATACTCAGATTTGTCGATAGCAAACATGCCTTTGTTTACTAAGATAGTTTTGGGAGAAATGGAGGCAGCTATGCCAAGTCTACTATTCATTTTAATGGAAGTTCCAAATTTTATCTGGGATCCTTCCATCGTGGTTTTCATAGTTTCTGCGTAATCTGGCAGCACAAAATTGGGATCAGTAGTTGCGACTGTTGTTCTTGCCCAATCTGTCCACTTAATTGTCTTCAACTGCTCAATGTCACCATTTATGAGCGAATAATCCACCCCGATGTTAATTTCTCGAACGTCGTCCATATAGAGAGCCATACTATAAACAAAACCGGTTTGGTTTAACAATCCAGTATTTGCAATCCCGTTACGAGCTATCATTTCAGGATAGGTATCGCTATCTGTATTGCGGTTATTACGGATCTGTTCGTCATAATTAGCATCAAAACTAAGCAATGGTTTATGGTATGCACCTAACCCAAATCTTGCAGCTCCAATGGTGTATGAGCCAAGTATTGAGGCAGCAAAGTCGTCATACTTGTTGACATTGGTGCTATAAACTGCATCGTCTATGTAGCTATCGAACGAATTGTATAAAGGAAGGCTACGGTTGTCTTCATTCCGTAAGTACGAAGTATTTACCTGAAAACCAAGGTTCTTTTTCAATAATGTCAGATTTGCAGGATTACTGCTAAATGCAAAGGGGCGCATGTCGTTGTAAGTTCCGGCTCCTCCCATTGCAAAAGCTCTGGCATCAAGATTATTGAACTTGTTTCCAAAATAAGTGTCGGTAACAGACCAGGCAGATAGAATAGCACAACTGCCGAGTACTATTGAGAGAACAATAAGACTTTTTAATGATTTATTAAATAACATGTTTCCTCCATGCTAGAAACGATAATCGAGTGATAATCTAACTGTGTTTTCGGAATGCATTACACGCTCAAAATGATTCTCTCCTGCGATAGGAACATTATAGGCGCGAATAGAATATTCTTTATCTTGGTATGTTTTATTTCTATACTTTACTGTCAGATACGTGTTTTTTGAAATACGACTATGCACAGCGACCCAGGCTTTGACGCCTTTCTCACCCATGAAATCGATTTCCATATCTTCCCAATCCCAATGTGATATACCATGGCCAAACCAGAAATTGAAGGAACCTTGAACATTGATGTTTTTATTGAAGTGATGTGTATAGTTCACCGCAAGGTAATCACCTATCATCAGGGTTTGAGATCCCGCCATAGAGTTGTTTCCCGGTATAGCTGTATTTGTCAAAGAAGTATAGGGAGGACCCCATACTGTATTGTACCGATATTCAAATTCTAGGAAGTCTCTGCCAGATAAAAATGTTCTGGTTGAGAGCGTATACTCATTACTGATGGAAACTCCACGTTCTGCATAGTCATCGTAACGATTGACCTGATTTTTGTATCTAGCACGAATCGCAAGCTGGAAGAAGGGTCGGAATTCCAATTCACTTTGAAACCGTACGGATCTTCTGCTATCTGTGAGTCGTTCCCATACATCTAAATAACTTCTGCCGACAGTAAAATAGCTGTTGAAGCGATAACGAGTTTCAAAATACACACCCTTTTCAGGTGCTGATTGAGAACTGTTTTGATACATGTCGGACAGTGTTGGGTTTGTCAGAGTATAGATGTTCTTTTCCAAGATCGTATCATCAAACTTTTCATGTTCAGAAAACGTACTGCTGTAAGGATTGTCAAATTTGATGTCATAGTTTCTATACAATGTAAGGAAATACAGATTTTCATATTGGGTATAAGCACTCACGATATAGGCACTGGGATCATCACCCAATTTCTCATCTTTACCGTCAACTGTCAATTCAGCATATTCCCCTTGGACAGAGGTATTGCCTATTACCGTATGTCCGTCGAGCCCTATCACTCTGCGGAAATCACGTTTATAGGTATTTGTTTGGGTGCTGTAAAGACCGGTTATATCATTATCAATAAGCTTGAACTTGGGGTAATAATATGAATCCCGAATGATCAGAGTTTTCAAATTATCCCAATCCGGCACCACAAAATTTGCATTATCATACAACGCTGTGTAGGTCGTGAAGCCAAGTTTTAAACCAATCAACGGGGATATTTGCACATGTGAACCCCATATTTTTTCATCCAGAAAGTTCATTCTCTGCGCCAGGTTCAGGTAATTTGTGGCATAGTTTGATCCTGATTCGAGCTCAGTATTAAAATGATATTCAGCTTCCCGTAGATCGTCATTATCAAAACGAACAGACGGAGTAACATAACCAAGAACCTGATAATTACCTGTGGAATCCTGAACAGGAACCATATAGTTTGAAGTTACTACATTTCCATTGTCGTCGAGAGAGGTTTCTTTCTGCATATATACAATGGCATCTTTCTTGTCTTGAGAAAAGAAGACCGAAGCCGTGACATATGGATTTGTTACTTCTAGTGCCACACCCTTCAGAGCTTTTTCTTGTGTTTTTGAAAGGTCTGGAGAAATACCGAGTATGCGTTTACTAAAGCCATATCCTGTCTTTCTTGCACCGTAATAGTCTGTATTTTCCATGGTCAGACCTTCGCCATATGTAGCACGATAGTGACCCAGATACAGCTTTACGCCAGTGTTACTAATAACAGGTAACTGGGCATTTTCGTAGCCTACATAGTACTTCGAATCTGCTGCTATATCATCAATTGACTTCTCAGATATATCAACGCTGCCCTTGGCACTATAGTCCATGAACCCGGCTTTCAGGAAATTGCCATACCGCATTCGCAGTTTATAGGTGATCTCCGGATCAAGCTGATCGAGATTGAAGTAACCCCAATAGGCTTTGTCCTTTTGATGTGGAATTGTTATCGAGGTATTTTGATAGTCACTTCTCAACATAGGCTCGTGAAACATGTCTGATGCGCCTTCTTCAAAATATCTAGAACTATATTGGATCTGTCCATCAACAAACAACCTATCTTTGAGAGGTGGTTGTTTATAAAACACATAATTACGAAGATTTGAATATCCGTAATAGGATAGGCCTACCGTATTACGTAAATCCCGTGCATCTGCTATAGTATCACCACGTGCAACACGTTTGAGTATTGCCACAGCATCGACGGGAGAGACGTTTGGTAAACTGATCAAATCGTCAAATGACATCCGATTCAAGTTTTGAGGAGTCATCAAATAATCTTCCCACACATCTGCCATACCTTCGGAAGTACCTTCGTTTGAATCCAGACGTTCCATCAGGTCACGAATCTCATCGCGACGAGCTTCCACCTCATCAATCTCTCGATACAGTGATACGACGATTAATGGACGTAAACGTACAAGTGTCTTCTGATCTATCGAAGCAATCTTTCTAAGCTCATAAATATTATCAAAGAAACCGATATACTGTCGATAGGAGTAGATATCCTGTGCCTGCTGCTCCGTAATCGGCAGCTTTGTTAGCTCCTGAAGCGAGGCAGTATTTAAATCTGTCCGCTCAGCAAAAAGTCCTATCGCAAATAGGACAAAGAGCAAAATCAAGTATTTTCTCATAGCTGTTCCTTATCGCTAAGCCAAGTATTTAGTAACATTCTTGGCAGGTTACACATTCAAAATAGTCATAGTTTTCTGTAAAGCTATTTTTACAATCACCCTCAAATCTATGTTTATCAATCAAGACCCACAACCGTTCGTAGGTAGCTGATTTTACGGGATGCCAATTCTCTGGCGTTACTCGAACCATTCTTTAATGTTGATATTATGTAATCTTGATTATCCATCAAGTCATCATAAGTCTTACGCAGTGGAGATAGCACGGCATTCATTGCTTCAAACAATTCTTGCTTTGCATGACCCCAACCCATCCCACCGGCGTGGTATTTAGCTCTGAGTTCTGCGACCATGGCATCTGTCGCAAAATGTCGATAGAGACTAAAAATACTGCATATATCGGGATCTTTTGGATCCTCAATACCCTGGGAATTGGTAACAATTTTCATGATCAATTTCCGCAGAGCTTTCTCTGGAGTAAACAAGGGGATAGTATTGCCATAACTTTTGGACATCTTACGGCCATCTAAACCCAAGACAATCTTTGTGGCTTCTGTTGCCAGAGGCTGGGGAAGCTTAAACGCATCACAGCCATAGATAAAATTGAATGATTGTGCTACATCAACCGCCATTTCGATATGCTGAAACTGATCATTACCTACGGGGACCAGGTCCGTATCAAAGAGCAGGATATCTGCTGCCATCAACATCGGATAGGTAAACAAACCCATGTTCACACCATCATCAATGTCCTTTTCATCTTCCCTGTTCTTTTGGATCAGTGCTTTATAAGCATGAGCTCGATTCATCAGGCCTTTGGGAGTGAACGCTAAAAGAATTGTCAGCAGTTCATGCGTCTCCGGAACCTGTGACTGCCTGTAAATCATGACTTTCTCGGGGTCCAGTCCGGAGGCTAACCACGCTGCAGCCACTTCAATAGTCAGTTGTCGCAGTTGTACGGGATCTTTAATCGAATTTAAAGCGTGGTAATCAGCTATAAAATAGCGAGCTTCACAGGTTTGCGACAGATTCAGTGCCGGTTTTATAGCACCAATATAGTTGCCAATATGCGGTATTCCGGTTGGTTTTATGCCTGTAAGGGCGATTTTCTTTTCCATCTCTAATTACCTCATGATTAGGGTGTAGGGAGCATTCGAACAAACACTGCGAATAGGTCAATATCAATTACATCTTCTACTTCCGCTACTACCATATCACCGATCTGGAGGTTTTGCCCTTGTACTTCAACAATTCCATCTATTTCCGGTGATTGAAACCATGCTCTCCCCAAATAGAATCTCTCTTCTGGATCGATCTCATCAGTTTCTATAATCCCTTCGATCAGAACAGTAAGTTCGGTTCCTACCATTTTCTGCAGTAGAGGAGTCATGAGTTCTCTATGCAAACTAATAAGCTCGTTACTTCTCATTTCTGCTTTCTTTTCCGTGACCTGGGGCCGCATCTTAAATGCTGGAGTTTCCGGTTCAGCAGAATACTCGAAGGTACCCAGATGCATAAATGGTACTTCACTCAGAAAGGCTTGCATCTCTTTGTGAATAGCAGGTGTTTCACCTGGAAATCCCACAATCAATGTCGTTCTCAAAACTGCCTCAGGAACCGTGGTCAGCACTTCATCAAATAGTGATTTCAGCTCTTCCTTTCCCTTTTTCCGATTCATGGCATGAAGGATTTTATCATTGCAGTGTTGGATGGGCATTTCAAAATATGGAAGCAGCTTGGGAAGATCTCTAAACAACGGTAACCAACTCGTTTCAAAGTTATCCGGATGTAAGTACATGACACGGATCCAGCTCAGACCCTCTACCTCGTGCAGACGAGTGAGCAATTCCGGAAGCTTCTTTTCTCCGTACAAATCGCGACCGTAGGAACAGGTATCTTGAGCAATTACTATCAATTCCCGAATCCCTCGTTTACTGAGGATTCTGGCTTCAGAGATCAGGTCTTCCATGGGCACGCTCTGCAATTCTCCCCGGATCGAGGGAATCATACAATATGCGCAATGATTGTTACAACCATCACTGATGCGGAGATATGCATAAGGTTTTTCATCCAATGCTATGCGTTGATAATCCTTCTGTGCAGAGCCGGACAAGAGTATATCGAGTGCTTCAAAATCCTTGAGCCCGATCCATGCATCAACTTCGGGAAACAGTGAGGCAAATTCATCTCCGGCACGGTTCATTAAGCAACCCGTTACTATCAGTTTGCCGATGGATTTACCCTTTTTATAATCTGCTATCCAAGAAAGGACTTCATCGACTTCCCTCAAGGATTCCTGAAGAAAGGCACAAGTGTTGACTAATACCAGATCTGCTCCTTCTACTTCATCGCTTTGTTGATAGCCGTGCTTCTCTAAGATAAAAGCAAAAACCTCGCTGTCAACGAGGTTTTTAGCACAGCCTAAGCTTTCTAAATAATATGTCTTCATTCTGAAAGTAAGTGAATAAATAAACCAGAACGTAGTTTTGGCTCAAACCATGTCGATTTGGGAGGCATAATCTCTCCTGCGTCCGCAATTGAGATCAATTCATCCATTGAAGTCGGATACATTGCAAAAGCAACCTTTTCACGACC
>PHBQ01000111.1 GCA_002841975.1 Candidatus Cloacimonetes bacterium HGW-Cloacimonetes-1
ATCTTGGACTGAAGCGAGAGATTGTATTTAGATAGCTGGTCAATAGTCGTTTCTACACTCCACTTGGAGTCATAGAAGTCGATCAGATAGTTCTTGATGAAGCCCTGCATTTGAGATGTATCTCCTGCCAGGACATCGATGGTCTTGATATCGGGCTTCTCTTGATTACCCCGTTTGACTACGAGTGATACCACATCATCGTCTGCGATATCAATTATCGTGGTTGAATATGCGTCCTTGTTCTTGAGGATGATGTTACCATTGGCAGTTGTGAAGATGGTGGCATTATAGAGCATCAGCATCGCTTGCAATGCTTTGAGGTTATCTGTTTGCTCTTCCTGCAAGGTCTCATAAGCTTCTCCGGGCTGCAGCTTAGACGGGAAGAGATTGCCATGAAAAGAAGCTTCTATCCAGTGATTGACGTACTGACTGCTGCCATAGTATCTACCGTCCAAAGAGCCGGTACTGGTAAGACCTGTGAGCAGGGTAGTACTGGAGATACCATTATCACCAAAGAAGCTGATGAACTCGTTGTAGGCATTGTCTAACGAAGGGATGTCATCCACCCAGTCTGTCTTTTCATCATACTCGGATACGACCGGACAGATGCTATTATAGAAACGATATACTTTACCTCTGAACCTGCCTTGATATCTGGTGGTAGCAGGATTGGGATAGGTAGCCTGGATGATCTTCTTGTAGGCAAAGACAAAGGTGATCTTGTTACCTGTAACATCTACTATGTACCCCCAATAGGGTCCCGGCCAGCCACTGCTATGATAGCTATAAGTCCAGCCCCCGGGAGGATCGGGGAACTTGACCAAGTCATCGAAATCAATATGAGCTACGGTTAATGCTGATCCCATGGGGATATTCAGAGTAGGCATCGTGAACTGGTTTGTATAGGGAATGGAGATCGGGATAGTCTGCTCGATATCCTGCAGGAAGTAACCCAGTATCCAGATCGGCAGATAACCTGCGGTCAGACTATAGTAGTGAGTGAGATCGGAATAGACAGACATGAGCTTGATCTTATCGTAACAGGTGAACTTGAGGATGCCGGAGCTTACATCAAATGATAGTTGGGAGGTATCTATGATGCCTGTAAAGAACAGCACGTTATCCCGATAGACCTTGACCTCAAAGTGGGATATGTAACGCTCATACTCATTAGTTCCGGAGAGGATGTTATTCTGTATCCAGGTAGTAGGAAAACACTCAAAGGTGAGCCGCTTTGGTTCTCTGCTATAGTTAGAGACCGCTTGTAGCTTGTCTGCAGAGACACTGAGTGTTATGATAGCTCTATTGGTGGCTGTATCTACCAGGCTATGCTTGATCTGGTTATAATCACTGGCACTTGTCTTACCCTGAACGAAGTCTATCTTGAAGAGGTTTGGCATTACACTTCACTCCTAATCATCTTTCCTGTATCGACTATCTCAGATACTCTAACCGGGTCATTACTCAAGGGATCAACATTGATCTCAATATTGGGCTTGTTATCACTGATACTCTGCCGCAGAGAACTGAACTCTTCCCGCACCACAGAGACTATAGTGTCCATGATCGCAGTCATACTGCCTCCACTCATAACAGTGCCACCAGAGCCGTAAAATGAGCCAAGGTTGGCAGGCATTGGCATTGAGGGGATTGGCAGTCCGGCAAAGGCAAGCTTTACCTTTTCGATAGGTGCGAAGTTGAGGAAGTCAAACAGGTTTCTACCCAGTGCTTTTACCCTATCCTTGGCAGTGATGTACTCGTTACCTTCAGCTTCAATCAGGATGCCACCCTCACTATGTGCCTTGCCGACTAAGAGACCTCCGGTCGCTGCCTTAGGTGGCTCAGTTGCTTGAATCACAGCGATATTGGCAAGACCTGCACCGATAGCTGCTGCAGCTGCTGTGACAGCCAGTCCGGGTCCTACTACTGGAATCCCTACCATAGATTTGTATGCTGCGGTGGCAGATGCATAGGTATCGATCATTGCCTGTCCGATAGCCAGTGTCTTCCACATAGCAAAGCCCTTCTTACCAAAAATCTCACTGGTCTTGGCAAGGTCTCGCATGATCTGCTGCGCACCTTGTAGGTTCCGCATCTCATAGTCGTTTCTGATTCGAGCCTTAGCAGCTTCACTCTGAGTAGTAATCTGCTGTTCGGTAAAGCCTGCTGCAATCAGTTTCTCTCTACGCTTGGCATAATATTGGTCTATCGCACGCAGTTCCGCATCCCAAGTTTTATCTAACAGTTCCAGACCACGCTGATTGAACTCAAATCTGGTATCCTGCAGTTCCTGCTGTTGCCGTCTCTCCTCTTCCAATACTCTGCGTCTGGCTTCCGCTTCAGCTTCAATCTGTGCAGTTCTGGCATCACTTGCTTCAGTCTCTACTCGTACCGACTCATCGGCATAGTGTTCTCTGATAGACTGCAGAAGAGACTCGGATGCCCCCAAGCTCTGTGCTCTGACCAGCTCCGCATCCCGCTGTATCTCCAGTTCTTTCTGTTTTCTAAGGACAGCATCGTCTATAGCCAGTACATCATACTTTTGCTGCATCTGCCTGTGTTGTTCTAACTGTCTCTGTCTCTCGTCTATCAATCTCTGGCCGCTATCAAGTCCAGAAGATGAATCAGCACCGGCACCACCATTACTTGGATCGAAGACCAGGTCCGGTGCTTCAGATAATGCCTGACGATAGGCTGCAGCTATCTTATCCAGATCAGTCTTAGCACGAAATAGATCGGCAGCTATTACTCCATAACGGTTTAGCTCGGACTCGATCTGTCCCCATCTACCTCCGGTATAACTATTGGCATTGAAGCCCATCGCATTCTCATCGGAAAAGACATCGGCTCCACTGGGTAGTCTGGGGAAGGAAGCGTAGAGTCTATCTTTCTCCGACTGAAGCTGACTAATGCGAGGTTGCAGTTCATCAAGCTGGATGGTCAGTTCGGCAACTCTACTGATCTGACCCTGATACTTATCCCCATATATCTTGGCGATCTGCTGTTGAATCAGAGCTTCGGATGCGTTACGCAAGGCAGTTGCCAGGTTATTATAGGAAGCAGTCTCCAAGTCTATGTTACCAATATACTCTGAGTAGTTCTCATTCAGTGAGCGGATGATGTTCTTCATCTCGGTCTTATCGGATACAGTAAGCGAACTGGCAGAGCGCAACTCCAGGAGCCGGGAAGCCAGTAAGCTGAACTTCTCTGCTTCCACCGAGACCTCATGTTGAGCCGATTTGATCTCATCGTTCATACTCTTCTGAGAGGCAGTTACCGTATCAGTCTTTACCGATGCGGCAGCAAGTCCCAAACCCAGAGCAGACAATGCTCCCACAGCTAACCCGATAATTCCTACTACAGGGTTCATAGCTACTTGCAGAGCATGATAGGCAGCTGTTAGTGTTATCACTGCAGTGGTCACAGTTCCGATTAAAGGAATAGCCACTACAATGCCTGCGACAAACCCTTTCATGACCGGAGATAAGCTCTGATAGGCATCCATCAGCCAACGCAAACCCTGCAAGAGAGGATTGATCATCACAGTCAGCATATCGCCCACTGTCTCCTGAATATCTCCCCAAGCATTGGCATTCTGTAAGCGCATGTCAGCCAGAGCGATAGCAGTGCCACCATAGTCAGCACCAAGCTTCTCGACCAGATAGGATACACCTTCAGTCTTCAAGCGGGTATCATCAAGCTCAATGCCATAGCGACCAAGCATCTCAGTATGTCCATTCAGGGCACGACCCATGAGGTCAAAGGCACTTTCCACACTCATCCCGGTGGCTTTATTGGCTTCGGTAAAGTCTAATAGTACCGGCACAAGCTGCTGTATCTCGTCTTTGTTAAGTTTGAAGGTTTGAGAGAGCTTTGCCATAAGAGCCAGCATCTTGTCATCTTCGAAGTTGGTCACAGATTGCATGGCAGAGGCAAACTCTCCCATCTCAGCAGCAGCTTCTCCAAAGGCTATCTTTGCCAAAGTCATAGCCTGGCGCTGACCTAATGAAGCATCGAGCAATCCATTCATGGAACGCACCAGACCACCGACTACCTGGATCACTCCATCGACTGCGATCTTGACATCACGAATGGTAGCCAATGCCTGTTCTGCTGCGATCTTAACCGCAGCAGGCTTCTCCACCACAGACTGGGTGGACTCCGCCTCCTGCTTAACTTCCGCAAGCTTGAGATTGGCTTCGTCAGTGACGAGGATGAGTTTGAAGGTTAAATCTGGCATTTAATATTTGCGTACTCGCAGATTATGATTACTATATTTTGTATCAACTAATTGAGAGGCTAGAAATGAGTTCAAATGACATCTGGGAATTCTACCAAGATACTCAAAGGCTTTGGAGATGGCGAAGAGTTGCATCGAATGGTCGTATTGTAGGTGCTTCTTCACAGGGATACGTTAACCGACAAGATTGTGTAGAGAATGCAAGACGTAATGGGTATCAAGGTTAGCCCATATTCGTTAACACTGGAAACCATCAATAATTCCTAATCAACAGCTCAGTTTCAGTCTGGAAACTGCCTGAAACAGTATATTGCGCTTCAACTTCATCAATGGTGAAGCCTTGGTAGAGTGTGCGGATGTAAGGATCGTTATTGTAGGATAACAGGAACTTCCCTTTGATGTTTCTCAGGATAGCTGCCAGCTCTTCATGCTTGGTGAAGGCGTCTGCGTCTTCTCTGTCGTATAGATGCTCCTTTGTGTAGTAGGGTGGATCGAGGTAGAAGAAGGTATTGGGAGTATCAAACCGGGCGATGATCTTCTCAAAGTCCTGCTTTTCGATGATCACTTGCTTGAGCCGTTCCGAGGCTGCTTTGACCTTTTCGAGGTTTCGCAGGGGCATGTATTTATAACCCTGCATGATGCAGAAGTTCTTACTGCGTGAGCCGTAGGAGCAGGACAACTGGAAGTAGAAGCGGATAGCCCGTTCAAGCTCAGTTTTGGGCTCATGTTGGGTGAACGTGTCGAACATCTCCCTTGATACCAAGTACTGGTTCAACTCCGTTACAAACGCTTCAGGATGCTGTTTTACGTACTTCCAGAAGTTCACCAGGTCACCATTGATGTCGTTGTAGACTTCTGTGTATCTGCTCTTCTTGGATAACTGCCAGTTTTCCTTATTGGGGCTCTTGCCGAATAGTATCCAGGCAGCACCGCCAAAGACTTCGCAGTAAATGTCATGCTTTGGGATGAGTGGCAGTATCTTCTTTCTCAGAAGTCTCTTGCCGCCTACCCAGGAGATGATCGAGTTCATGTAATCCCCCTGATTTCTTTGGTAGTTGCCTTCGATTTAGTTTTGGAGGTATCCAGTTCAGTCTCTATGAGATCAAAGTTGGCAATGATCACTTCATTGAACTCGGACTTGCCTTCTTTGCGGTTGATACCTTTGGTTCTGGTGACATGCTTGATGTCATAGCCTTTGTATAGCTTCAGGACTTCCGGGTTATCATCGTATGATAGGATGAACCTTCCTTTGATGTTCTTCAGGATGTCTCTCAGGGCTTCGTGGCTGAACTGCTTCGAGTTCTCATAGGTATAGCCCAGCATGTAGGGTGGGTCACAGTAGAAGAAGTTGCTCTTGGTATCATACTTCTCAATCACCTTCTCGTATGATAGGTTCTCGATGATCACCATATCCAGACGCTTATGCAGTTCTTTGATGCGTTCCAGACGGTTATACATACTGGAGGTACCCCGCTTCTGAGAGGTGCCGAAGCTGTCACCTTTTGAGCCGAATGATCTGGTGATCAGGAACATGAACCTGGCAGCCCGCTGTATCTCGGTTAAGCCTTCTTGTTTGAGGATATCACCAAAGAGCTTACGGCTGGCTACTAACCAGTCCAGTTCTTTGATCAGTTCGTCTGGGTGATACTTAACCTGCAGGAAGAGATTAACCAGGCGGTAGTCGAGATCGTTATAGACCTCTAAATCGCCCCATTTGTCTTTGAAGAGCAGCATCCAGGCAGCTCCCCCGAAAGGTTCAATGTAGCCGGTAATGTCCTTGGGCACGTATTGCGATATAGTTTTGCGGAGGAGGCGTTTACCCCCGATCCAGCCGATCAATGCATCCATTAGATGTCTCCTTTTGTACTTGTCAGACAGAGCCGCAAGTACAACTCCGGTAGGGTGAGATTATCGAAGTCCTCTGTGGTGAAACCAAGCTTACGCATAATCATTTCGAAGTTCTCGTAGGGGTATCTGGCTTTGTTTCGCTGG